>JBEKUD010000003.1:0-105959 GCA_049515395.1 Candidatus Sulfotelmatobacter sp. | reverse complement strand
GGGTTCCAAAAGAGGGAGCGATATCCAACCAAGTAGTTTGGCGAGAGGCGAGGTGGAACCGCATGGAACACATCTGCGTTGGATGCGGATATACGGAAGCCAACAATAATTGGTTGCAGGATGACAACTTCAGTGTTGAGGAGAGCACGGCTTTGCTCCACGCCATTTTCCCGAACTACCCAGAGATAACGGGATCAAGCCCGCTCCGGAGATTGGTCAGGAACATCCGGCACGAGTTGCACGCCAACAGTGTTCGCGCCGTCGAAAGCGCAGCGGCAACCCTCTTTGGCGCTGTCACTGATTCGATTCGCGCCGCATCTCGAATCGTCCAGGCCAGAAATTTTGACTCCAGAGGCCATTCGTGAAACCTGCAACTTGGGACTCGCTCGAATCTTCCAAAGCCGAGAGTGAGAACAGTAAGGGGAGCGTGTTCATCCTTTACTGTGTCCTTGAACCTTCGAACTCCCAATCCGATTCAGTTCTTGGCACAGCGTGCTGATCTTCTCAAAGCGGTGGTGGAATTCGCGGAGTTGAGAAAATGTTAACGGTGCTGGCGGTCCGAACGTCTCGATTTGAAAGTCAATGAGCACACGGACTTCATCCTTGATGGCAGTGGCTGGGGTTGTCATCGTGGAAACCTCTACGACTTTTAGCCGAACGGGTTCGAAGTCACCAGCGTAGCTCTGGCTCTGGTGCCATTTCAGTAGAAAAGTAGTCTCGAAATCGGAGTCTCAGATCGGCTTCCAGCCATCTCGGCACTTTTAGGCTCATCCTAGCGACCTTTGCCGCCTTGGATCAAACAACTTCATGTCTCAGTCAAGCTCAGCCAGTGTTTCCTACTCTAAGGTTGCACACCTAATGCTCCAAAGTTTGGGTGTAGTTGTGAAGTATGCTATCCACAGTTCGAAATTCCCCTTTCTTCCCCGCGACTCCCTAGAAAACGGAAACCCTAGCCGACTAGCTGGTACTTCGAAGAAGATGACGGAGCACAGCAATGTCAGCAATCCCTGACGTTACGGAACGGCGGCAGGCCAACGAAGGGGCACAAGAACGCCTCGCCATCAACAAGGCTCAACTCAAACAACTGGCCGATCTGAAATTCGCTCTGGACCAACACGCCATCGTGGCGGTGACCGACGTTCAGGGCACCATTAGTTATGTAAACGACAAGTTCCGCACCATCAGTCAATATTCCAAAAATGAGCTGATCAGCCAGAACCACCGCATCTTCAACCCCGGCTACCATCCCAAGGGTTTTTATCAACAGATGGGCACCACACTGAAGCAGATACATGGCAACCATCGAGTCAAGGAATGAAAGAAGGGGCTGAGAGTGGCAACGGGCAGGAATCAAGTTGACTTCAATTTTGTACGCGTGGTTGAGCTTGGTGTCGTGCTCCTCGCGATAGCAGCGACTTCTGGGCAACTCTGGGGGCAGGCTCTGCCGGACCTGATCACCGTTCGCGATGTACGCGCCCTCACTCCGGATGAAGCTCGGCAGGGGCGGCCAGTTCGGTTACGTGGCGTAGTCACCGTCTTCTCGGGCTGGAAGTCTTCCTTCTTCTTTCAGGACGCAACTGCCGGAATTTCAGTCTCACGCACGAACGATTCTCCGGAGGTCCAGCAGGGGCAATTAGTGGAACTGCGCGGTGCAACGGGCCCGGGCATGTTCGCACCCGTCATCGTTGCGGATAAGGTAACCGTGTTGGGTAACGGTAAGATGCCTCCCGCACACCAGTTTGACGCGGACGAGCTTTCCGGGGGAAGGCAAGATGCGCAGTGGATTGCGATCCGGGGCATCGTGCGATCAGCCGTCGTAGAAACCATTTGGGAACGATCCGTTCTTGTTCTAGAAGTCGATATTGGAGGGGGCGATCTCGTTACTGTGCGGGTTCACGCCTTCTCAGAAGCCGATTTGGACCGACTGCCGGGCTCCTCGGTTTCCGTTCGCGGTGTCTGCGGCACAGTTTTTAACGACAAAAGACAGTTCATCGGACTAAGGCTGTACGTCCAGAATCTAGCTGACGTGAACGTGGAACATCCAGCGACCACTGACCCGTTTGACATTCCCAGTCGCGCTCTTGGCAGCCTGCTCCAGTTTGGCGATCAGGAGGGGGGAGCCATTAGCCGCGTGAAGGTGCGAGGAATCGTCACCTACTCACGACCGCGTCAAGGTCTGTACATTCAGGACGGAGCGCAGGGGATATTCGTCCAAAGCACGCAAGCGACTCGCGCCCCCCTCGGCTCACGAGTGGAGGCGGTCGGTTATCCTGCCGCTGGCCGCTACTCCCCTAAATTGGACGACGCGGTGTTTCGCGTTGTCGGCACAGTTCCCCCCCTCGTCGGTTTGTCGCAAGCCGCGTCCGCAATGATTGTGTACAACGACGGGTCATCCGCTGCGCCTTATGACTCGGTCTTGGTCCAACTCAAGGGACGATTGGTTGAAGCGGTACCTAGGGTCGATGAAGATTTGCTGTTCCTTAGGGATGGCATGGCAGTCATCACGGCAAGGATGCCCCGATCCGGGGAAAATCGCCGCTCACTGGTTCCGGGAAGCCTGCTGAGCATCACGGGCATTTGCGTGGCGAACGCCGATGAAACTCACGAGGCGCGTTCCTTTGATATTCTTCTTCGCTCGGCCGCGGATGTTGTTGTACTCGAACAAGCCCCGTGGTGGACGGCATCTCATGCCGCTTGGTTAGTGGTGATTCTCGTCATTGTCGTCCTTTGGATGTCAGGGTGGTTGGCCTTCGCTCGGAGACAGTCCCGCTTGCGCGTCTTGACTGTGACCGACCCTCTCACAGGCGTTTATAATCGCCGTGGTTTCCTCCTGCTAGCTGAGCACCAATGGCAGTTGGCGCAACGCAATAAGTCGTCGGTCCTGCTGTTCTATATCGACGTTGATAAATTCAAAGAAATCAACGATTCCTTGGGACACAAGGAAGGTGATATCGCACTCCAAGCGGTTGCCGCTCTTCTGCGACATTGTTTCCGCAAAACCGACATCATCGGACGGCTCGGGGGCGATGAATTCGCAGTAGCTGCCAATGAATCTCCCCCCCATACCCGACCTCTGCTGGAGCAGCGGATCGCGAAAGCAGTGCAGGAGCATAATGAGAGAGCGCACCAGAGGTTCCAACTCTCTCTAAGCATCGGCACCCTCTCTTGCGACGGCGCGAGGGACTCCCTACCCATTGAGGGCTTGTTGGCTCGGGCAGACACTCTGATGTATCAACAGAAGCGGGAGGCAAGAACTCCGAGTCTGGACTCGGACTCGGTTTCGACCGGCACGCGTCTGTCGATCAGCCCTCCCTAAAGTGCTGCTCGATCACAGACTACCTCCCCTTGTAGGCGTTTCTGTTGGAATGGCTCCAACGGGCTACTGTGGAAATGGTCAGCACCTTGCCCCCGCCGTGGTTCGGCAACTCGTGAATTACATCGTCAGGGTCACGCCGCCCGGCGTGCGATTGGCAAGCTGAATGCCGTCTGCGGGATGCTGTTTCTCCTGCCCGGTGTCCGCAGAAAACTCTCAGCGAGCAAATGCAGTCTTTGCTTCTTGACCTTTGTGTTTACGCTGCTATCCCGCATTTCCAGCAGGAGCCGGGACATCTCGGTTGCGATCTCCATCGGGTCGTCGTCAGGTATTAACCCGGAGTTCATCCGGATTTCGGGATTGCCGGAATGGCTGACTCGATCGATAGTGCCGAGTTCTCGGTTAGCAACTTGTAGTTCCCTCGACGGGGCCGTGAACTGAACTCGGTTTTCCCCTGTGAGAATTCGGGCTGAACTTCTTGGTACACCGCCACACCCGACAGCCGTTGCGGATCGTAGGTGTGTTGCGCTCCATTCTCGCGCTCGATGGTGATACGGTTTTCGCGGGCGTCTACTCGATCCACTCGCGCGTATTCGCCAGGGTCGTTCCCCAGAACCTTGCTCCCGCGCGTATAGCGCACCAAGTCCCCCTCTTCGTATTGTGCGGCCCACTGCCGATCTGCGCCTGTCACCTCATGGCGCGAGTCGAGCACTCGGAGCCTGTGCTCCTCTGGATTCACGTCGCCGCGGGCTTGCATTTGACGGTGGATCAGAGTGTTCAACTCGCGTCGGGACTCATTGTCAGGTGACAATGACCAAGGTGCCTTGAGGCTCCGGCGCAGTAGCGCGGAACCGCCAAGCAGCCTACTCCAATGATTTCGGATCCGATTTGTTTTTGGGCGATTTCGCATTCAGCAGAGAAACCAGTTGCCGTGCCGAGGGCGGAACTTCCACTTTTCGGTCCACAATTATGTCTCTCGCGTTTAATTTCTTACCGTAGAGCTTTTGATTGGCGTTTCCATCGGAGCGCAAGGTTGAGCCTTCGAGCGATATCCCGGCAAACAATCCTTTGTTGCGGGAGTAGGAAAGAATTTCCGCTTTCATCACTATGTCGGTTGCGCCCTCAGCCGTTCGTCCCTTCGGACCTGCGGCGGCCGAGACGTCGGCGCCCAACTTCACTTTGCTCGATAGCAGTGAACGTGCTCCCTGGGGGTTCATCACCAGCAAAACGAAATCCGTGGCCTGGCCACCCATCTGAAATCCGACGCTCACTCCTTCAAGCGCGTAGAGCGCCGGCGAACCCCATGGCCCGGTGTAGTGCGGCCCGCTGCGGCATACCATCACTCCGCGGCCGTAGCTGCCTCCCACACCGAACGCGCCTTTCTTTACTGAAGGCAAAATTACCACACACTCTGCCTTGTCCAGCAGGTCTTGCGGAATGTCGTCGGGAATATTCAGGATCTCCTTCATTACCTCGCCAGCTTCGTTCACCCGCTCTTCTTCGGCTGCGGCTGCGGCGAATGCCGCGGAGGCGCTTAACCATAAGGCCATGCCTAATGCCGCAGCCTTCCTCATCTTGATTGCCGTAGGTTTCACCCGCATGATCCCCCGGGAAACGACCGTGTCACCTCGTTCGATGAGACGCCCCATCTTAACCTGATCCTCTTACTCAACCAGACCTCAACGGTGAAAACCCATGCATATTGAATTACTTATTGGCCGTTAGAGACCAGGTGAGATTCCAAGTATGACCAAACGAGCGCTCCTTTTGTAACTTGGCACTCGGCGAACTGCCCTTCTACAGTCAATGGATAGCATGGCGGAAGGCCGCCCACCATTCGGCATCTGAAGTGCATCTAACGAATAGGAAGTGCATTTTCGGGTGGTTGGGAGTGAAAAATTTGGACTTTTCCGGCACGAAGTACACGGCGCCCACAGGTCGAATTCTGGCGCTGGTAGCCGTAATTGCCTTCTCATGCCCGGTTTTTGCCCAATCGAATCCTTACTCCAGTGCTTATGGGAGCGGTCTGGCCTCCGCCTACGCCCACGCTAATCCTTCTCCCTCCGATGCAAACTCGGGTGCCGGATCGCCGGGCCTCACGGACGATCCTCAGGCCGGCGCCATGCTCACTATTCGCCGACGCGTGGATGAAGTGAACGTTTTATTCATCGCCACAGATAAGCACGGCAAATTTGTTCGCGACCTGAGTCAGAACGATTTCTCCATTCTCGACGATCACAAGCCTCCCCAATCCATTGTTAATTTCCGACGCGAAACCGATCTCCCGCTCCACATGGGCCTGCTCATCGATGTGAGCGGTTCAGTGCACAGCCGTTTCGAGTTCGAGCAGAATGCGGCGATCAGCTTCCTGCAGCACTCGGTCCGCGTTGGCTTTGATAAGGCCTTCGTCGTCGGATTCAACCAACAGAGTCAGATGGCGCAAGACTTCACCGACAATGTGCAGCTACTGTCGAATGGCATTCATCGCCTTCAGGATGGCGGAGGCACGGCGCTCTACGACGCCATCTATCGCGCTTGCAAGGAAAAATTTCTGAAAGACCGCCCCGATCATCCCACGCGAAAGGCGATCGTAGTGGTCAGCGATGGCGAAGATAACCAGAGCGAATATTCGCGGGCGCAAGCCATCGAGATGGCGCAACGCGCAGAAGTCATCATTTATGCCATCTCAACCGACGACAGCGGGCTCATTCTGCGTGGCGATAAAGTGCTGGAGCAACTTGCAGAAGCCACCGGAGGCCGCGCTTTCTTTCCCTTCAAGATGAAGGACATCACTCATTCCTTCGCCGCTATCGAAGACGAACTGCGCAGCCAGTATGTCGTCTCCTACAAGCCGGCCGACTTCGATGCCGACGGCCGTTACCGCTCCATCGAAATTTCCGCCCTGAAGAAAGACCTGCAAGTTCGCGCCCGCAAAGGCTACTTCGCTCCACAGCAGTAAGAATTCCCGCGAGTATTTTCATCCCCAGAGAGCGTGTTCCTTGCGCGAATGAAAGATCTGAGCGAGCCGCGCGCTCCTCGTAGCCTGCCCAGAGAGAGAGCGAAGCGACCGAAGGGCGCCTTTGGCCCGCTTCCTCATGGCCCGCCCCTACACGCTCCTTTCAGTTCTCTCCCCGGCGCCTGATACGTTCCCGGAGTCGTTCGCCCTGTAATCGCCGGCCGATTCCACGCACTGATCGCCGCCGGCGTGGGGTTAGCCACTTCCTTTTCGCTGAAAACGGCGCGCACTTTCTCATACACGGCGTCCGGCACGTGAGTATCGGCCAGACGAGTCACTGCCTCGGCCCAAGGCCAGCGCCGCACGTTCGCGCTCGCTGTAGAATGGCGCCTCTTCCCACGCGTTCAACTCGTCGAGTCGCTGATCCGTTTCGCCAATCGACTTCAAATCTTTCCAGTGCGTCTCGAGGCAATACGCGCAGCCGTTAATTTGCGAAGCCCGCAACTTGATCAAATGAAGCCATAATTCTTCCGGCCGGGCGCAACCTTCGTGTTTGGAAACGTTCGGTCATCCTGAATCCTGCTTTCTTGCTTTGGTTGGGCGTGCACGTTCTATGCTCCAAGATTTCTTGGCCTCATTTCTTTATTGGCCGTTTGCTCAATTTGTCCGGTCACTCTGATTCGCGAATCCCATATTGCGGTGTGTAAAGATCGGTGACAACGCAAGGTGAGTTTGCACCCGCGCTCTCCCTGTGCTACCGTCCCATTGATTTCCCGACTAAGATTTCCACATTAAGATTTCGAGACTAAGATCCCCCTAGGAGCTGCCCATGGTCGGCATCATCTTTCTCGTAATCCTTGTCGTCATCGCCGTCGTTTTGATCGGCATGTACAACAGCCTGGTGCAGCTGCGCGTACGCTGCGACTCGGCATGGTCTGACATTGACGTTCAACTCAAGCGCCGCCATGACCTCATCCCCAACCTGGTCGAGACCGTCAAGGGCTATGCCACGCACGAAAAAGGCACCTTTGAAAACATTGCCAAGTTTCGCTCACAAGCGATGCAGGCAACCACTCCCGAAGGCAAGGCCGCGGCCGAGAATCAGCTCACCGGAGCACTGAAGAGCCTGTTCGCCGTGGCCGAAAACTATCCGGAGCTGAAGGCGTCAGAAGAATTCACTCAACTGCAAGGTTCTCTGAGCCAGACAGAAGACTCGATCCAGAACGCACGCCGCTATTACAACGCGGTCGTGCGCGACCTCAACACGAAGATCCAGTCCTTCCCCACAAACATTCTGGCAAACATGTTCGGATTCCAAGCCCGTCAGTTCTTTGAAACCACCGAGGCCGACCGCGAGCCGGTCGCCGTAAAGTTCTGATCTCATGATCGGGGCAATGCACGAACCGATACTCTGTCATTCCGACGGGAGCGCAGCGAAGCTCGCGGAGCGGAGGAACCTGTTTTTTCGATGGCTTGCAGCGTTCATAACGGAAGAGACCCTACTCCTCCTTGGGGCTGTACTCGTCTTCGCCGCTCCCGCCGCGGCAAAGTCCTGGCGTATCTCGGACTTTCAGGACACCATCACCGTTAACGCCGATGGCAGCGCCCTGGTGAACGAATCCATCACCCTGGTTTTTGTCGGTGAATGGCACGGTATTCACAGAACCATCCCAGTTGAATACCCCGGACCAGAGGGAACGAACTACCAACTCTTCATCGAGATCACGAGCATCAACGACGAAAATGGAACGAAATTAAAATACGATTCTTCCAGGTCCGGCGCCTATCGCGATCTTAAAATCTACATTCCAAACGCCGTCGATGCTACACGAACCGTGGAGATCGCCTATCGCGTGCGCAACGGCACGCGCTTTTTTGATCAATACGACGAGTTCTACTGGAACGTGACGGGCAACGACTGGCCCGTGCCCATCGAGCACGCCGCGGCCCACGTCCGTTTCCCCCAGTCCGCGAACGATGCCCTGCGCGCGCAGGCCTTCACTGGCGTCTACCGTTCCACTGAACGCGACGCAACCGCCAAGGTGGAAGGCTCGAGCGTCGAGTTCGAAACCACGAGTCCCCTGCCCATGCGCGGCGGCATGACCATCGACGTTTACATTCCGAAGGGCATTCTCCAAGAGCCAAGCAGCCTCACCAAACTCTTGTGGTTCATCGGCGGCAATCCCGCAGTGTTTGTGCCATTTGTCACCTTCGCGGTTATGTTCTTGCTGTGGTGGTATGCGGGCCGCGATCCAGATCCGGGCATGTCCGTTGCTCCAATCTATGAGCCGCCGCCTGGTATTTCTCCCGCCGAAGCCGGAACGCTGCTGGATGATCGCATACACCCCCGCGACATTACATCGACGATCATCGATCTGGCTGTTCGCGGCTTTATCAAAATCGAGGAGACCGACGATAAAGGTCTCGTCTTCCATCACAAGGATTACATTTTTCATCTGCTCAAAAAGCGCCAGGACTGGAGCGGCCTGGCCCCCCACGAGCGTGTCATGATGGAAAATATTTTCGTGGAAGACGCGGTCGATACTCGCCTTTCTAGCCTGAAGAACCGCTTCTACACCGCAGTGCCCGTGGTTCGAACCGACATCATGTCAGCGCTGAAGCTGAAGGGTATTTACACTCTCGATCCCGAGTCGGCCAACGCTTACAGCATCGCGGCCGCTGTCTGCATTTTCTTGCCTTTCATTGCGTTATCCTTCATGAGGTGGATCAATTTTTTCAACTCGATTCCGGTGTTTGTGGTATGCCTTGTGATCTCGGCGGTAATCTGGTGGCTCTTCGCTCGTGTGATGACGGCCAAAACCCTGAAGGGAGCGCGCACTCACATCGCCGTCCTGGGATTTCAGGAATTCATGAATCGTGTCGACGCCGATCGCCTCAAGGTAATGCCGCCTGACACGTTTGAGAAATTTCTTCCGTACGCAATGGCTCTCGGCGTCGAGCATCATTGGGCGCAAGCCTTCGCCGGCATCGTGCAGGATCCGCCGAGTTGGTATGCCGCGCCCGCCGGATATGGATATGCAATGGGCTTCAATCCAATCCTATTTTCCAGCTCGATGCATGGCATGGCCACCGATATGCACCAGGTGTTTGTGTCGGCTCCGCGCGCGAGTTCCTCGGGATCCGGATTCGGTGGTGGAGGATTCGGCGGAGGCGGCGGATTTTCCGGCGGAGGATTTGGCGGCGGAGGTGGCGGCGCGTTCTAGGAATCCTCTCAGGGGCTAAGGAAAGCCCGGAATCGTAATGGTCAGCAGTCATCGCAACGCTGCAAGCGCTGCGCCACCCAAAATCGGAGCCAGTCGTTGACCGTGTTTGGGGTGGGCCTGAGTTCGCGGAAAATCTGGTGCGCCCGGAGAGACTCGAACTCCCAACCCTCTGCTCCGAAGGCAGATGCTCTATCCAGTTGAGCTACGGGCGCCAGAGTGCATTTTACGGTAATCGAGGGTTGGGGCGCACGGTGATTTAGCCTCCGGCCGAATGAGCTTTCGCTTTCTCTATCGTCCGCAGCTGGGGCATGCTTCGTTTGAGTGCGCTCAAGCATTCTGCATCCAGCCGGTCGGGAATGTCGCGATCCATTATGCTGAATACGACTTCCGCAGGTAAGCCTTCCCGGTACGGTCTTTTTTCCGAGAGAGCCTGGTAAACGTCGGCGACCGCGATAATGCGTGCGGGAATCGACATGCCTTCCGCCCTCAGCCCCTCGGGATAGCCGGTGCCGTCGAGCCGTTCATGATGCGCGCCGGCTACGTAAGAGAGATCCTCGAAGCTGCGAATTTCACGCAGAATGGTTCGCGTATATGCGGGATGCTTCCGCATAATGGACCACTCTTCGGGTGTGAGCTTCCCAGGTTTTTCCAGGATTTCATTCGACACACTCAGTTTCCCAATATCGTGCAGCAGGGCTGCGCGCCGTACCAGAGTCTGAATCTGCGGTGCGAGTCCCATCTGCTTGGCGATTACTGTGGATGCTTCGGCAACACCGACGGAATGATGAAACGTATATGGCGACTTGGCGTCGATGACCTGCGCGAATGCATGACAAATGCTGTCAATTCTTTCGGGCGATGCAGGAAGGGCTACGCCTGGCTCCATCCGAAGAACATGCTCGCGGGCGTCGGAAGCTTGCATGTGTTGCCAAAGCTCCCGATCATTCTCTAAAGATTGCACCACGCGAACAATTTCTGGATCGAACCATCGGCCGCTACGCTCGGTAACGGCTTGCACCGCGGAGCGCGGTCCGGAGCGGTGAGCGAATACATCGATCGTCTGGCTCACATTCATGATGCAGGCGAGGAGTGGGATTTCCCCTCCGCGCAGGCCTGCGGGATAACCACCGCCGTTCCAGTGCTCGTCCAGGCTGTGAATCGCCTCAGCAGTTGCTTCACTGAGGCCGATCTGGCGGGCGATTTGCGCACCACGTTCACAACGCGTGCCGATGAGTTCCGCATTATTGCAGCGTTGCTGCAGCGCGATTTGCGTGATTCTTAACATCCGCCGGGGGAACGACGCGCCGGGCAGAACGTTGCGCCATAAATAGCGCAATCCGGAAAGAGAAGCCTTCGTCCAATCCTCAAACTTTACTTCGCGTTTGGCGGCAATCTCGTCCGTACCCATGATCTGGTACATGCGGGCGGCGTTGCTGCTGCAGCCGGAATCCTTGAGCAGCAATGCGTAATACAGATCGGATCGTTGCTCCGCCGGCAGCTGCAACTCGTCGGCAATGCGCATGCCGAGGATGCAACTGCGTATGGCGTGGCCCATGGGCTGACCTTCGGTGAGGTCTAGCGCAACAGACAAGGCGGAGACTACGTCAGAAAGACGGATGGTCTGCTGGGAAAAAAAAGATGGCATGAAGATGGCACCAATCCGTTACGGGAGACCGTGGAGTTCTCCAATGTTCTCTTTTCCACAGGTAGCGGCGAAAGTTACGGCAGTAACCTTCGCCCAAGAAAGACTGGTCCTACTCCATCTCAAAACTCAAATAGGTCAAGCCGTCGCTGCGCTCCACTTGTAGAACGACCGGGTCGCCGACTTTTAAACTTTGCACCGCGGCGCGCAGTTCGTCCAGGGAGGCGATGGGGGTAGTGTTGAGCGAGTGAATTACGTCCCCGGTTTGCAGACCGGTGTCAGGCGTAATGAGTTCGGCGGCGCGGCCTAGAACAATCACTCCCGAAGCAATGCGCAGCGTCCCAATCTGATTGCGCAAGTCAGCGGTGAGATCGACGCCGAGAATGCCCAGCCGCGGCACGAGGCTTTTCTCCGGATCGGCAGCATCGAACAGTTGATCCATGGGGTCGCGCTGTTCAACGGCCGGGACGTACAGCACTTTCTTCTGGTCGCCGCGCAAGATTTCCAGCTTCAAGACCTGGTCGAGACGATGCAGATAAAGCGCGGAAGAAAGTGCTGGCAGCGTTTCAATGCGGCGGTCATCGGCGGTGAGAACAATATCCTGAACCTGGAGGCCGGCGGTGGCGGCGGGGCCATCCGGCTTGACGTCGGCGATTATGACTCCCCAGCGTTGCGCAAGATGCAGTCCCTCCGCCAGCGTGGGCGTCACTTCCTGCGCCACGGCGCCAATCTCCACCCGATGCACGTGCCCGTACCGGCGCAGGCTGTGGTAAACGAAATCCACGATGCGGGCGGGAATGGCAAAGCCGAGACCTTCGCTGCCCCCGCCGGTCGAAAGAATAAAAGTGTTGATGCCCACCACGGAGCCATTCATATCCACCAGCGGTCCGCCGCTGTTGCCAGGATTGATCGGCGCATCGGTCTGGATGTAGGTGAGCGGCTTCTCGGGATCGGGCTGCCGGGCGACGGCGCTCACCACTCCCATCGTGACCGAATTCTGCAGGCCTTCGGGACTGCCAATGGCGAATACAAGTTGGCCGACGCGGGGACGCGGCTGTGAAAGCAACGGCAGCGTGGGCAGATCCTTCTCGTCGATCTTGAGCAACGCGAGGTCGGTTTCCTTGTGAATGCCAACCAATCGGGCTTCAAGGATGTGGCGTTTGCCCACGGGCACGGCGCGGCCTGAATCCCCGGGCAGCGGCAAGGCCACGCGAATGCGTTGCGCGCCTTCGACCACGTGTGCGTTGGTCACAATGTATCCGGCGGAATCTACGATTACTCCCGAGCCGACGGCATGCTGGCGAACGATGAGAGCGGTCTGAGTGCGATTCTCTTCGTGCAACGGACCGTAACCTGTAACCAGAATCTGGACGACCGCAGGCGACACTTTTGCGGCGAGACCTTCCAACGCATTACTGAGCTGCGCCAAAGCTGCCGTGGCGGGGACCGATTCGTCGGGCGTGGGCTGCGGCTTTTCTACCGATGACTTTCCTGCTTGCGCTCCTTCTTCTTTGCTGCCGGGATTTTGGGCAGGGGGATTCTGACTCGACGACTGCTGAGACATCAGGAAAGCATTCGAGAGAAGAAGGGCAGCGGCGATGTGCACGATGCGGCGAATCGCATGGGGGCGGAAGAAAGAAAGTCAGAGCATGAGTCAGCTCTCCTGGAAATGAAGAAAGACGCTCTCATCAGACGGTACCACGCGTAATTCGGTTGCAATGTAAAGCTGAGTCAAGGGCGCTGGCATGTCGGCTGTGAATTCGCTTGAAGGATGAGTTGGCCGGTGCGTGACCTGAGAGTTGGTCCAAGCTCCGGGACTCGTCAATGCTGCGCCGATATTACAACAACGAACTTGACTTGGCTTTCCGGGCGGACTGCAATAGGGCTGTGAATTGGACCAGATACGTCGCCTTGCTGATCTCGATTCTTGCTGTGCCACTGGCGACGGCGCAGGGCGCATCGTCTAAAGAGAGCACCTCAACAATGTCGGAGCGTGAACAGCATGGCCTACGAGGTGCAGTGAAGTCATGTGTTCAAGAGATCACCTCCTCCGGAGTCACAGACGCTGAAGGCCAAGCTTATCCCCAGGTTCGTTCGACATACACGACGGAATACGATAGGGGTGGCCGCACCGGGGCCACGCGTTCCAGTAACTCCAACGGCTCACAGTGGGTGACGCGCTACTCCTATGACCCTTCCGGTCGGCTACTGAAAACCGCCTCAGGAGATGAAGGGCAGGCAACCACGGAAACCATCTACTCCTACGATCACGGCGGCAGGCTTCAGAACATTAGCGGCGGCGACAGACTGACAGCCCGGTCACTTTTAGCTACGACGAGCGCGGCAGAAAAACTAAGATCGAAATCTCTCGTCCAGCCTTTTACCGTCCGTCCCGGCGTCGCAGAAGCAGGGCCCTTGTTCGAGGCGGCAGGCGGGGCGCCGAACCTGCCGGGTGGCGGAAGCGCAACCACTCTTTACGACGAACAGGATCGAGCCACGGAAGTCCACGTGCGCGATGCCAGCGGTGAGTTGGTGAGCCGTGCCGTACGCACATATGACGCACAGGGACACGTTCTCGAAGACAAGCAGATTCTGGACAATCCCGAGACGATTTTTCCCGCTGAAATCCGCGCACAGATGCTGGAACAATCGGGTCTCTCGCGCGATGAGCTGCAGCAGGAGTTACGCACGCAGCTTACGAAGCTTATGGCGGGCCAATCCGGGCCATACACGGTTTCCTATGGCTACGACGCTCATGGCCGAGTGAGCCATACAGATCGGCGAATTTTCAACCAGCAACAGGAGATCGAAACTGCTTACAACGAACACGGAGACGTGGAATCAGAAATTACGCGAAGCAAACGATTGGTGCGGGAAACCCATCCAAATAACCCTGCTGCTGGATTGCTGTCATACTCCAAAGTTCGCTATTCCTATGAGTATGATCATTGCGAAAATTGGATAGAGCGATCAACTTCGTATCGCTCCACTCCCGACGCTGCATTCCAGTCATCAACCGTGATTAGGCGGACGTTGACCTATTATTGATCAGTCTTGCGCAGCGCTTTCCTCCGCACGGCTTTAACGTGGCAATGCGGCGTTGACTTCTTCCACTGCTCTCTGCGGGTCGGCAACTTCGATGATGAGCTCGCTGTAGCGCTCGTCATTCAGTTTAATCACGACCGTGTTCTCGGGATTGTGAACATCCCAGAAGATACGTTGGCCGTCCCGATAGAACGTGCCGGCGGTCAGCACTCCGGGAATGTTGGTCCCAGGCATTCTGAGTCCGTGCCACCAGTCCCGCGCCGCGGATGGGTCGGCGCGGATCTGCGCAATGTGCCGCAAGGGGATTTCGAGGGAACTCTTGAAAGCCCACAGCTTGTCGGCTCCGCGGACGTGCAGGTGTAGATGGTCGTTTGAGATGGATAAATCTACCATGCCGTCGCTCCCGGCGGCAATCCAGCCGAATCCCGCGCTTCAAAGGCAACACTACAGCACCCCGCCTCAGCCGTGGTGCTTGCCGCCGGAGTGACCGTGCCCGCCGGAATGACCGCCTCCGTGTGAGCGAGCGCTGAAGCTTTTGCCGCCGCCGGAATGCTTGGGGGCGTGTCCGCCGCCACCAAAATGGAAGCCGCCGGAGTGGGACCGTTTGCCGGAAGACTCGCCAAAACCCTTACCCTTAAAGGAGCCGCTCTTGAAGCCGCCAGAAGACCGCTTCCCGAAGTCACTACGCTGGAAGCTCGAACTCGGTGCGCGATAGGCTCGCGTCGAATTGCCGTAGGCTGAGCCGGCCCGGCTGCCGTAGTTCCCCACGGACCGGTTATTGGAACCGGATCCATAGGCTGAACGGCCATCCTGCGACTGCGGCGATCTAAATTGCTGCGACCCGTACGGTTGCGACCTGCCGACCGCTGGCCGGAAGCTGTTAGAGGCCTCTCGCGAATTCCGGTTGTAGCCCGCCCCAGAGGTCTGGTAACCGCGATTGTTTCTCTCTCCTGACCGGTTCCCAGCGTACGCATCCCTGCCATGCGTCGTGGCAAATCCCGGCGAACTTCTGCCACGATAACTACCACCGTATCCACTGCCCGCGCGGCCGTAGCCGCCGCCCTGCCGGTATGACCGGTTCGACCAGTTGGCCATTTCCCGGCCGCGCCAGGCGCGTGGACCGCCGAGCGGCAAGCCCCAGTCGGCCACCGTGGCGCTATGCGAATAATAATTGGAACCATGGAAGAGGACGGATTGAGTCAGCCAGTTCAACCCCCACGCCAGCAATCCGAACGGTGTGTGGCTAAAGGCCGACATGGCGATTCCCATGCCGAACTGCAAGGGGGAGGAGCCGAAGAACGAACCCAGCGCTCCGATCAACGAAAACCCGGGATAGGGCGAGACTGGCTGCCCGTACACCACCCACGGGTTATAGGCCGGCACATAGACAACCTGCGGATTTACCGGCGCCAGTACAATGTTGCCCTGATCGTAGTTCACCGCTTCCTGAGGCGTGCTGCGCAGGCTTCCAGCTGCCTGGGCTCGACGGCGCATCACTTGCACCGCTTGAAGCACATCCTGCGGCTGGTTGTAATAGGCCTCGCCGAGTTCTGTCGTCCAGTGCAGGTTCTGATCCATCTGTGCCAAAACTTGCGGGAACGCCGTCAGCGCCTTCACGCTCGGGTCCCAAGGCTGGGCGTCGGCGCCTGCCGCAATCTGATCGGACGATGCGTAGCCTTGTGACCGTTGCCATCGGTCGGCATCCGCGACCTGCTCAGGATAAGTGGAGGCGGTCAGCACCTGCGCTACCAGCGGGTCCGGATACAGCGCAATGGGTGCGACGAGTTGCTCGAGCTCCTGCGGACCTAGCGGCTGCGCTTGCCCGTAACCTTGTTGGGGAGCAAGCTGGCCTGAATCCGGATCAGATTGCTGCGCGTATGGCGCCGGCCTATAGGATTGCGGCGGCCCGTCGCCGGGCTGAGCGTAGCCCTGCCGAGCGTAACTCTGAGAAGCATAGCCGGATTGCGGGCCCGGGGCGTACTGGCCGTTGTCCTGTGACTGGGCCAAGAGTTGAGGCGCTAGAAAAAGAGCCGTCGCCAACGCGATCCAGGTTGCCAGCGTCCGCCCCTTGCTTCCGGGTCGTCTGTCCGTGGGGCGAGCGTTAGCCGAGTCGATTGCCCGGCGAATGACGCTGGGAGTCCGTAACGCGGGAGAGTACGTTTTGGGTCTCATTTTTCCTTTCAGTGGCTTCCATAGTGGCCGTCAGGCTGAACCTATGATCCAAGCCGCCGTCAGGTGATCCTACGACCCGGCGGGAACTTTGCTTATTCTAAACCCAAAAGCCGGCCGTTAGTTTCCCTTGTCGGCTCGCGTATCGGCGTTAGAGACGAGTAATGGAGGACCGGTGCAGGCCAGCGGACAGAGTCTTGCGCTCCAGAGGGGGAACCTAGGTTCTACCCTTAACTAACTCATAATCAGGCTTTTATCGAGGGGCTATCCGTGATATAACGGCCCTGAAGACTAAGTGGTCGCGTCCGCGTGCTGGGAGCGTAGTTCGATGGCTTTGGCTAAGTTTGCGAAGCGAGAAGGACCAAGCCACGAAAGAGGAGGAACTGTGTCCGAAGAAGCACGGACCGGAAAACGATTTCCGCTGGAATTGCCAATCAAGCTGCATAGCGAAGCCCCCAGCGGCGACTCGAAGGGGACGACGGGAAACTTGAGCGCGGCGGGAGTCTATATCCGCGCCGACGCTTCGCTGGACGTGGGTTCCTCAGTTGAGTTTGAGATTACGTTGCCGCCCGATGTTACCGGAGGCAAGGACAACGTGGTCATCCAGTGCAAAGGACGCGTGGTGCGCACCGACCCCACGGGAGCCAGCGAAGAAGGCAAGGGCGTTGCCTGCGTCATCGATTCCTACGAGTTCGTGAGGAACTCGTAGATGAAAGTGATGATTTTTGATTGAAAATCGGCTGGGCGTAGGTTCTTAATCAACAAACAGAAATCATCAGTCAACAATTCCACGCTGAGGCACACTGATTTAAAGACGAATTCTTGGAGCGCCAACAACATGCTCAAATTAATTCTTGCCGATAACCAGGCAATCTTCCGGGCTGGCATCGCAAAAGTGCTGGCGGTGGAAGACGAGATGCGCATTGTGGCGCAGGCTCAGACACCGGAGCAGATGTTCATGGCTCTGGATAAATTTCGTGCCGCGGTTCTGGTGGTGGCGGCTGGCTTTCACAACGATTTTGCCGCCATCGTACAGGGAGCCAACAAGGCGAAGACCCGCGTGGTGGTGCTGGCCGATACCGGCGAAAGCGCGCAGCGGCACATGGCGAATGGAGCGCACGGGGTGGTCTATCGCAACGTGACCAGTGCGGCGCTCGTGGACTGTGTGCGCAAAGTGGCGCGCGGAGAGACTTGGGTGCAGGATGTGGCGGTGCCCAGCGAGCTCACGGAAAACGATATGGTCGGCTTGCGCGTGCGCGACCGGCTCACGGCGAAAGAGTTGCGCATTGTGGCGCTGATCGTGCAGGGTTACAAGAATAAGGAAATCGCCACGCAGCTGGGAACCACCGAACAGGTCATCAAGAATTATCTGCGCAACGTGTATGACAAGATCGGAGTCTCGGATCGGCTGGAGCTGGCGTTGTTCACCATCCATCACAGGATTTTGAACGAAGCCGCAGCCGCAACTACGGCGGGACCGGCTCCGCAGACGCCCACGGGAGTAATGCCCTAGGTTTTGAACATGCTTTTGAACCACGGCCGCCTGCGGGTGGCTTTTTTTTATCGCCGGTGGGCTGCGGGATGCGGCGAAAAACCTTTAACACCGGGGGAGACAGAGGAACACACAGAGGAACACAAGGTAGATCTTCATTCTCTACATTTTTGGTTGAGCGCATCGTTCTGATTTGCTCCGCATCTATTTTCCCATGGAATTTCGCACGCTGGGATGCTCTGGTTTGAAAGTACCCGTGTTGAGTTTTGGCACGGGAACGTTTGGTGGATCGAACGAGTTCTTTCGCGCCTGGGGCGCGAGCGATGTCGCCGAGGCCACTCGGCTTGTAGATATTTGTCTGGAGGCGGGCGTCAATCTTTTTGATACCGCCGATGTTTATTCCGACGGCCTCTCCGAGACAATTCTGGGAAAGGCGATTGCAGGCCGCCGCGATGACGTTCTGATTTCGACCAAGGCGACGTTCCGCATGGGGCCAGGCCCGAACGATTTGGGATCCTCACGGTATCACCTGATCCGGGCCTGCGAGGCCAGCTTGCGCCGGCTGGGCACGGATTACATCGACATCTATCATCTGCACGGATTTGACGCGTTGACGCCCGTCGAGGAAGTTCTGAGCACACTCCATCAACTCGTGGTGAGCGGAAAGGTCAGATACATCGCCTGCTCGAATTTTTCCGGCTGGCACTTGATGAAGTCTCTCGATGTGGCGGAGAAGTATGGCTGGGCGCGCTATGCGGGACATCAGGTCTACTATTCGCTGGTGGGTCGGGAGTACGAGTGGGAATTGATGCCGCTGGCATTGGATCAAGGCGTGGGGGCTCTGGTGTGGAGTCCTCTGGGATGGGGGCGGCTGACAGGGAAGATCCGGCGCGGAAAGCCTTTGCCGGCGGAAAGCCGGCTGCATAAAACTGCGGGACAGGGGCCGCAGGTGGAAGACGAATATCTTTACGGGGTGGTCGATGCCCTGGATGAAATCGGTAAAGAGACGGGAAAGACAGTGCCGCAGGTGGCGCTGAACTGGCTCTTGCAGCGGCCGTCCGTATCAACCGTGATCGTCGGGGCGAGGAACGAAGAACAATTGCGGCAGAATCTGGCGGCGGAAGGATGGGATCTCTCCGACGAGCAGATTGCGAAGCTGGACGCCGCAAGCGATGTGCCGCCGGTTTATCCTTATTGGCACCAGCGGCAGTTCGTGGAGCGGAATCCGGCGCCAATCCCGCTGCCGGATACGAGAGATTAGCGGAGGCCAGCCGGACGCCCGATGATTGCGTCGCAACTTCTGCGCCGGTCCAGTCTGCGTCGCCGGATTGCATCGATCCTTCGGCGCGCAAAACGCGCCCGCCGAAGGACGACAATCAAATCTTCTCGGCGACCGATTTCGCCTGTGTGAATAAATAAAGATAGTCCGGGCCGCCGGACTTGGAATCGGTTCCCGACATGTTGAAGCCGCCGAAGGGATGCGCGCCCACCATGGCTCCCGTACACTTGCGGTTGATGTAGAGATTGCCCACATGGAACTCCCGCGTTGCGCGATTAATCTTGTCGCGTGACTTGGTGTAGATGGCACCGGTGAGGCCGAACTCAGTGTCGTTGGCCACTTCCAGTGCGTGGTCGAAGCCCCGAGCCTTGATCACCGCGAGCACTGGGCCGAAAATTTCTTCCTGCTCGAGTTTTGATTTTGCTGGGATATCAGCAATTACAGTGGGGCGGATGAAATAGCCCTCGCCCGCTTCGGTGACGCGCTCGCCGCCGGTGATGAGGCGTCCATCCTTCTTTCCCTGCTCGATGTATTCGAGGATGGTCTTCATCGAGCCTTCGTTGATCACCGCGCCCATGGCGCTGTTTTCGGCAGGCTCGCCGACGGTGATTTTTTCGACGCGCGCTTTGAGCTGGTCCAGAAACTTATCGTAGATGCGCTCGTCGACGATGGCGCGCGAGCATGCTGAGCACTTCTGGCCCTGAAATCCGAATGCGGCTTGCGCGACGCCTTCGACGGCGGAATCGATATCGGCGTCGGCATCAACGATGATGGCGTCTTTACCGCCCATTTCGAGGATCGTACGCTTGATCCAGAGCTGCCCGGGAGCTTGCGTGGCCGCAACTTTGTTGATGTGGAGGCCGACCTCGCGGGAGCCGGTGAAGGCGATGTAACGCGTCTTGGGGTGCGCGACGATGGCATCGCCGAAGCTCGAGCCAGCGCCGGGGCAGAAGTTCACCACGCCCTCCGGCATGCCGACTTCTTCCAGCAGTTCTACAAATTTCGCGGCGATGGTGGGCGAGTCACTCGATGGTTTCAGGATCACCGTGTTGCCGGTGACGATCGAAGCGAGGGTCATGCCGGCCATGATGGCGCAGGGAAAATTCCATGGTGGAATCACAGCACCCACACCGAGGGGAATGTAGGTGAGGGAATCATGCTCGCCGGGCATCTGCACGGGCGGTTCAGCCTTGGCGAAGCGCAGAGCCTCGCGAGCGTAAAATTCACAGAAGTCGATGGCTTCGGAAATGTCGGCATCGGCCTCGCCCCAGTTCTTGCTGACTTCAAACACCAGCCAGGCCATGTAATCCATTTTGCGTTCCCGCATGCGGTCGGCGGCGCGGAACAGCAGGCTGGCGCGCTCTTCCACGGGTGTGCGGCTCCAGGTCGCGAAGGCCTTAAGTGCGGCGTTCATCGCAGGTTCCACGTGCTCCTTGCCAGCCTTCGGGTGGATTCCGACAACTTGCGATGGACGCGAGGGGTTCAGCGACTTGATCTTGTCTGTGGTTTTGACGCGCTGGCCGCCAATGATGAGGTCATACTCCCGGCCCAGTTGGCCGCGAACGCGTTCGATGGCAGCGCGCATTTTGCGGGCATTGTCTTCGTGGCGGAAGTCATAAAACGGCTCGTTGACGAATGGGCCTTGATGGGAAGATGTCGTGCGCGGCCGGACGGGGGCTTCGAGCGTTGCCATGGGGAGTTCCTTTCGATCTTGGAGCTTGGACGGTACGAGTGCTTAAATATCTTACACCTCGGGCGAGAGGCGATTTGACCGCGATCCCCCGGCCGGGGGGAGATGGCTATATGACGACGCCAACGCCAGGCAACAATCTCACCGGTCATTCCGCCTTTGGGATCTCGGCCAAAGTGGTGTAGATATTCAACCCAAGGCTCCGGCCGACACGCACCATTTCATCGGCCCCGGCCGAAGGTCCCCCGACTCGAAGCACGCCGTCGCACTTTTCCAGAAGCCGAATCGCGATTGGATGGAAGACCTCATTGAAAGCTTCGTCGCCAATCCTCGTAGAGCCGGCGAGCTTCACTAGCGGGAGCGCCAGCCACTCGCCCAGAACTGGGATGTGCCCGGTACGGAAGATGGGCATCGCGTAGGACTCCATCTCTTGAATGTTCCTGCTGATCAAGGCCGGATCGTCATTCGTGCCGGAGCGGTAAGGACCGGCAACCAAGATCATCATCGGGACGGACGGCTTAACTGTCACAAATGCCTCTCGGGAACTACGGAAAATTGTACCCGACGCAGATAGCTACGGGCAGCGATCGGGCGGAGACAGGGCTCGGGTGTTAGACTCAAACGTTTTCTGGTCTTGGGATGGCTTGGTTTCGCCACAGGTGGATTCATGGACATCAAGCGTGTAGCAGTGGTCGGCGCGGGCACCATGGGCAACGGCATTGCGCATGTGTTTGCCCGCAGCGGGTATGCGGTGATTTTGTGCGACGTGGAGCAGCAGTTTCTGGAGCGGGGGCTTGCCACCATCACGAAGAATCTCGATCGCGAGGTGGCGAAGAACAAGATCACGAGCGAGGACAAGGCGTCCGCGTTGCAGAAGATCGAGCCGGTGACTGAACGCGCCAAGCTGGCCGACTGTGATTTTATCGTCGAGGCCGCAACCGAGAAGTTCGAAATCAAAACAGAAATCTTTCGCGATCTCGATCGGCTGGCGCGGCCCGAGGTGATTCTGGCTTCGAACACTTCGTCCATCTCCATCACCAAGCTAGGCGCGTTGACCAAGCGGCCCGACAAAGTCATTGGCATGCACTTCTTCAATCCCGTGCCGGTGATGAGGTTGGTCGAGGTGATCCGCGGGCTGGCTACATCGCGAGAAACCTTTGCGACGGTTCGCGATTTATCGGGGAAGCTCGACAAGACGCCGGTCGAGGTGAACGACGCACCGGGATTCGTCTCCAACCGCGTGCTCATGCCGCTGGTGAACGAAGCCATGTATGCGGTGATGGAGGGCGTGGCCACGCCGGAGGCGGTCGACGAAGTGTTCAAGTTGGGCATGGCGCATCCCATGGGCCCGCTCACGCTCGCCGACTTTATCGGCCTCGACGTTTGCCTCGACATCATGCGCGTCATGCTCGATGGGTTAGGTGATCCCAAGTACCGGCCATGTCCGCTGCTGATCAAGATGGTGGACGCGGGATGGCTGGGGAGAAAGAGCGGGCGGGGGTTTTATCAATATTGATGATTGCTGATTGAAGACGCAGTTTGCTTCATCGCGTTTGATTTGCAATCAGCAATCAGCAATGACGACTGATCCAGTCTCGTCGCGGGCCCGGAGGGATGTGCCGTTCTACATCCTCGCCGCGCTTGCGGGCATGGGAACAGGCTGGGTAGACGTTGCGGTCAACGATCTGCTTTTCACCGCGCTGCTGGTGTTGACGACGTGCATGCTGCTCGGCATGCTGCGTCCGCGATGGCCGTGGCGCTGGGTGGTCGTGGTCGTGGCCTTCATTCCGCTTGCCGAGTTGGCAGCATACACCCTTCAGAGGGTGCAGCCGACGCGCGGCCAGGTGTATGGATCGTTTCTGACGGCGCTGCCGGGGATGGCCGGCGCTTACGGTGGAGCGGTGATGCGGCGGGTGATCGATAACTTGCGACAAGGGAAGTGAAGAAACCGTGCTCAGTGGTCGGTGGCTGGCGCTCAGCAGAAGGCCGGAAGCCAGAAACTGCCCACTGCCCACTGATCGCGAGCACCGATCACGCCCGCTGACCACCGATCGCGACCCACTGTCCAAAGCTCTCGGATAATCAAGAAGTTACTCCTATTCCACAGGGTAGACGCGTATGCTCCATACATGTGTGTAACAGTTTCGATGCTGGCCAGCGGCAGCCGAGGGAATTGTGTGTTCGTGGCCAGCGCGCGCACCAGGATTCTGGTCGATGCCGGCATCTCCTGCCGCGAAACTTTCAAGCGGATGAAGTCTCTGGGCGAGGATCCGCAGGCGCTTTCGGCCATTCTGATTACGCATGAGCACTCCGATCATGTCTACGGCCTGGCCATGCTGGCCAAGAAACTCCGTATCCCGGTTTTCATGACGGGAGCAACCCACGCGGCTTGGTCGAGGGCTTTGCGCAACCAAAACGGCGAGCAGCCGCAGTTGGAAAAACTGGAACGCTTCGAATCAGGGCACCGCTTTCAGGTCGGCGATATCGAAGTCAAACCCTTCACCATCCCGCACGACGCCGCTGATCCGGTGGGATTCAGGTTTCGCGTGGAAGGCACGAAGGTGAGCGTGGCCACCGATCTGGGCTACCTTCCGGTTAATGTTCGCGATCACTTGCGCGGCTCCGATGTGCTGATCATGGAGTCGAATCACGATGTGGAAATGCTGCGTGGCGGGTCTTATCCGTGGACCGTGAAGCAGCGGGTGGCCAGCAATGTGGGCCACCTCTCGAACGAGAAACTCGCCGATTTCTTCACTGGGGACTATGATAATAATGCAGCGTTTGTCGTGCTGGCGCATCTCTCTGAGCAGAACAATCATCCGGAAATTGCGCGACGAGAGGCGGAAAGAGCGCTGGCGCAGCGCGGTGGTCTGTTTCCCAACCGCGTGCTGGTGGCAGTGCAGTCCGAAGTTCTGCCGCCGATCCAGCTGTAGTAACTTATGAGCCAGCAGTGCGTCGATCCAATTGTGGGTAAGATTCTGGCGGGCTGGCGCTACGACATTTCCGGCCTCGCGCCAGAGATGCGCGGCGACTACGAAAGCCATTTCGCAGGGTGCGAGCGTTGCTGCAGCCGCCAGCGCATGCACCGCCTGATTGATGTTGGCCTGATCGCGCTGGCTTCGATTTCCGGCGGAGTCTTCCTGCTGGCTTTTGGAGTGATTCGCCACTTTGGTCCGCGTCATGCCTTCTGGCTGGAAATCGCTGCGCTGGCAGGGTTTGTCTTGTCCGCTTTGATCTGGCTGGTGGTTGCGGTGGCTACGCCCGCGCCCGTCACTGTGCTCGATGCCGCGAAGGAGGGTGCCCGGCGCGTGCATGACCGGCTGCCTCCCGAGATTCGAGAGCGGCTGCCGGAAGAATTTCGGGTGAAAATTACGGGCACCTAGCATTCCCCAATTGTGACTCGGTATTTTCTACGAATCGTAGCGGTGGCGTTACTGGGAGTGACATTTGTTGCCGGTGCGGGAGCGTCGTGCCTATTGCCGGCCGGCACCGCGCATTCCCCTATGGTGGGATGCCATTCCGGCCGTCCATCCCGTCCGCAACCTGCCGACTACAAGTGTTGCGTGAGTCGTCATCACTCCACTCTGTTGGCGAATATTTTTTCGCCGCGTCCGGCCATCGATGCCGCCCCAGCCGACGTCACGGAAGCTCCTGTAGCAGCGACCGAAGGCAGTTTATTCCTTCCTACGATTCCTCGTTCTGCTGGTCCGCCCGGCGTCTTCATCCTCAGAATCTAGATACATCCTCCACTCTCTTTCCTCGGCATCCGCTTGGTTAGCGTGTGCCGTGACCGTGGGTTCTTGTTCCAAGGGAGGATTTCGTGAGGGCATCCGGCTTGATGTCACTGATTGCATTCTTGATCGCTGGTGGATTTCCGTGCCGCGGCTGGGCACAGGAAAAATCGATGAGCGGAATGCAAATGCAAATGGACGCCTCTGCAGCCGCGAAGATCGGGTCGGGAACTGCCTGGGAGCCGGTGTCTGCGCCGGAGCATGAGTGGATGCTCATGCGCGGCGGCTGGGAATTCATGATTCACGGCGTGATCTTCACCGACTACAACCAGCAAGGCGGCCCTCGCGGCGAGGGCAAGGCCGAGTCCGTGAATTGGGGAATGCTGATGGAGCAACACAAATTGGGCCGCGGAACGATTCTGTTTCGGCAGATGTTCTCGGCGGAATCGCTGACCTCGCCGCATCCCGGCTTTCCCGAGTTGTTTCAGACAGGAGAGACTTACCACGGCGAGCCGCTGGTCGACCACCAGCATCCGCATAATGTTTTCGCGGAACTGTCGCTTTTGTATACGCTGCCGCTCTCGGCGAAAGTTTCGTGGGAGTTATATGGCGGCCCGGCGGCCGAGCCGGCGCTGGGCCCGGTGACGTTCATCCATCGGACTTCTGCTTCAGAGCTCCCGCTTGCGCCGCTCAGCCATCACTTGCAGGATTCCACACATACCAGCTTTGGAGTGGTCACGACGGGATTTGTGATCGAGCGCGTCCAGCTCGAGGCGTCGACGTTCAACGGCCACGAGCCGAATGAAGAGCGCTGGAGCATCCAACCCGCCGCTCTCGATTCCTGGTCTGTACGCGGCAGTGTTGCCCCCGACCGAAACTGGACAGCGCAATACAGCATCGGGCACCTCGACCACCCGGAGGCGCTGGAGCCCTGGAACCAATGGCGACAGACGGCTTCTGTGGAATATAACCATCCGCTGGTATCGGGCAACTGGGCAACTTCGCTGGTGTGGGGACGGGTCCACGAGATCGCGACCACTACCAATCTCAATGGCTACCTGCTCGAATCCACGCTGAACTTCCTGCGGCGCGATTATGGGTTCACGCGACTCGAACTGGTGGACAAAGACGAATTGTTCCCGCAAGCCGCGGCGCATTCGGCTTATCGCATCGGCGCCTACACCTTCGGAGGTGTGCGCGATCTCGTGCAGAACCGGGGGTGGTGGCAACTGGGAGTGGGCGCGGACGTGACCGTCTATTCGAAGCCGGCCGCGCTGGATGCGGCTTATGGCAACTATCCAGTCTCATTCCAGATATTATTGCGAATGCGTCCGGGAAGGTCTCAATAGGCAGTCCAAAACAGTCCACCCCTGGCCGCGGTATCATGGCTTCGAGGTGACGTCATGTCCATCAATGGTCCGGAAGAATTAGCCGGGTTGCGCGCCGCGGGGGCCATCGTGTGCCTGATGCTGAGCGCCATGAAGAGTGCGGTGCGTCCGGGAGTTACCACCGGCGAGTTGGACGAACTAGGCGCTGGCGTGATGAGGCAACACGGAGCACGATCGGCTCCGGCGATGGTTTACAAATTTCCCGGCGTCAATTGCATCAGCGTCAATGACGAAGCGGTGCACGGCATTCCCGGCAGGCGTGCTCTCGAGCAGGGCGATTTGGTCAAGCTCGATGTCACCATCCAGAAAGATGGATTCATGGCGGATGCGGCGGTCACGGTTCCGGTTGGCGAAGTGACGGATGAATGCCAGCGCTTGGTGGGGTGCGCGGAGCGAGCCTTCGCCAAGGCGATGCTGGTGGCGCGAGCCGGCTTCCGGGTTTCAGAAATCGGTCGAGCCGTCGAGCGTGAGGTGAGGCGCAGCGGATTTTCCGTGATTCGCGATCTGGGCGGCCACGGCATCGGACGCACCATCCATGAAGAACCGCGAGTGCCGAACTACGCCGATCCGGAGGCGAATCAGATTCTCACGGAAGGCTTGGTGATAACCGTCGAACCGATTATCGCGGCGGGATCGGGAAGGTCTTTCGTCGCAGCGGATAAATGGACGGTGGTCACGGCGGATCACAGGCCCGCGGCGCATTATGAGCATACGCTCGTGATCACGAAAGGCACCCCGATGCTGCTGACGGCGGCGTAGGACCATTCTCACCTGGGTCCAGAAATTGTTGCAAGGAGATCACAACGGTGGCTGCGATGAATGAGAGCCGTGGACGCCCCTCATCCAGCGAGGCGTCCACGATTTGTGCCTTTGATCATGAGCGCTCGCCGTGCCTTGTCTTTCTGCAGAGCGAACCGGTCTTCGACTTCCTGCATCGGGAGCCGCGTTATCAGGGTCTGGTCGAGAAGGTCGGCCTGCCACTCGCTCCTTGAGCTTTGAAAGGCATGAGATAAGGCTGCACGGGCAGCTTAGGAAACACCGAGTGCTTAGCGCGGTTCATGCGTTCGGAGACTAAAAGCCCTCATTCGATAAACCGAGGCGGCTTCCTGTACCTCTAGGTCTCGATGTGGCAACTCGCCATCCCGCGCTTCTCCAGATACTGCTGGTGATAATCCTCGGCGGGAAAGAAGGTCACCTCGGGAACAATCTGCGTGACGATGGGTTTCGAGTAGCGGCGCGCTTTTTCCAGCTCCTCTTTTGAGGCCTGTGCCGCGGTCATCTGCTCGGGCGTGTGGAAGAAAATAGCGGAACGGTACTGCGTGCCCCAGTCGGGCCCCTGGCGGTTGAGTTGGGTGGGATCGTGATTCTCCCAGAAAACTCTCAGCAGGTCCTCATAGCGGACTTTGGCCGGGTCGAACTCTACCTCGACCGCTTCAGCGTGTCCGGTGCGGTCGGTGCAAACTTCTTTATAGGTTGGATTCTCGGTATTTCCGCCGGTGTAGCCTACCCGCGTGGCAATCACGCCGGGCATCTGCCGGAAGGTGGCTTCGACTCCCCAGAAACATCCCGCTGCAAATGTGGCTTTTTGCATCTTAACCATCGCTCCTTGTGGGGCTGCCGTCCCGGGCTTCGCGGCGGGTAGTCCTCCGCTCCCGTGACCCGTTTGCCGCCCAATCTATTAGATGACGAAGTCGGCAGAAAGTCACGCCCCGGAGAAAGCCCCGGAGAAAGATGTTGCACTAGTTGTACTACCGGGGAATTGACGCTAGGGAAAGGTTCGGGATAAAGTTCGGCCAAGGTTGTGCCGCAATTTTCCCAGGAGACGTCTGTGGTTTTGAAGTCCGGCCGCGCCAGGAATGTGCAAAGGTTCACCCTCTGGCTACTCTTGGCGCTGGCCACGGCCCAAGCCGCGATCGCTGCCGCCAACGGCACTTCGAACTTCAGCCCACAACGCCGCGTGGGCTACACGATCGGCGATCAATGGGAACCCGCGCTGGCCGCCGATGGACATGGGCACATCTACATTTTATTTCCCCAGTACGGCGCGGTAACCGACTGTGCCGCTTGTGCGGTTCCGATGATCTCTCTGCTGGTCAGCAGTGACAATGGATTGTCATGGGAAGCGCCCCGTCCGTTGTTGGCCTCTCCGACCGGTCAGTTTGATCCGCAGATCGTAGTCGATCCGGTTGACCGGCAAACGGTGTATGCTTCCTGGCTGCAAAATAATAAGCGCGACGTGATGGTGGCACGCTCGCAGGATTTCGGCCGTAGCTGGTATTTTTCTGCGGCGGAGCGCTCGCCAGAGGATGCGGACAAGCCCGTTCTCACCGTGCACGGCGCCGATGTCTATGTGGGATTCAATCACCAGCAGAATTTTCTGGTGGCCGCCTCCCATGACTACGCCCAGACATTTTCTTCGGCAGCGGTGAATCCGGGCGCCGCGGCGGGCTCCTCTCTGGCGGGTGGCGCTACGGTCGACGCCACCGGAGAAGTTTATTTTTCGTGGACCGCTTACAGCCGGGGTGAATTCGGCTCCGGCCCCGTCAACCTTTATGTGAGCCGATCGGCAGACGCCGGACGTAGCTGGAATACCGTGCTGCTGGAGGCGTCGAGCGCGCCTCCGGACTGTTCAGCCGAAGCTTGCGAAGCTGGTTATCTGGGCGCGCAGGTTGCGCTGGCATCCGATGCGGCCGGAACGCTCTATGCTTTGTGGAACGCCGGCACCGCGAACGGCGGGCCTGAGCGCATATATTTTTCGTCCTCCACCACCGGTGGGGCGAGTTGGTCCGCCAAGGCGGACGTCTCCTTCGCCGGCGGTCAGGCAGAACATTGTTTTCCCGCGATCACTGCTGGCGTCGCCGGCGACGTTCGCATTGCCTGGATGGACACGCGCAATCACACTCCAGCAAACGAGCCTCTGTGGAACGTATTCCAGCGGAGTTCGAGTAACGGCGGGGCGACTTGGTCGCCGGAAACTCAACTCTCCGGTCTGGCTCGCGGCTATGACTATCTCCTGCCCGATGGCTTCCGCTTTCCCTTCGGCGACTATTTCTCCATCGCCATCGATAACCTCGGCACGACGCACGTGGTATGGGGAGCGGGCCGCAACTACAAGTCTCCGGGATCGATCTGGTACGTACACGGTCGGTAGGAAATTTTTCTATTCCAGAATTGTCGATTCCACGATTTTCTATTCAACGATCAGCCCGCCGATGAGATCGGCGAGGCGCGTAATGTCGTGATCCTGGCACCAGCGCGGCAGGTCATCCACAATCTTCTCGGTAGCGCAGGGATCCCAATAGCTGGCCGTGCCGATCTGCACGGCCGTTGCGCCGGCCAGCATAAATTCCACGACATCCGCTGCAGTTGAGATGCCGCCCATGCCGATCACAGGAATCTTGACGGCGTGCGCGGCGTCGTAAACCATGCGCAGGGCGATCGGCTTGATGGCCGGACCCGAGAGCCCGGCGGTCACGTTCGCGATACGAGGCTTGCGGGTGTCAGGATCGATGGCCATAGCCACGAATGTATTGACCAGAGAAATTGCGTCCCCGCCCGCCTCCTGCGCAATGTGGGCCATTTGCGCGATGCTGGTCACGTTGGGCGAAAGCTTGACGATCAAGGGCCGTCGCGCAACTCGTTTCGCCGTCGTCACCAGCTCGTCGAGGCAACGCGGATCGCTGCCGAATTGCAGCCCGCCATGCAGTGTGTTGGGGCAGGAAACGTTCAGTTCGTAGGCCGAGATCCCCTCGCCATCGTTCAGCATCTCAATGGTTCTTTCATAATCTTCGCGGCTATAGCCGAAAATGTTGGCGAACACAACTATGTTTTTCATCTGCCGGAGTTGCGGCAGTTTTTCCTGGAGAAAGGCGGTAGCGCCAATGTTTTGCAGGCCGATGGCATTGAGCATTCCGGCAGCGGTTTCCCACAGGCGCGGCGGAGGGTTGCCGCTCATGGGTTCGTGCGACAGGCCCTTTACGACGAATCCACCGAGCTTGGCGAGGTGAACGACATCTTCGAACTCGACACCATAACCAAACGTCCCGCTGGCCGCGATGATGGGATTCTTCAGCTCGATGCCAGCGAAGCTCACGCTGAGATCCAGGGGAGACTTGCCGCCGCTTTCACCGGAGCTCATTGCGGCGCTCTCTCGGGGGAAGATTCTGCAGCAGCATCTTCGGCAGAGCGGGTCGGTGTCAGCGCCTCGATCAACACGCGTCCCACCGAGTGTGTGGGAGCGTTGATGCCGAGCAGCGAGGCCAACGTGGCAGCCATATCGACTGGTTCCGCGTGCGTACGGTACGTGCCCACGCGAAAAGGCAGTCCATAAAAAGCCAGAGGAACGTGGGTGTCATAGGTGTAGGGAGAAGCGTGGTCCGTGCCCGTGGCTGGACCGACCGTGTAGAGATCGGGAACTCCCAGCACGTACCAGCTGCCCTCGGGCGAATAACTATTCAGAAATTTCTTCCCCAGGGGAGTATTCGGAGCTTCGCCTGCCGCCAGTTGAGACTTGGTAAAGTAGTCGCGCCACCCCGCCTGCTTCATGGCCCCGCCGACGGCGGTTTCGGCGTCGTGCTCTTTGATGTGAGCGGATCCGAACGCCTCCTGATCGAGCCATGCGTCGGGATAATCGAGCTTAATGTAAGGGGCTGCATGCCCAGGCGAAAATTTTGCCGCAAGCGCCTGGTTGATCTGCGCTTCAATCTTTCCCGCTCCCAGGTTTGCGGCGGGGATGCGCACCTTCTTCGCGGCGTCCGGTAACGCGGAAACGCCGTGATCGGCCGATAGTGCGATCCAGACATTTGCCAGGCCAATCTGGTGACCGAGGAAATTGAAAAAGTCGGCTAGCTCCCGATCCAGGGCCAGTGCCATGGCCGCCATCTCGGGCGAATCCGGACCGACCTGGTGGCCAAGAATGTCGTTTGCGGAAAGGCTGATGGCCAGCAGATCGGTAGCCTGCCCGGTGCCAAGACTTTCATACGTCACCAATTCCTTGGCGAATTCCAATTCATACTCATTGGCGAAGGGAGTGGCGCCGATTACTTGATAAAATCCCGCATCCGATCCGTCTCTATTATTCTTGCGGTGGGCGGTTGAGCGCAGCACGTCCCCGTTGCTGTTCTTCCAATCACGGTCCCAGTATTTTGCCGCCCGATTCCCGGAGTCGAAATCCCGCGTCCACTTGGGCAAGTCGGAGCGATAGTAAGCGGAAGTAATCCACGCACCGCTGTTCGGTTCGATCCAGTAAGCGGCGTCCGCCGCAAAACCGCCAGACAGCACGGCGGCGCGGTCTTTCAGGGACACGGTGAAGACTCGCGCCTGCCCCTGTGTCGCCAGCTTCAACTCGTCACCCAAGGTGTCAGCCAGAAGATTGTGCGGGGATGCTCCTGCTTTGCTTTCTGTGGCGTCCCCGGGGGTGCCGACGAGCTGGACATCATCGTCCTCCACCGAAGTTACCATGCGCTTTTTCTTCGGATCCCACCATTCATTCGACACAATGCCGTGACCGTTGCTGTAAGCCCCCGTGAATAGCGTGGCATGTCCGGGTGCGGTGCGCGTGTTCGCGTAGTCATAATTGCAGTCGGCGAAATAGGCGCCATGATCGAGCAGCAAACGGAACCCGCCCTCGCCAAATCTGTCGCGATAGCGCTCCAGGTAATCGCCGCGGAACTGGTCGATGACGATCACTACAACCAGCTTGGGATGGCCATTATAGGCGGACGCAGAACTTGCCGGGACCGAAGCGATAAGCAGCGTCATGAGAATAGCCGGCAACGTCGCCAGAATAGAACGGCGCGCAGGCGCCAGGCGGGGGAAAATTCTCATCGCGAAGCTAGTTTACACAGTGGAAGGTTCTGCGCCAAAAAACTGGAGGTTATAGAAAAAGCGGGGGTAGGGAAAAGGAAAGAGCGCAAGGGCGCTCGTTGCACCTTCGCGCTGAGGAAAGCTTTCACCCTTCTATCTCGTCGGTCTTGTGATCGCCCCCTCCGCGGCCGAGGACACCAGCGCGGCATACTTGGCGAACACACCAGTCCGATAGCGGGGCTGAGGCGGCTTCCACTCTTTCATCCGCTGCTGGAGAACTTCCGGGCCGATTTCGACCTCCAGAATTCGTGCTCTTACGTCGAAGCGAATCATGTCGCCGTCGCGCACTCCGGCAATCGGCCCTCCCAGTGCGGCTTCCGGCGACACGTGTCCGGCCATGAGTCCGTGGGTAGCGCCGCTGAAGCGGCCATCGGTTAACAGCGCAACCGACGATCCCAAACCTTCGCCCACCAGCGCCGCGGTTACGCTCAGCATTTCGCGCATCCCCGGGCCGCCCTTCGGACCTTCGTTGCGGATGACCACAACATCGCCCGGTTGGATTTTCTTGCTGGTGACCGCCGTCATGGCATCTTCTTCGGACTCAAAAACGCGCGCCCGACCACGCTGCTCCAGCCGCTCATGCCCGCTGATCTTGGCCACGCATCCTTCCGGTGCGATATTGCCCTTGAGAATGACGAGTCCGCCGGTCTTGTTCAACGGTTTTTCCAGCGACGCGATCACCTCCTGATTCGGGGTTTCCACGGCGCTCTCGCTTTCGGCCTTGATCGAAAGGCCAGTCACAGTTCTTGGCCCGGGGTGGATATGATTTCCGCGCAGCAGTCGCCGCGCCAGCACGCGCACACCCCCGGCGCGATGCATGTCCGCGGCTACAAAGCGTCCGGATGGTTTCAAATCGGCAAGCAGAGGCGTCCGCTCGCTGACGGTCTGGAAATCGTCAATCTGCAGATCTACGCCGGCTTCGCGCGCGATGGCCAGCAGGTGCAGCACCGCGTTCGTCGAACCTCCTGTGGCAGCCACAGAAGCGATTGCATTTTCAAAAGCCTCGCGGGTCAAAATCTCTCGCGGACGTATTTCCTTGTGCAACAAATTCAGCACGACCTTGCCGCAATCGAAAGCCACTTGATCTTTTTTCGCGTCCATCGCGGGCACGCTGTTGAAGCCCATCGGAGACAGTCCGATCATCTCCATCACCGTGGACATCGTATTCGCGGTGTACTGTCCGCCACAGGCGCCCGCGCCGGGACAGGCCACGTCTTCGAGATTGTGCAATTCAAGGTCGGTGATTGTTCCGGCGGCATTGGCGCCCACGGCCTCAAACACGTCCTGAATCGTGACATCCTTGCCGCGATAAGTGCCCGCAGCGATCGTTCCTCCATAGAGTACAAGGCCGGGAAGGTCCATGCGGGCCAGTGCCATGGCTGCGGCGGGGATCGTCTTGTCGCATCCCACCACGCACACGACGGCGTCGAACATCTGTCCGCGGCACACCAGTTCGATCGAATCCGCGATCAACTCGCGGCTCACCAGCGAGGCGCGCATGCCTTCGGTTCCCATGGTCTCGCCATCGGAAATCGCAATGGTGTTGAACTCCATCGGCGTGCCACCGGCGGCGCGTATGCCTTCTTTCACTTTGGCGGAAAGCCGCCGCAAGTGGAAATTGCACGGCATGGTCTCAATCCAAGTGTTGGCCACGCCGATCAGCGGATTGCGAAGATCGGCGTCCGTGAAGCCGATGGCTTTGAACATGGCGCGCGCCGGAGCCCGGTCGCGCCCTTCGGTGATTCCGCGGCTGCGATGCTTAAGATCCATGATGAAAGATTACAACATGACTGTCATCCCGAGCGAAGCGCGGGATCTTGGTGGGTGCGCGACATGGATGTAACGATTTGGCAAAATGCTAGGTAGTGGGTTCAGGAGTGATCGAAGCCGGGTGCGAAACCGTTATCGGCCGACTCAAACAGTCCGGAATGTTCTGGACGGTCCGTGGAGCCAATGCCATCATTGCCCTTCGCTGCTGCCAGCTCAGCGGCCGATTCGAGGATTACTGCGAGGCCCGCCGGGCATGAATCTCACTTCAAAGTCGTGCACCCGATCTTGGTGTCGGCTGCGGCCACATTGGTGGAGCAAACAAAAAACAGGATCCCTCGTATGGCTCGGGATGACAATTCTTCCTTCAGTGGCAAATATGGCCTTGGATCAAGAAAGGGGAACCTGCGATCAAAACCCGCTCGCACGATGCTGGTTCGGACCCATCGCGCACTACCACAAAACTTATGCCAGAGCTGCGCGCGCCGACTGCTCGGAAATGTTCACGGAACCGGGTGGAAGCGGCGCCCACACGGGTTCTCCATGGGGATGCAGCGCCGAGCCGGAGCGGACGTCCACTACATCCACGATCGCATGCCACTCGCGGTAAAGCTGCCCAATCTGTTTGTGCGTGACGTTCAGGGCGACGGTAACGGCATGCTCCTGCCCTGCAGCCTCCGCATGTACCGAGGTAAGATCGAGTCCCCGGCGCGAAACCGCACTCAAAATGCGCATCAGTGCGCCCTGCGCGTTGCGATAACGGATGTGAAAGACTGGCATGGTCGTTCCCTCGTTCGTATTTGTTCCTTTGCTTGTCTTCTTTATTGGTCTTTTTTATTTGTCCCCGAACACCATCTCCGAAAGCGCAGCTCCCGCTGGAACCATGGGATAGACATTCGCTTCGGGATGACAATCAAAAGCCAATAACTCCGGCCGCGGCGAGCGCAAGAAAGTGTCGATCAAATCTCCCGTCGCCGGCGACACCGGATACTCCGCCATGGCGGCCTCGTTCAGCCGCCATCCATGAATTCGGTAAGCCTTGGCGATCTCGACGAAATCCGGATTGTCGCTCAAATTTGTTTCAGCATAGTTGCGCTCGTAGAAAAGCTGTTGCCATTGACGGACCATGCCGAGATATTTGTTGTCCACGATCACCATCTTTATGGGCAGACCGAGGCGGTGCACGGTCGCCAGTTCCTGAATGTTCATCTGGAATCCGCCATCGCCGGAAACGCACAGGACGCACGTCCCAGGCTTTGCCAGTTGCACGCCGACCGCGGCGGGAAGAGCGAATCCCATCGCACCCAAGCCGCCGGATGTAATAAATCCACGGGGAGAGGAAGATCGGAAGCGCTGCGCCGCCCACATCTGATGTTGACCCACGTCGGCAATCACCACGTTGTCTTGCGGCAGGCGCGAGAACAGTTCATCGAGAAAGCGCACCGTCGGCTGGGCCAATCCATGCGGATCGAGTTCCGCGCGCTCGCGCCCGCAAGCCACCGCGCGCCAGTCGCTCCAGTCGGGAGGGGAAGCATGGCGCAGCTCTGCGTGAAATGCAGGAATTGTATCCGCGAGATTTCCGATGACCGGGAGTTCGCAGGCTCGTACGCGATCCAGTTGCGCCGGATCAATTTCAAAGTGGACAATCCTGGCATGAGGCGCAAAGCGCGTGGGTTCGCCGGTGACGCGGTCATCCAGCCGCGCTCCAAAGACCAGCAGCAAATCGGTTTCATGCAGCGCCATATTCGCCGCGCGCGTGCCGTGCATGCCCACCATGCCCAGGTAATACGGCGATTGAGGTGGCACAGCGCCCAGCCCGTGCACCGTGGCGAACGTTGGAATATTCAGCTCATCGAGCAGACGACGCAACTCCGGGATCGCTCCTGAAAGTTTTGCCCCGGCGCCCACCAGCGCTACCGGCCTGGTTGCCCTTTGCAGCAGCGCCCCAATCGTGTCACGGAATGCGCCCTCCGCTTTGGCATCAGACAGCCGCGCATGAGGAGTGAATTTTGCCGGACCAGAGAACTCTTTCTTCGCTTTCAGCAAATCCGTCGGAATGTCGATGAGCACCGGCCCCGGCCGTCCGCTGCGTGCCCAGTAAAATGCCTCCGCGATCACTTCTGGGATTTCCTCAATGGTGCGCACCAACCGGCTCCACTTGGTCAGCGAAAGCGTCACGCCAAAAACATCGGTCTCCTGAAATGCATCGCTCCCAATCAACGCGCTGCGAACTTGGCCGGTGATGCATAGGAGAGGAACAGAATCCATTTTGGCGTCGGCAATGCCCGTCACCAGATTGGTTGCGCCCGGACCGCTGGTCGCGATTGCAACGCCAACTTTGCCCGTAACCCGCGCGTAGCCCTCAGCCGCAAACACCGCGCCCTGCTCGTGCCGCGTGAGAACATGCCGGATGCCGCTTCCATTCAGCGCGTCATACAATGGCATGATCGCGCCGCCGGGATACCCAAAGACCAGGTCCACCCCTTCGGCGTGCATACACTGCAGAACGATCTGCGCTCCCTTAGGCATTCACCACCTGCTCGGGTTCAGGCTTCGGCGCGTCGGCGGGCTTTTTGGCTTGCCGCCCAGGGAGCCAACTCATCATGCCGCGCAACTGCGCACCCACCACCTCGATGGGATGCCGCTGCTCCTGCTCGCGCAACTCGGTGAAGTTATAGCCTCCGTCTTTGTTTTCCTTGATCCACTCGCGAGCGAAGGTTCCATCCTGAATGTCAGCGAGAGTTTTCTTCATTGCCGTCCGCGTGGCATCGCCCACGACTTCCTGGCCGCGCGTCAGGTCGCCGTACTCGGCGGTATTCGAAATCGAGTGCCGCATCCGGCTCAATCCGCCTTCATAAATCAAGTCGACGATCAGCTTCATTTCGTGCAGGCATTCGAAGTAAGCGATCTCGGGTGCGTAGCCGGCTTCCACCAGAGTCTCGAATCCTTTCTTGATCAACGACGTCAGACCCCCGCAGAGCACGGCCTGCTCGCCGAAAAGATCGCTCTCGGTTTCTTCCTTGAAGGTAGTTTGCAGCACGCCCGCGCGAGTAGAACCGATCCCGTGTGCGTAGGCCAGCGCATACTCGTGAGCCCGATTGCTTGCATCCTGTTGAATCGCGATCAGCGACGGAACCCCGCGACCTTCGCTGTATACGCGCCGTAGTAAATGGCCGGGGCTCTTGGGCGCGATCATCACCACATCCACGTCATCCGGAGGGACGATCGTCTTGAAATGAATGCTGAAGCCATGCGAGAAGCCCAGGATTTTTCCGGGATGCAAATAGGGTTTGACGTACTGCTCGTAGACCGCAGCCTGCGTCTCGTCAGGCGTGAGCACGTGAATCCAGTCGGCGCGCTTGGCGGCTTCATCCGGCGCCACCACGACCATTCCATCGGCGCGGGCCTGCTGCGCGCTCGGACGAGTCGGCTCCAGCCCCACGATCACCTTGCAGCCGCTGTCGCGCAAGTTCTGGGCCTGCGCGTGTCCCTGGCTGCCATAGCCGAGGATGGCGATGGTCTTGCCCTTCAGGGCGTTGGGCTTGGCGTCGTGTTCGTAAAAAATAGTAGCCACTTCAGCATGCTCCTTTTGCAGGTAGCGCCGGCGTCTCGCCGGCACCTTGCGTCTGAGACGGACACTCTGTCCGCCGGTTCAGGTACTTCGTTAAAATACCGACCGGTCGGTCGGTTATTCCCACGATGCTACCGGGCGGCACTCGCCTCTGTCAAGGGAGAAGTTTTCGATCCGTACAAGGCGAAGCTCCGGTCGGGATGACAAGTCGTGCTGGGTTCAGCACCCTATTCTCGTGACTAGAAGCGGGCAGCTAGCGGCCAGAAGCCAACTGGCATTCCACCTCGCAACTGTTTACCATGTCACCCGATGGCTCGCGAGACCGTGGTTGATTCCCGGCAGGAAATTCTGCGCACCGCCGCCCGGCTGTTCCAGCAGCGGGGTTACGACGCTACTTCCATGAACGATGTGGCTGCCGCGCTCAAACTGAGCAAGGGCGGCCTTTATCACCACTTTCAGAGCAAAGACGAAATCCTGTTCGAGATCATGAATCACGCTATGGAGATCACCCAGGAGCGGGTGCTGAATCCCGTGCGTGGCATCGCCGATCCCGAGGAGCGATTGCGGGCCCTCATTCGCCTCCACATCGAAGTCGTACTCAGCCCGCGCGATCGTGAGATTACCGTCATGCTGCATGAAAACCATCCCCTGCCTCGGGCGCTCCGCAAGCGCATCAACTCCCGCAAGAAGGATTACATTCATTTCCTCGAGAGCTTGCTGGCGGAAGTGCAAAATAAAGCACGGCATTCGCATTCCACGAAAGGCAAGGTGAGTCCGCGCGCCGCGGCCTTTGCCCTGCTCGGCATGATCAACTGGATTTATCAGTGGTACAAGCCGGAAGGCGATCTGCAGGCGCAGAATCTGATACCGCAATTTACGGATCTTATCTTCGGAGGCGTTTTTGCGTGAGAACCGTTTTCGACAGCCTTAACGAGATTGACGAACAACGCGCGGCGAGTGGAAGGTCATACCGCGAGTTCCTGCGCGTGCCGGCCATGAGCGCAGGGCTCTACGTGTTGCCCGCCGGAGCGACGGACCGGCAGAAGCCGCATCGCGAAGACGAGATCTATCATGTGATTCGCGGCCGCGCCCGCTTCAAGGCCGGCTCGGAAGACCGCGAGATTTCCGCCGGCGACGTCATCTTTGTAGCGGCGGAAGTCGGCCATCACTTCTACGAAATTGCAGAAGAATTGGCGCTGCTGGTTGTGTTCGCACCTGCCGAAACCTAGAGTGTCCACGTCAGGGGCTAACGCCCGCGCTTTGATTGGCGCATGGGCGGCACGACGATAAGTCGTGCCCTTCCGCAAGCGATTCACAAGACCGATTTCTCGACGCATTTCGTCTTCACCGAGCTTCCCGATGGATTACCAGATCACTCCAATGCGGCCTGAGGACTGGCCGGCTGTCCGGGAGATTTATCGCGAAGGGATCGCGACCGGTAATGCAACGTTTGAAACCGAGCTTCCGGATTGGGACACGTGGAACAGTCAACATCGTAAGCATTGCCGGCTGGCCGCGCGCCACGGAGAGCAAACTCTGGGGTTTGCAGCGCTCAGTGCGGTTTCAAGCCGCCAGGTTTACTGTGGAGTTGCGGAAGTCTCAGTCTATGTAGCCGCCGCAGCGCGTGGTGGCGGCGTGGGCAAAACGCTTCTGAAAGCGCTGATCGCAGAATCCGAGCGTCACCGACTCTGGACGCTGCAGGCCAGCATTTTTCCTGAGAACGTTGCCAGCATCGCCCTGCACAAGTCCTGCGGATTTAGGAAAGTCGGCGTCCGCCGACACATTGCCAAATTAGGAGAGACCTGGAGAGACACGCTTTTGCTGGAACGCCGAAGTTCGCGAGTAGGGGTTTAGAGCCTGTGGCAGAGGGCCGCCGGGCTTCGTCCAGGCGGGACAGCCGAAGGCGCGCTCTCTACATGACAGCTATTTCGCCGGAATCCAGTAAATTTCTTCCTTGATTGCTGTTCGGTCGATGAAGCCGCGGCGCTTCAGAATCGCTTTGCTGTTCGCGATCATGTCGGGATGTCCGCAGAGATAGGCCGTGGTATTCGTGGCGTCGAGCTCCCAGTGGTCGGCATACTTGCGCAGCACATCGTCGGCTCGTCCGATCTCGCCCGGCCAGTCGGCATGATCCCAGGGACGGCTCACGGTGGGCACATACTTGAACCAGGGCAACTCCGCGTCGAAGCGGACTAACTCCTCTTTGTAACCGAACTCCCAGGGCCGGCTGGCGCCGTTCAGTAGATATAACTGGTGGCTTCCGTCAAAGCGCCCTTCCTTCCAATCTCTCGAAAGCGTGCGGACAAAGCTGACGAAAGGAGCCACTCCGGTCACCGTCGAAACCAGCAAGTGATGCTTCCGCCCGCTCTCTCGGTCGAGCGTGAACTTTCCTTTGGGAATTTTCCGCATCAGCAACTCGTTGCCGGGTTGCAGCTTGTAGAGACGCGGGGTGAGCGCGCCCTCCGGCACGAGTTCAAAGAAAAACTCAATCTCATTCTCGAAGGGCGCGGAGGCAATCGAATAGGGGCGCTCAGTGCGCTTGCCATCATGCTCGACCCCGAGTGTGGCGTACTGCCCAGGAACAAATTTGAACTCGCCGTCGGGCTGAATGCGAATCATCCACAGGTCTTCTGCAAACTCCACGCGTTTCATTACTCGCGCCCGGTAAAATCTGTCTTCCCCGATCGTCATCTGCAGAATCCTCAGATATCCGAGCCCTGGCATGCTGAAAACCCGCTGCGGAGGCCATTAAAGTTTTGCGATGATACACGGCGCGCGCATGTTTGACAATCGAACCGGTCGTTGCTGTGTCGTTTAACTCGAACCGGACAACTCACATGCTAAGAAAACCGGACATTTCAACTTGCTAACAACATCGAACGGTCGTTCCTCTGTGAACTCAAGTGAATCTAACCGTCGCGCAGATTGGCATTGGCAGGTATTCTTACTGGGTCGATCTTTCACGTATGGCGGCGAGTTTGAGCCTTGCGGACGTTTGAGCCGGAGACGCCCCATGAAACCGAAAGCGTACGTATGCGTATTTGACGGGCTGGCGGATTGGGAGCCAGCTCTGGCCTTGTGCGAAATCCGCAAGTCGGGCAAGTACGAAATATTGACCACGGGCCGCTCGTGTGCGGCCGTGGTGACGATGGCAGGGCTCAGGGTGTTGCCTGACGTCGCCATGGATGAGATCGAACCGCGCGAAGCGGCGATCTTCATTTTGCCCGGCGGAGACCAATGGGAAAAAGGGCCCGACGAGAAAGTGGATGAGTTTCTCCGCAGGCTTCACGCGGAGAATGTTCTGATCGGCGCACTGTGTGCAGCAACGTTGGAGATCGCCCGCGCAGGACTGACAGCCGGTGTGCGCCATACGAGCAATGCCAAGAGCTACTTAAAGAAAATGGTTCCGGCGTACAAGGACGAAGATTTCTACGTAGACGAATTAGCGGTAACCGATCACAACGTCATCACGGCGAGCGGATTAGGGAGTGTGGAATTCGCGCGCGAGGTCATCCGCGCGTTAGGAATCTACAGTGAAGTCGACATGAAAGTTTGGTTTAAAATGTTCAAGAACGGGCGCATCCCCGCGGGCTTAATGTAACAACGCTGCAAAGCGATATAGGAAGTGACGGGTGCTAGGGCCGAGTGCCCGAGCTTTCGGAGTTTCAAAAACTCGACCCGCTTTCGTGCCAGCCTTGCCCCCCACCGGCGGCGGATTCGGCAGGGCCCGAAGTTTCTCCAGTTCATCTTGCGTCTTTTGCCATGCTGCAGGTTTCTTCTTGGTCGCCAGGGGGGCGTCCGGATTGCTGTAGAAAGCTAAAATGTTTGTCCGCAGTTCAGGACTGATCTGGTCGAAGTTGTGGACCGCCAGCTGGTCGAGCACATGGGCATACGTTTTATCGGTAAGAGCGTACTCGCCCGCTCGCGTATCGTGGCCTGTGTCAAAGTCCGTGTTCGTAAGCTGCAAATCACCGGATGAGGTTTCATGGAGAAGCTTGGTATAGTTCTCCACCGTTTTGTCCACACTAGCAATATATAGATCTTCGGTTTTTTGCGTGGGAATTTTGAAATTGAGTGCCTTGAACGGCCCTATCTTGGGCACAAATCTGAAGAAGAACGCCAGCGCGCGCGTTCCAAAGCCCGGCTTGCGATAACCTTTTCCCCACTCTTTCTGATAGCTCGTGCGCGACAGGTAATAGCGGAACTGACGCGCCCGGAAGTTCGGCGTTTCCGAGACAATCTCTTTGCGGCGAGCGACCAGCGCCACGCGCGTCATCTCAGGAATGACGTTGCTGATAGCCCGCCGGAATGTGCCAATGGCCAGATCTTCCTTGGAAACGACCTCCGTCAGTGGAACGCCATAGGTGTCCTCGAAGGCTCGCTCCAGCACCGACTTGGAAATCTCAAAGCCGATGAAATCGTGATAGCGGTCGGAAGTGTAACGGTTTTTCGCGATCTGCGTCACATCGAAGCCGAACTCCGTGCGGATGTGGGCCTTCGGATCGTCCTCATAGGTCACAATCTTCCCGTATTTCTTTGCGAGCTTTGGAAATTCGATGCCGACGGCCTCATTGACTGTGGGATGTCCACAATTGTCAGCCGAATAATGCGCCAGGGCGCCGAGCGCGAACGCATATTCGTCGAGGTTGGACGATTCCTTGAGCAGGTTGACGATGAAATCGCCACTGCGAACGTAGTGCGTAAGGTCGCTGAAATATTTGTTGCCGAACGGGTAATACCCCATGTCCTGCATCACCGAGCCGCCGTACGCGAAGGCATGGGCCTTTTTCAAATCATCGTCCGTCGCGGCCGGGAATCGCCTTTTCAGCATCGGCAGAAGAATGTCCTTCCACGCGAGGTCCACAATTTCTTCGTGTGTCAGCACGGAATAGGCGGCGCAGGACTGTACAGCGCAGATCTGCCCCAACATAATCGCCAAGCCGAAACCCAAGGAAGGCCGCCAGGAAATGAGGATTCGCCTCATTTGCTCAGGACCAGCACGACAAAGGTGTCGGGCACAATGCTGCGGCGGGGATGAGGATTATCTGCCGTCGCCGCCGGAGGCGGACCGAATTTTGCGGTCACTACATAAACATTATGCGTTTTGGAATCGAGCGCCATGGTGCGCGCGCCCGCTTGCGTCGGAACATTTTCCGCCACGCTGAATTTGTCGGGCGAATCTTCTCGGACCACGCTCAGCACCCCTTCGCCACAGGAGGCGAAAGCCAGTCCAGTCTCCTCATCGAATGCGGTCGCATCCACGCCTTCTGCAATCGCCGGCGTTGCCAGAACTTTGCCGGAATCCGCATCCACAACCGCCATCATCTTGTTATCGCAGCCTACAAACAGCCGGCGATTCCTGCGATCCATCGACAGACCCGTTGGCGACTCACAAGGCGCCAACGGCCACTTCGACTTTACCTCCAGTTTGCCGGGATCGATCGCCACCAATTCGCTCTTCTCTTCGATATTGACGAAAATCTTGCCCTTGCCGTCGCTGGCGGCAAATTCCGGTTTGCCATCGAGCTTGATCGTGCCCAACACTGTGCCCTTCTGAGCATCGACCGCGGTGGCGTCCTGACTGCGTCCGTTGAAGGTAAAGATGCGTTTGGTCGCCGGATCGTAAAGGATAGCGTCCGGATTTTCCCCAACCTTCACTTTGCCGCTGGTCGCCAACGTCTTCAGATCGAAAATGCTGACCGTGCCTTCGCGTCCGTTGCTGGTAAATCCGCGGCCCAACTCCGGAGCGAGGGCGATGCCATGCACTCCCGGAGTATCCGCGATGTCCCCGACATTTGTTCCCGAATCCAAATCCAGCACGATGACGTGAGCCGCCCGAGAAATATAAAGACGCCGCGTCACCGCGTCGGCGGTCAAGTAATCCCAACCACCCTCTCCGCCTACCTTGTAGGTGTTCACCACTTTGTATCCTGGGCCAGCTGCGCCGCCAGCCGTAGCCGCAACGATCAGAAGCAGCGTCGCCGGCAGCCAATCACGCAAGTAATCTCTCTTCACAAACATCCTTCCTCCGGAAGTTGAAAGCCCCTGGCATTTTGTGCCCATGCCGTTTTAAAGCGGCCCGTGGCCGCGCCTCGAGTGCCGCTCAATCAGGCGGCTCCCAGAGGTAACTTTACCCTATCGCGGCTCGTCTCTAAAATTTAGTCATGGACGTTTTTCGACCGAGTTTGTTGCAGCATGACAGCGACGGGGGAGTACGCGCATTCGACCCGCGCCTCCAACCGACGCCGGATTACGGCACTCTTGGGCCAGGTTCCGATTTTGCGCCAAAGCCGGTTCCAACACCGTCGGAGCGTGATCGTCCGGAACAGGATCGGAGAACGCTCTCCAACCTGCGCTATCTGCATATTGCCGCCGTGATGGCGGGGGTCGGCCTTGCGGTAGCGGTCTCCAGCGCCGGAGGGGTAAACGCCGTTCGGCAAGAATTATTCCACCAGTTCTCGTTGCACAAAAATCCCGGCGTCCCTTCTACTCCGCTGTCCGATCGCGATCTGGATCGCCAGAAGCCGCAGATACAAGCGGAAATTCTTCTCGAGCGTGCCGTAGCTCGCTCCGATGGGTCTGCCGATCCGATTGCAGCACAAATCGCAGCTCGAACGGATGCATGGCGGGGAAAGCTCAAGTGGGACGCGAGACTCAGTGAACTTACCACCGCCGCCCTCAGTTCCAATCACAGAAGCGTGCGGGATTCTGCCATCGAGGTCCAACTTGCCGCCTACGGCCTCGCGAAGAACGTGCCGACCGTCGACGCGCTGATCCAGCAAGCCGGCTCCTCCGATCACGCGCAAGAAATCTGGGCTTTCTGGAGCCTCGGCCTGCTGGCGAACCGCGGCGTTGAGACAGACCGCATCATCGAGGTATTGAGTGCTCACTTAAGAAATACAGAGAATGTTTCCTCCGACCACGCCTCCTCGGAGCAGACTCCCTCCAGGCGCACATCGGATCGCGCTTCTGTTCGAACCTCGGAAGATGCGCGCCGCTGGGCGGTAGAGAGCCTGGCCGTGGTGGGAACGACTCCTACCATAGCTCCGCTCTTGCAGGCGATGCACGACGATCCGTCTCCCTTGGTGCGCGAACGCGCTGCCTGCAGTTTGGCGGAGTCTGGCATGCTGAGTCACGATCAGCGGCTCATCGCCGTCCCGCAACTCATCCACTACTCCGACGATCCGGTACTCGACGCGCAGACTCATGCCTGGGCTTTTCAGGCCCTGGGCGATATAACCCAACAACGCCTGCCCAACGACTCCGCAGCCTGGCGACGCTGGTACCAGAACAACCGGGAAAACAACTAGCCTCCGAGGCAGCGTCCACAAGTCGCACCAGCAAACTTGCATCAAAACCTCGCCAGTGCCTGCGGCCAAAATCAAGCGCTTACGCGTCTAAGAGACTAGGAGCATCCTAGTAGAATCTAAGAGAGTGTTCGTCGTACTCCTTTTCATTACATGCGCCCCGGCAAACCGACCTCCGCTCCAGTGCAAGCCGCAGTCTTAGATTTGCTGTCGGAGCTGCACGCCCACGCCGGCTGCGAGAGGATCGGTCTCACGTGCGATGCTTTCGCCGAAATTCTCGCGGATGTGGCCATGAAATATCTTCCCGCAGTGGCCACGCAAGCGGAGGCACGTACGTTTCTTCTCAGCTTGCGGGTGGAAGAACTTGCCCTCGCCAGAGCCTGCGCCGCAGGCAAAGATGCTGCCTGGGAACTCTTTCTCATTCGCTACCGGGAGAAGCTTTATCAGTCATCCCTGCGCATTGCCCGCGAGGATTCAGCCGCCCGCGATCTCGCCGACACGCTCTATGCCGAACTCTACGGCACCCACACGCGCGAGGGCGAACGCGTTTCCAAGCTGGCGTCTTTTACCGGCCGTGGATCTCTCGAAGGCTGGCTTCGCACCGTGCTCGCGCAAGAATTCGTGAATCGCTACCGTCGTACCAAACGTTTGGTCAGCCTCGACGAAGAAGGCGAAGAAGGTTCTCAGTTCGCAGCTCCCCAGACCGAGCCGGTTTCATCCCCCGACTCTCGTCTGGAACTTGCGACCCATGCGGCGTTGGCTGCGCTCTCCGGCGAAGATCGCACGGTGCTGGCGGCGTACTTCCTCGACGGCCGGACTCTGGCGGAAATCGCCCGGATGCTGGGCGTGCACGAGTCCACCATCAGCCGGAAGGTGGACAAGCTGGCTAAGTCTCTGCGAAAGAAAATCTTGGCTACGATGGTTCAGCAAGGCATGGCCCGCCGTCAGGCGGAAGAGGCTTTAGAGGTCGATGTCCGCGACCTGCACCTGGATATTCGACGCAGTCTGGCGCAAGAAAAGTCCCCGCCACCGTTCTCTGGAAAGAGAGAGGTGAGAGCGAAGGCTGAATTGCCAGGAGAAGCCCCAGGACGGGCCATCGATCCCTGGAAGGAAAAGCTCGGAGACAGAAACTAGCGTTACCATGCAGAACGTTCCCAAATTCGTCCTAAAGCGCCTGCAGGAGCGAGTTCCCGGAGCCGAATCGCATCCCGACGCCGACCTGCTCAGCGCCTTCGCCGAGCGGTCTCTTGCTGGCCGCGAACGCGATCTGGTCATGGAACATCTTGCGGTTTGTGGCGATTGCCGTGAGGTGGTGACGCTCGCTTTGCCCGCAACCGAGAGCATCGCCCCCACCGATTCCCCCCGCAGTACTGGAATCGGCTGGTTCGCCTGGCCCGTCCTGCGCTGGGGAGCTTTGGCCGCGGGAATGCTCGCCGTGGCCTCCGTTGGAGTTTTGCAATACACCCATCGTCGACCGGAAAAGACGGTGGCCTCGAACCTGATGCAAAGAGACTTGATGCAACGTAGGGAGGCGCCCGCCCCTTCAACGTTGGCTCAACCTGCCTTACCCGCACCAGTTCCCAAGCTGGAGATCCGAGACAAGAAATCGACCGCGCACGAACTGGTTTCTAAAGCTACCCCCGCGATGCCGCCGCCAGGTCTTGCAGTCTACGGACGTGTAGCCAGTGGCAGGTGGGCGGGCGTTGGAAGCGGATCCGGAGGCGGAATGGGAGTCGGCGCCTCCCCGGTCTCTTCCGGCGCGAAGGAGGTCTTTCCTAACCGCGACGCTCGATCCCCGCAAGCCCTAGAAACGACGCTTCAAGCGCAGAATGCAGCTCCCGAGATCCAGCAACAGGTGAAAGTTGGGGCCTCTTCAACGGTGGTTGAAGTGCAATCCGCCGCTGGTCCAGCCAACACCGAATCGGCCGCTATCGCAGTGCCTCAGAATCAACTCGTTCAGAATCAGGCTAACTTGCCGGTCCAGGGCCGGAAGTTGACCACTCTTGACGTGGTCAAAGCCAAGGATCCGGTGCCTGCGCAACCTGCAACCGCTCCCCCCGGCCAGCCTCGGCAAACCTCATCGCCGGTTATGCCTCGTGCGCTGCCCCGTTGGGCCATTGCCCCTGCCGGTGCATTGCAGCGTTCTTTCGACGGAGGAAATACTTGGGAAAATGTTGTCCCATCCTTGTCTGCGGGAAGTCGTACCGCAATGGCAATGAGCGTCCCCACGACGGACCGAAGCGCACCTGTTGAGGATAAGCTCGCTGAAAAGCCCGCTGAAAAGGAAGAGAAGAAGGATCAGAAGGCGGTACCTGCTCCGAGTCCTAACCTGATATTCCGCGCCCTGTCGGCAAGTGGACTCGATGTTTGGGCCGGCGCCTCCGGCGGAGCCTTGTATCACACCTCCGATGGCGGCAATCGCTGGGCGCGCGTGATCCCCTCAGAAGCCGGCGCGATTCTTACCGGAGACATTACCAGCATCCAGTTCTCGGACCCGCAACACGGGAAAGTTGCCACGTCTGCCGGAGAACTCTGGACCACCGAAGACGCCGGCCAAACTTGGCGCAAACAACCGTAATTCTTTACCCGAAACCCGCCAAAGCTCATTACCTCAGTGACGTATACAAAAAAAGGGACTCAACTCTATCATCCAAAAGTCGTTGGCAGTTCTGGGGGAGGGCTGCCTAGCGTCTTTGGATTGAACGTCCGGGACGCTTTTTTGATTTGTAACGCTCGTCTGGGCGCCAACGCTTATTTTGGAGGTGAACGGTTGACGTATAGAACCATATGTTCCTCGTCAATGTAGCTTTCGCCCACCTTCAGCGCTCCTCGCTCAAGGCCAAAGGACTCAAATCCGAACGAACGGTAGAGTCTCAATGCGGCCTCTTGAGTTGTCGCTACCGCGAGCCGGATCTGCTCGATCCCTTCGGTCTGGGCGGCGCGCCCCAGGACCATGCGTAACATATCTCGCCCGACCCGTTTCCCCCTCGCCTCGCGGGTCACATAAACGCCCCAAACGTGCCCTTTGTGGCGCTCCTTGAGTCCCTTGTGGCGGAAGAAACCTGCCGTGCCCACCAGTCGCTCGCCAATAAAGGCACCAACGGCGAAGCTGTTCGGCGGATCGGAACTGAAACGCATCGCTACATCATCCAGTGTCAAGGCGCGGTGCTCCTCAGCCGATGCGCCAAATGCCTCGGGTTCACACTCCAGCGCTTCCAGGCGGATATTCCAGTACGCAGTCGCATCCTCTGCATTCAGGAATCGAATTTCCATCAATCATTCCCCCAACCAATCATTCACCAACGGCTACCGGGCTCCTCGGCACGCCGCGCAGTAGCCGCCAATCTCCAAACGCGATACCACAATTCGAAATCTGCAGTCCTTCTCCACCTGTCCCTTCAACTTCTCAAAAACATCGCTGACAAATTCCATGATCTTGCCGCATCGCAGGCAGGCCATGTGGATGTGGTCCCGGTTCAGCTTGCGCTCGTAGTAATGTCCCTCGCCGTGAATGTGCATCAGATCCAGCTCATCAATCAGTCCATGCCGCTTTAATAGCTGCAACGTACGGTAGACCGTGCTGCGGTCCACGCTGGCGTCCAGTTTCTGAGCCTTGCGCAAGAGTTGTGCCGCGTCCAGGTGTTTGCTGGCGGTCTCCATCACGCGCAGGATTGCGCGCCGCTGCTGCGTCATTCTGATTCCGCGCTCGGTGAAATGTGCCTGCAACCGGCCCGGCATTTCCGTTTGTGGCAATGGCATGATAATCGCTCCTCCGACCTCGCAGCGACGGTCGCAACTGGTCGCAATCAGGCTGCGACGGAATCTTTCTCCGGAACTGGACAGTACCCATCCGTTTGCGGCATCATTCTTAATGTACCTCCAGATGCGACTGAGTTGCAACTAGGGGAGACATGAAGAGCTGCGATTGCGCTTCATCATAAGTTCAGTTGCGACTGCTTTGCAACTGAAGATGACCCCAAAATGATGCGAAGGTTTCCCAAATTATCGCTGCTTTGCCTGTCCCTTCTTCTGGGGCTGCCCGGGGCAAGTTTGGCCGGAGTAGGCGGAAGCATCTCAGGCACGACCAAGGACACGTCGGGTGCCGCAATTGTTCAAGCCGCCGTCAGTGTAGTGGATACCGATACCGGCGTGCGTCAATCTGCCACGACGGACGCTCGCGGCACGTATACCTTTCCCGTCCTCCCCATTGGGAACTATGTGCTCGAAGTGAACCACCCCGGCTTCAAACCTTACCGCCGCACCGCCATCACCCTCGATGCCAATGGCGCGCTCCTGATCAATATTGTGCTGCAGGTAGGGCAGAGAACTGACGCCATCACCGTAAGCGACAACGCGGCTCACGTAGAGACTTCCAGTTCCCAGATGGGGGAAGTCATCGCGGGCTCGACAATGACCGGCGTACCCCTGAACGGCCGCAGCTATACCGATTTGCTCGCGCTCCAATCCGGCGTCGCCCCGTCTACGTCGATTACTTCCACTACCGTCCAGGATGTCGGAGCCAGTGCCTTCTCTCCGTCGGGAGACTTGAACTCGGGCAACATTTCCATCAACGGCCAGCGGGAGTTCGCCAACAGCTTCATGGTGAACGGCAGCGACGTGGAGGAAGACGTCAACATGGGGACGGCCATTATTCCGAATCTCGACTCCATTGCAGAGTTCCGGATTCTCACCAATAATTTCGATGCGGAATATGGCGAGTATAGCGGCGGCCAAATCCAGGTCATCACGAAGTCGGGCGGCAACGCCTTCCACGGAGACGTATTTGAATTTTTACGCAATACAAATCTGGATGCGCGCAATTACTTCTCTCCCGCCCGCGGCTCGTTTGACCAGAATCAATTTGGCGGAACCTGGGGCGGTCCAGTGCAGCGAAATAAGATTTTCTTTTACTCTGATTATCAAGGCACGCGGCAGACCCAGGGGGTGGCCACAGGATTGATTCCCGTGCCTTCCGCACAAGACCGAACTGGCAACTTGTCGGACTCCGCCAATTCTCTCCATGCGAAGGTCAGCGGTCCCGCTTGGGCCAGCATGCTCTCGCAAAAACTGGGATATCCGGTCTCTGTCGGAGAGTCCTACTATTTTCCCGGTTGCGAAAGCACCGCGGCTTGCGTGCTTGCTGCACTGCAGATCCCCCCCCGTGCGTGGTCCGCTCCCGCCCAGCATCTGCTGCCCTACATTCCAGCGCCCAACCAGCCGGGCAATTTGTTTTCCACCTCCGCTTACAACCAGACCCTGCATGACAACAAAGGTGCAATCCGCTTCGACGGGAATACGCATTGGGGGCGATTCTCAACTTACTATTTTCTGGACAACTTCGCGCAGAACAATCCCTATCCCACAGCGCAGGGTGGGGCGAACGTTCCCGGCTTCAACGCTTTGAATCTGGGCCGCGCCCAGTTGCTCAACCTGGGAAACACCAGCACTTCTAGTGCAACCGCCGTGAACGAATTCCGCTTCAGTTATCTGCGCGACTCCAACGATCTAGGCAGTCCGCAAGGCGGATTAGGTGTGAGCCTCGCGTCCCAAGGCTTCCAGGTTGGCCCCAACACGACCGGCATCGTGCCGCTCTCTCCACAAACCGAGGGTGTGGAGAACGTCGTCTTCGATAACTATTCCATTGGAACCAATACCAATGAATTGATTCAGACGAACAACACTTTCCAGTGGCTCGACAATTTCTCCAAAGTGGTGGGCACACATACAATCAAAATCGGAACCGAATTTCATTTCGATCAGGTCGATACTCACGCCATTGCTCAGTTCAACGGCAGTTTCCTGTTCTTCGGTAGCCAGACGGGATCCGATTTTGCCGATTTCCTGCTCGGCGCTCCCACGCAGTACAACCAAAGCCAACTCCAACCCTTTTACGGACGCAACAAGTATCTGGGTTTTTATGCGCAGGATCGTTGGCGTCTGCGTCCCAACCTCACGCTCAATTATGGTTTGCGTTGGGACCGCATCGAACCCTGGTACGAGAAATATAATCAGCTGGCAGTTCTCGAGCCGGGTAAACAATCCGTAGTTTTTCCCACCGCGCCGGCGGGAATTCTTTTCCCGACCGACCCCGGAGTTCCCCGCACTTTGGCGGCGCCGGGCAATAAGGTTTTTGCACCGCGCCTCGGCCTTGTCTACTCACCCAGCGCCAGTGCGGATTCTTTTCTGGGCAAGATCCTGGGAGACCGCGGGCAAACCAGCTTCCGCGCCGGCTTCGGCGTGTTTTACACCGCCATCGAAGCGCTTACCATCGGAGTTCTGAGCGCGAACGCGCCCTATGGCACGACCTATACCAGTCCGACTCCCCCGCTGTTTGCCACGCCTTTTGTTTCCGCTTCCAGCGGGCAGGGCAGCCAGTATTTTCCGGTGCAACTGGCGCCGCTTAATTCTTCAGCGAGCCATCCTGATCCCAATATTGATTGGTCGCAGTACGAGCCTATCAGCGGGTTGCCAGCTTATCCCACCACGAATCGCATTCCTTACACCGAGGAATATATGTTCTCGGTGGAGCGTCAACTATCATCGAACACCCTGCTCAGTGCCAGTTACGTGGGCACACAAGGTCATCGGCTGCTCGCGCTTGTGGAAGCGAATCCCGGCAATCCCGCGCTCTGCTTGCCATTGATGAATCCGGCAAGCTTGGCCAGCGGACAAACCCCATGCGGGCCATTTCTTGAAGGAAATACCTACCTCACAAATTCCGGCCAGACCATCCACGGAACCCGCGGCCCGCTGGGCCCGAACTTCGGCAGCGATTCGAACCAGGCTACGGTCGGCAATTCTAATTACAACGCGCTCGAAGTCACTTTGCGCCATACCAGCGGTCGCTTGGAGATTCTTGGCGGTTACACTTACAGCAAGTCGCTCGACCAAGCTTCGAACCTTGGAGAAGAAATCAACCCTGTCAATCCCGCGCTCAGCAAGGCTTTGTCGGCTTTCGATGTGAAGCACAACTTCGTGGCCAGCTACAACTACCGTCTGCCCCTCGACCATCTTTTCGGCGGCAATCGATGGACAGAAGGCTGGGCGCTCTCCGGGATCACCCGCTTCAGCACCGGTTTTCCCGTCACGCTTTACAACTACGGAGATAATTCTTTGCTGGGCACGGAACCGAACGGCGTGAACAACGATGGAGCGGACGAACCGCAGTACACTCCGGGCCCGCTCGGGCTAAACCATAATCCCCGCAACGGACAGCCCTATTTCAATACGAGCCTATTCAGTCTCCAACCGCTCGGGCAGCCGGGCAATGCCAAGCGCCGATTCTTCTACGGGCCAGGAATCGATAACTACGACCTGGCCCTGATCAAGAACCTGCCACTCCTCGAATCGAAGTCTCTTCAATTTCGCTGGGAGGGATTCAACGTCTTCAACCATGCTCAGTTCTACGGACCGGCTTCCGTGAATGGCAACATCAACAGCACGTCATTCGGACAGGTGGTCGGCGCGGCTGCTCCCCGTCTGATGCAGGCTGCAGTGAAGTTCATCTTTTAGGCGCGACGCTTCCGGACCACGATCCGGACGTCCTGCCGTTTTTGCGACTTTCGCCCTTTCCCCGGCATCCAACCGAAGTGCGATAATAGCTAAGCCCTCAACCGGGCATGCACTTATTCGATACAGATCGCCGGGCCCGGCAAGACAGCTCGACGGAGCGTCCGCCGACAGCGCGACGTTACAACGAGGAGAAACTTCAATGGCAGGCAATGGAATCGTCGAAGTCACCGATGCAAACTTCGACCAGGATGTTTTGAAATCAGATACGCCCGTGCTGGTGGATTTCTGGGCAACTTGGTGCGGCCCCTGCCGCGCCCTCGCTCCCATCGTCGACGAGCTCGCCAAGGACTACCAGGGCAAACTCAAGGTCGGCAAAATGGACGTCGACTCCAACAGCTCCACGCCCATGCGTTACAAAGTCACCGGCATCCCCACGCTGCTGGTCTTCAAGGGTGGACAAGTGGTCGAGCAACTCGTGGGTTACCGCCCGAAGGATGCCATCGCGCAGGCGATTGACCGGCACATCGGGTGAGAAGGCTTCTAGCTGCTGGCTTCTAGTGGAGACTTCAAACGCACGCGGACTCTTACGAGTCGCGTGCTTTTTGTTTTCCTGGGATCAGACCGGTAGGACCGCGCCGCGTCGGAGTTGAGCTGAAAGCCACTCACGGCATTTCCGGCATAGTGTACTCGAAGTCGTAAGAGTGCTTTCCGCCATCGATCTTTATCGTGAAGGTGCCCGATATTCCAGCCAGTTGACCGGTGCCCGAGTCTGGCACAACCGTGACGCTCAACTGCGGCGTGCCTCGTGTCAAGGCGCCACTGTGCTGCAGGACGAAGCCGCCTGCGCGGCCCTTCAGCGTTCCCGTCACCGGCTCCATCGCGACGTATCCCCCTGAACCCTTCACCACAGTCGCCGCCAAGGAAAGCATGCATCCTTTGCTGCTCCCCTCCAGATCGCCGTGAAACTGCTTGTCGATCGACATTCTTCCCCAGCCTGCGTCGGCACCGTCTTCGGCCGCTTGCGGCATCAGCTTCACGTCAAACGTTCCACTCGCATGACTGGTCGCAACTTTCTCCTTCGTCGGCGTGGGCTGCGCTACTGCCGGGTTCTGTGCATCCCCATCAGCCGCCAGCATCAGACACAGACAAATTCCCACAATGAATTGAATTCGGGATTGAGGTCGCTGCTGCAAAATGACCTGTCGGCCGTGCTGTGAGCTAGGAGCCAGGAGCCAGAAGCTAGAAGCGTCTTAGTACTTCCTCAGCACCCCAATCACCCGCCCCTGAACTTCCACCGAGGCTGCAGGCACGATGATCGGCTTCATGGTCACATTTGAAGGTTGCAGTCGAATGTTCTCACCTTCACGATAAAAGCGCTTCAAAGTCGCATCACTCTGCTCGATCAGCGCGACCACGATGTCGCCGTTGTGAGCCGTCTTCAGCTTCTCCACCAGCACATAGTCTCCGTCGAGGATGGCTTCATCCTGCATGGAATCGCCGCGCACTTCGAGCACGAACACTTCTTTCGAGCGGACGAAGTCGGCGAGCGATATCGTCTCATTGGTCTGCATCGCTTCAATCGGCTGGCCGGCGGCGATGCGCCCCAGTAGCGGCAGAACCAGGCCGGTATTCACGCTCATGGCCTGCTTCAGCCGTCCCTTGGGCGGCAGCAGATCGATCGACCGGCTGCGGTTGTAGTCGCGGGTGAGCAGTCCCTTTTTTTCGAGATTGGTAATGTGCTTGTGCACGGTTGCCAGCGAAGTCAACTCGAGCCCGGCGCCGATCTCCTCAAACGATGGAGAGTAGCCATGCTCCGCTACAAAGCGGGAGATGAAGTCATACACTTCGCGCTGTCTGCGTGTAATCGCCATGCCGCCATTGTTGGCGAATATAAAGCGAATGTCAAGAGGAAACCGCCGTCAGCCGTTGGCTGTTTCGCTTTCAGCCGCTGGCAGTTGAAGGTGGGCGCTCATCGCTGAGGATAGAGGCTGACGCACGATCGCGGGAACGGCCGGGACCTTGCCAGGTGGCTTGCGGCGAGTGGGGTCGACCGAGTCAGCTATGGCCGGCTGCAGTAGAGCGACGCTGAGCGACTTGGGTATTGTGATCCGAGCGAGCGCGCCGGCTTGGGCGATTACGGGCTCGGGAGGCACAGCAAGGGCGCGATATTTGGGAACTTCGTTGACCATCTTTCTTTTGCTGCCAGAACTCGAAATTGGCGCGGGGAGAGCGTTCTTGGCGGCGATGTGAAGGATGCGGAGATCATGCGCTGGTGGAAATGGCAGAAGACCTAGCCGCGCAGGGCCGGCGAGCCGCAGGGAACTTCGTTATTAACCTTGATGTGGGTGTAGGTGCGAGCATTTTTGTTGACGGCCATTGAGTTTGAACCTTCCAGGTTTGTGGGTGCGAGATCTGTATCGAAAAAATTCCGGATCGAGTTTGTAAGTTATTGGAATAGAGTGGGTTGGCGTCGCAGAGATCGGGCCGGTTTTCGGCGTCTACCCCGCACTGGCGTGTGGGGCGATGACAGGGGGCTGCGGCGGAGTTCCTGTTGGAACTGCTTGTGGCACGACGGAGGTCGTGACTTCCCCGTCCCCCTAGCTGGGCAAATTGCGGCTCAGGGGCTAATGCCCGCTCTGATCTGGGATTCTTTACTGGGCGCTGCAGCGCCGCTCTTCCGCGGTTGTGCCGGCCGTGCGGCTGGAAGGCGTCGAAATGCGGGCTTAAGATCAATATCCCAAGCGAAATCAAAATCACCAACAGACATCAAGACCGAGCCTAGTGCAGGGATCCTTCGACCGCGCGGGACGGCTGGCTGCGCTCGCCCGCTCCGCTCAGGATGACAGAGGTGGGCTATTGCGAGGATCCAGATCAAGGGCGACGGACAGCAGCATCCGTCCCCCCATGGGTTTGCCGGGCGGACAGCCTAGGCGGTGTCGCATGCCATTCATATGGGCCTTTTGCGGAGCGATCTCATCTAATTAACCGTGGCGTGAGGATGTGATGGGGAGGTTTTCATGGCGCAAGACAGTTTGGTTGCGGTGGGGCGGAGCGGGTCCACGTTGTCGATTGTGTGGGGCGTTCTGCTGGTTATGATGGGGATGGTGGCGATCGGTTCGCCACTTATGGCCGCGGTGGCGGTGAGCGTGATCGTCGCTTGGCTCATTATTTTGGCCGGCGTGATCCACGTCGTGATCGCGTTCCACGCGCATGGGGCGGGGAACATGATCTGGAAGTTGCTGGTCGGGATCGCGTATTTGTGCTTTGGCGGATACATGCTCGTGCATCCGGTGATGGGAGTGGCATCGCTGACGCTGGTGCTGGCGGCGCTGTTCGTGCTGGAAGGAGTCCTCAACCTGGTTTTGTATTTCAAAATGCGTCCGGTGCACGGGTCGAGCTGGTTGCTGGTTGATGGAATCATTACGCTGCTGGTGGGCTTGATGATCTACCTGCAGTGGCCATCGAGTTCGGCGTGGGCGATCGGCGTGCTGGTTGGCGCGAGCTTGATCATCAGCGGCATTACGAGATTGGGGATGACGTTCGCGGTGCGCCGGGCGACGGCAGGCGGGGTGACAACAACGACGAGGTTGGCGGCTTAATCTGGGATGGAACAAAACTGCGATTGGGTTTCGCGTTGTTGTCAGAGCGGGATTGGGACCAGGAGCAAAATCAAAACCGAGGCAACAGACAGGAGTGTCCGTTGCACACGAGCTGGTCGGGCCTTGCCCGGCGGACAGCCGGGGGGGCTGTCTGCACCTGGGTGTCTGTCTCCACAAGGTAATACCGGCTAGCCATCCGAAACTTCTCCCAGACTCGTAACTCTAATAAGGGAGGATAAAGCGGCGGGCGATGCCCGGGGGGAGGGTTATGTCGAGAACTTCGGTACGGTTGTTTGCGATGATGTTGACGGTGCTGGCCGGGGCGGTGGCCTGCCGGGCGGGGAATGGGGCGAGTGTAGTGGTGCCGGGTCCACTGCTCGATGAGTCGCGGGCTACGGCTCCGGGGAAAGAGACGGCGGTGGTGGCAGGGGGATGTTTCTGGGGAATCCAGGCGGTGTTTCAGCATGTGAAAGGCGTGGTGAGCGCGACCTCGGGATATGCGGGCGGGACGGTGAAAAATCCGGATTATGAGGCGGTGAGCAGCGGCCAGACCGGTCATGCGGAGAGCGTGCAGATTGTTTACGATCCCTCGCAAGTTACTTACGGAGAGTTGTTGCGAGTGTTTTTCTCGGTCGCGCTCGATCCCACCGAAGTAAACCGGCAGGGTCCGGACGAAGGCACGCAATACCGCTCGGTGACCTTTTACGGCGACGACCAGCAGAAGCACATTGCCGAGGCCTACATCGCGCAACTCAACCAGGCAAAGGTCTTTCGGAAAGCGATTGCGACGCAGGTGGTGCCGCTGCAGGCGTTTTATCCGGCCGAGGGGTATCACCAGAATTATGCGACGCTGCATCCGAATGATCCGTACATTGTTTACAACGATGCGCCGAAGGTGTCGAATTTGCGGCGGGAGTTTCCGGAGTTGTACACCGGGAAGTAGGGAAGCGCGCCAAGGGCGCGAGTGATTCGCCCGCAAAAGCGCGTGCGATTCGCGCGGCGCGCCCGGATCCATCGCGAGACAAAACGCGTCTCGCTCAGGATGACAATTTTTGGGGAGGGGAGTCATGTTTGATTCGGGTCGCGGGGATGGGGAAATCAATTTAGGACGGAGATTGTTTCTGTCAGGCCTGGCAGCTGCGGCCGGAGGGGTGGCCCTGTTTTCGTTGCGCAGACCACACGTGATCGCGGAGGCGGCGAAGACCGAGCCGGCGGAAGTGACGATCGTGCAATTCTCCGACGCGGGGAAGCGGCTGGCGACGGTGAAGGTGCCGCGAGTGGTGAAGTCGGAAGAGGAGTGGAGGAAGCAGCTGCCCGAGGGAGTGTTTGAGATTACGCGGCATGCGGACACGGAACTGGCATTCACTGGAAAGCTTTTGAATGTGCATGACGCGGGAGTATTTCGCTGCATTTGCTGTGACAACGCGCTGTTCAGTTCAGCGACGAAGTTTGATTCCGGCACTGGCTGGCCGAGTTTCTGGCAGCCGATTGCAAAAGAAAATGTGCGGGAGATCTCCGACAGAGGCATCGGCATGGAGCGGACTGCAGTTTCGTGCACCCAGTGCGACGCGCACCTGGGCCACGTATTCGACGATGGTCCAAAACCGACGGGGCTGCGGTACTGCATGAACTCGGCGTCGCTGCGTTTTGCCAAAGCGGTCTGATGGCGAAATCGCTCCTTCAAGAAGAGTGTCGGCAAATTCCGGAATATCCTTAGACACGGGCGTAACGCGCCAGGTGCTGACGGCCATTAGGGATCGTCTGCGCACGGCCCTACGCTTTGAACATGGACCCCAGTCTGGAGTTCGGCCCGCTCAATCCGGCGCAACCGGAAGGCGCCGGCGAGTGTGCGAAGAGCAATAAAATGAGCGGTTCAGCGAAACCGTGGAAGCCAACGTGGCGCAGCGACGGCTGCTGAAGGGGCGCGAGGATTTGCCGGAAACGCTTCCAACGATTTCACCAGTTCTGCAATCGCTGCTCGAGGAGTTGAATCTCCCTGCGGACAAGCTGGACATGCCGCGCGTAGCGGAGCTGATTTGCCGGGACGAGTCCCTGGCGGCGCACTGCTTGCGCATGGCAAATTCTCCGCTGTGCGGTCGCGGCCGGTCCACCGACTCAATTCGTGCGGCCATCCGGACAATCGGAATCGCGCGGGTGGGTGACAGTGCACTCTGGTGCACGCTGATGCGGATTGGAGAGACGCAACGGGGCCTTGATCCGGTTATTTTCTAGGAGCACTCGCTGGGCTGCGCCATTTTGAGCCGGAAGCTGGCGCGCAGCGCGGGGTTTCGAAAATCCGGACAGGGCCTATCTCCCCGGATTGCTGCATGACATCGGCGACAATCGTGAGTTTTATGCTTGTGCCCTGAGAGATGAAGCGCGCTGGAGGAGGCAGCCCGCGAACACGTCTTCGCCGGGGAAGTGGTTCAGCGCCTAGAGGAATCGTGGCGAGTCTCTCCTTCTGAGGGACGGCTGGTCTTCTCGTCGGATGACGCTTTGGTCCGGGCTGTGTTGGGAAGAGAGCGGAAGGGTTTTCGTATCGTACTCAGAAGTCTGGCCGCGCAAGAGCGCCACTTCCAGTTGGCGCGAGGGCAATCGATCCATTCTTCGCCACCCGGGAGACGCAGAAGCATCCGGCGATCGCATTCCCAACCGGACTGCGGCTCAGGCTCGGAGGTGGACATTTCACCACCAAACGTTACCCGGTAAAGTATTCCCAGAGTTGCTGCCCGGCCGCAGTGACTGTGCTCACGGGCTGAAACTCATCCGCAACAGACTCGTTCCGTACGGTCCTGGTACTTAATTAATTCTCGCCACGCGGTTCTCGATCCATAATTGAGGCGCACCAAAAGAGATAACCTCATTCATGTACTGAATCGGCCTATCATTCCTGAACAATCTGTAGGAGGTAGGAAGATGGCAGCGAATCAAGTAGTGCTTTACTTCGACAAGCACGAGGATGCTGTACTCTTCACCCTGGCTGCCAGTTCCGTTATGTCCGCGGAAGGGCCGGTCCAAAGCAGTAATGCGGCGAACAAGGTTGCGGAGGAGATTTGCAAAGCCAGTCGAATCACGACCGAGGGTGTTCTGAACGTCACGTGAAGGGCGGCACAATCAAAATGATTCGAAAAGCAGCGCTGCAAATAGGAGTTCCCGCGCTACTCGCTTGCATGGCATGGAATGCCTATCTTGCTGTGAACCATTTAAAACAAATGCAGAAATCCGCGGCGCTCACCCTTGAAAGTGCCAAGCTCCAGGCGGATATCTCCGGTGTTCGGAAAGACCTGACCGATATGGAAACGGGTCAGCGGGGATACCTTCTGACCGCGAACCCTTCCTACTTGCAGCCCTACTCGGACGCGAAGGGCAGGATCGAAAGCGATTTTGCGGCCCTGCGTGCGAGACTTGCGACGCGGACGGAGAGCGAACGATCCCTGGAGTTGCAGCTGGAGTCTTTGGCCAAATCAAAGCAGGCTGAGATGGAGCATTCGATTAGTCTGCGTCAACAAGGCTATCGCCACCGCGCATTCCTGCTGGTGAATTCCAACGAAGGTGCGGAGTACATGGACAAAGCTCGCGGACTTCTGTCAGCGCTCGCCGAGGCGGCGACCGGCAGCTTCGCTAACTTCGACAGAGACAGGAATGCTGGCCTGAGCCAGGCTTTGAGGAGAACGATTTTTGCCAATTCACTCTTGCTGGTGTTGACCGCATGTCTGTTTGGACTGATCCGCTACCACGGGCGAGCGCTTGAACAAGAAACTGCCCAGAGCAGACAAGAGCTGGCGATGCGCGATTTGCAGTTGGAGAAATTGACGTCTGCCCTTTCCAACCAGGCCCGCTTCAAAACCTGTGCCATCGAGGCGAACGCCCGCTTGCTACTGCAAAACTACGGGGGATTCCTACCGCGACAAGGCCACGAATATGCTGAGCAGATCAAGGAAGCGTCGGCACAAATGGAGCTTCTTCGACAAGATCTGGTTGGCAGCACAAACTCCTATCGGGATAAAAAGGCAGCTTAGCGACTTATGAAAGAGCTGCTGAGCGCAGCCTTTCCCATCGCGCGACAAGCCAAACTGAGAGAGGTCATCCCGCCACGCGGATGCCGCGAGAGGCTGGCCGCGCTCAAAAAATCAACTTCAGTGCGAATTGAATCAACCGTGGATTGTTGACGATCTGTGTGATTTGACCAAAGCCTGGTGAGTCGGTGGCCGTTCCGGGAAACGCAAACTGCCGGTGATTGAAGATGTTGAATGCCTCGGTGCGGAATACAAGCTGAGTCGTTCATGAAGTTTGAATGCTTTGAAGAGCGAAGCATCAAAGTTGACAAAGTCCGGCCCGTAGAGTGGCGTTCGCGAAGCGTCACCCAAAACCCTGGGAGGTGGATCGACGAAGCAGCTGGTATTGAAGAATTCTTGTACCGTCGGGTGACTCAGCTTTCCATTACAAATCTGATCAGGACGATTGCCGAGTGCGTACCGGAGTCATTTACACCGGTCAACACACCAAGCGGAAATCCCGATGCGATATGCGATATCACATTGAACTGCCAGCCCCGTGCGGGAGGTATTGGTGCCAGTTTCGGTAATCGTGACTACCGCACCAACGATGCTTCCTCCGGAGCTGTCCACCACATTCCCGACGATGGATCCTGTGGACTGCGCATGGATCAGGCAAGGAAACAGTATGGAACCGCAGCAGAGGAGAGCAAGATCCAGGCACGCACGCCGCACGAATGCCCCCCCTTTTGAAAGCATTCAAGCAAATGCAGACTGAACTTTTGCGCCAACGACGGATATCGTTGTCAACCAAATTCCTTGAACCGATGAACCGGATGCGTGCCATTTTCGAGGAAAGGCGCGAGAGGCCGCCGGCATTGCGAGTGGCGTCGGCAGCGAGTTCCGGCGGCCTCTACTCGGGGAAAAATCTAGTCCGGATGCTTGCTTTCGCCCGTTGGCGGATGCGCCATCTGGGGATCTCGCGAATTCGGCGTGGGCGCTGACATGAGATAGACAAACATGTTTTTAAATTTCGGCCAATCTACATCCATCTGGACATGCGCTTTCTGCAAACTGATCGAAGGCTTATCGTGATCGGTCCAGACGACCGTATCTCCGTAACTGATGCCTTTATCCACGCTGACGTCCATGTACACGTACCGTTCGCGTGTGATTAGACTCGGATCGAGCCAGGCGGCGGCGGCTAATTCGTCCCAAAGATAATCTCCGGGCTTGCGCGTATAACGCGCAATGTACTGTGCCGCGGACTCGTGGGACTTGCCGATCTCGGCCAACATTTCCGGGGTCAGATGAGTCTCAATGGAAACGTCCACGGTGGTCACAGAAATCTTAGACCACGGCGCATGCAGGGTTATGCTCGATGCTTCAGGATCAAACCACAGATTAAATTCATGCCGGGGACTGTCAAGATACTCGGGATCGTCAGTATGTGGATTGACGCTGCCGCCCATGATGACCAACTCCTGCGCCAGAGAAGCGAACTGCGGGTCGCTAATAATGGCAGCAGCGACGTTTGTCATGGGACCAGCGGCATAGATCGTTACCTGGTGCGGATATTTATGAACCATCCGAACCATGAAATGCGCGGCATCTTCAGTTGCGGCTTTGGTCGACGGATTACCTTCTGTTAGATTCGGCACGTCGTCCGGATTATGCGAGGACCTGGGCATATTCCACGCACCTTGATAGAGCACTTTGCCGTACATCTGTTCCCATAGATTCGTCCACTGCTTGGTGCGAATCATGGGGGTATCGATGCCGGGAACTACCGGAACATCGGTGCGTCCCACTAACTCCAGAAGACGTAATGTATGCGCGACCTCCTCGTTACGCCATCCATCTCCTGTGACGACCGTGATCCCCAACACGTTTACATTCGGCGACTGCAGAAAGACCAGGATCGAGTTCATATCTGTGCCGGCAGGTCCCATGGCATCCTGATCGACGACCACGGAGCGACTCTGCTGCGCCAGTGCGAAGGCAGGAAGCAGCGAGAGGACAGCACACAATAAGAGTGCGTACTTCGTTTTGCCTGGCTCTGTCATGACATGCTCCCTCGGGCACCGCGCAAAGCCAGCAGTTCATCCCCAGCCGTTCGTCAGATGGGGAATGAGCTCGAATAGCCTTTCAAAAGACGGGCTGTGGCGGGCCTGGCCAGAAATCTCCTCAACTATACTGCCTGAACCTTTTAACTGGGTGTCGCTTGCCCGAACTCAATCGCCGCTGCGTGGCGAAGACGATGCTCCGACAACACGTAAAGCCTGAATTTCCTGGATCGTGCCTCCGAGCTAGTACTTCCTTCATTCTGCCGAGACCGGCTCGCCCACTGATGGTCACGCCTAGGCCTCGATCTCGTTTGGTCGTGCGTAAAATCCGGGTTCGTAACTAGATTCGACTTGGTGCGCTCTTGCGGGACGCAAGCATTGTCGCACAATCATTGATCGGCATCACTCGATCGCCTTAAACAAGCGATCGAGTCCCGAATGATGCGGGGGCAATCGTATCGACAAAATCCAGTAGGGGCGCAGTGAAGATGACTCGACCAGACACCGCGCAGGAGTCCTACGTCCTGCAAGCGAGACAGCACGGACAAGCAACAGCAGTTGTGCTATTTCATTAGCGCCCGCGGTGTGTCCAAAGCAAGTACAAGCGCAGTAGGTAAATCCAAATTTCCGAAGTCGATGGAGAAAGGTTCTTCCCACATCAAAATATAGGCATCTACCGCTGTTTTTATGGCACCCGTCCCATGGACCCCGGGTTGCACAGATCTGGGTTGCTCACGTGATCGAGTTAGCCGATGATGGGAGCCATATCTCGGACTCTCAGAGAGTTAGGGTCGCAACTATTCGGAAGGAAAGCTGCGGCGGTTCCGCGCACGGAATGAAAAGTAAAGGGAATACGGATCACGACATGCTCCGGGGGCTTTGGTCTCCGACTGTCTGGGCACTAAGTCTCGGCACCTGGATGTTCGTGGCCCTGGCATATACCGTGACGATCTATCAGCTTTATCAGTCCATGGGTAGGCCGATGAGTTTCCTGAGCGCTCTGTCCATGCAATGCAGTCAGGTTTTTGCCTACGCTTTGTTGACACCTTTCGTTTTCTCCTTTGCGAATCGCTACGCGGTGCAGCGAAGCGAGTGGGTTAGGCACTCGGTATTGCTATTGGCAGGCGGTTTGGTATTTGCCATTGGGCACGTGGCCCTCAGGGGTATTACTCCATACGCATTTTGGGATTCTCGCACCCAGCAATGGGTTTCTGCCATTTGGGATCCTGAAGGCCACCGATTTCGAATCCAGTGGTACATGTACAAGGCGCTCTTCCTCACCAACCTTGTCGACGACATCATTGCCACCTACCTGCCGATCGTCCTGATCGCACACGTGATTTCCTACTACCATAAATTCCGTGAGCGGGAGTTACGCTCTTCGCAGTTGCAGGCGCAGCTGGAGAAGGCGCGGCTTCAATCATTAAAGAGTCAACTGCAGCCGCATTTTCTCTTCAATACCTTGAACTCAATTTCCGCACTGATGTTAACCAATGTTGATGCTGCGGATCGAATGATCACGCGGCTGGGGGATCTGCTTAGGCTAAGTCTCGAAACCGCCGACACACAGATGACAACACTGAGCCGTGAACTCGAATTCGTAAATTGCTATATCGAAATCGAGAGAGCACGATTCGAAGAAAGGCTCAAGGTGAGAATCAACGTCGAGCCCGAAACTCTCGATGCCCGCATTCCTCACCTGTTGTTGCAACCGCTGGTGGACAATGCGATCAAGCACGGAATCTCAAAATTGGTGGCCGGAGGCGAAATTCGTATCTCCGCGAGCCGGAACGGCGCCGATCTCCTGCTGGAGGTGAGGGACAATGGGCCTGGATTCTGTGGACCTGGAGATTCCTTGTCGCGGGGTGTCGGACTTAGAATCACGCAAGAACGGCTCGAAACTATTTACGGACAAAACCAGAGTGTGCAGTTGCTAAGTTTGCCGGAAGGCGGAGTGGTCGCTCGAGTAAGTATTCCTCTGCACCCGACAATAGCAAGCACTTAGTTCGAGGCGTGCAACGCGACAAGAAAGCTTTCTTGCACACGAATTTCTTACGCATTCGCTTCTTACGCATCAGCGGATGACAGTGAATGTCGAAGGACTCGAAAGACCTACTGAATCCCAAAGAGGACCGCTGAATTCTCTATGAACAATATGAACAATCATATTTAGGCCTGTCTCTCGTTGCGTCTCCCGCGGCGCGGAATCAGTTGATTCGTTATTGCTCACCGAGAATTCGTACTCGAGCTAGGTGAGTTCATCCCTAATCCCTTCGCTCGTTTTCATGCTGGGCAATCGCGTGCCCTCACAGTTGCAGAGCCGTATCGAAAACAGTGGGTGCTCCTCACTGGCGACCGGCACGGAGAGAAATGAAGGAGAGACGTTCATGACAAGGATTAGCTCTTGCGCAAGATGCTCACGAAACGGGGTGAACCGGTGGGAGTTGATCTCATTACGTCTGATCGTAGCGTTTGTGTTATCTGTCGCGGCATCTTCCTGGGCACAATCCACGGTTGGGACGGGCAGCCTTCAGGGTACAGTGACCGATCAAACCGGAGCCTTGGTCGCGAATGCCAAGGTAGTGGTCACGAATAAAGCGACTGGGGCGGTGATGCATCTCAATGCTCCGTCTTCGGGAAATTATTCCACCGGTCCAATCCAGCCCGGGGACTATGTTGTGCAGGTGGAGGCAAAAGGGTTCAAGACCATGAACTTGCCGGTGACCGTTCAGGTGGGCAACAACGCGACCGCGAACCTCCAGATGCAGCTTGGGCAAGAGAGCCAAGTTGTTGACGTTCAGGGTAATGCCGTTGCTATCAATACCGAACAGGCCACGGTTCAAGGCACGATCAACGTTAACCAGATTGAGAATCTTCCGGTAAACGGTCGTAACTTCTTGGACCTCGCCCAACTCGAGCCGGGAGTTCAGATTCAGGAAGGCAGCACCTTTGATCCGACCAAGAATGGTTTTTCATCGATCTCCTTCGAAGGACGGTTTGGCCGGACGGCGAGGATTGAGGTGGACGGAGTCGACGTCAGCGACGAGACCGTCGGCACCACTACACAGAACATTCCCGCAAGCGCCATACAGGAATTCCAGCTCTCCCAATCTTCTCTCGACCTCTCAACTGAACTGACCTCCTCGGGCGCCGTCAACGTTACCACTCGTTCGGGCAGCAATACCGTTCACGGGGAAGCATTTGGATTTTTTCGGGGCAACCAGACAGCGGCAGCCTTGCCCGGTCCCACAGCTCCGCCGTTTCAGCGTGAACAATTCGGCGGCAATCTGGGAGGAGCGATCATCAAGGACAGGCTCTTCTGGTTCCTCGACGGCGAACGCACCAAGCAAGATTTAACGGCAGCCCAGCCTTTTAGCGCTCCTTTCAACACTCTGAATACCAGTTTGGTCGAACCCTACCGCGAATTGATGGCGGATGAACGCGTGGATTGGAACGTCAGGGGCAACACGCGGGCGTTTTACCGCTTCAATTACGATCAGAACAGTGACATTCGTCCATATGGGTCTGCGAGTTCCTTGCAGGGATTTAAGAACGCCGACCATACCGTGACTCATGTGGCCGGGATCGATTTCAATACCGGCCCGTATTCGCACAGCATCCGATTTGAATACCTCAAGTTTCGCAATGGAATCGGAGACGGAACGTCGATTCTCGCGGCTGGTCCTGATAACCCCATACCCGGCTTGGGGATCAACATCGGAGCGCCCCTGGCCGGGAGTTGCGTGATTAGCAAAGGCGGCTCGTATTGCGGGGGACCGAACCTGCTGGCGCCTCAGCAGACAATTCAAAGCAACCACGAGGCTAAGTACGACGGCAGCAAGATTATTGGCAAGCACGTTGTTCGTTATGGGGTAACCTTCAACCATATCCAGGGCGGAGGCTTGGCCGCCTTCTTTACCTTCCCGCAAGCGGGCACGACCTTCACCGGGACTTCGTCGGATCCAACGTCCTACCCTGCGGACTGGGTGACCTTAGGCAATGGAGTTGGTTTCTCTACCGCGAAGGCTTCCTTCGGCTTTCCCGCCGGCGGCTTGGGCCCGGACAACCGCTTTGAGACTTATGTGGGGGATGCGTGGAAGATCAGACCCCGCATCAGTCTGGCGCTAGGCCTGCACTATGTGCGCGACACCGGGCGTGTGGATAGCGACTTGGGCCCTTTGCCGGCGCTGAACCGATGGGGTGCGGGCTTGGGCAACCAGGTGCGCACTCCCAACGACAACTTTGGTCCGCAAGTGGGTTTTGCCTGGGATGTGGCCGGCGCCGGCAAGACCGTCATCCGTGGAGGCGGAGGATTATTCTTTGAGAACTCCATCTGGAATAACGTACTGTTCGACAGCCCTGCGCGAATTCCGAAAGGCATCTTCTCTGCCTTTCCAACAGTCTGCGCCGGGGGCGCACCTGCCCCGTTGGTTTGGCCGGCCAATCCCGGCCCGGCGGGCAGTTTGATCGCCGGGGGAGCCGCGATCGTAACCGGCACAAACCAGGTAACGCCCAACTTCTGTGCGAACGCGAATGGCAGCGGTGTTTCCAATGCCGTCCCCGTCACAATCGCGCAAGCCGCGTCTCCGATACTGGCGTTGAGCCGTGCATACGAAGCTGCCACTGCCGCCAATATCGGACTGCAACCAAACGGCAATTTCGTGGGCACCGCCATGAACGCTTCTAACGTAAATGGGTTTGACCTGTTTGCCCCGAATTACCGCTCGCCCCGGTCTTGGCAGATGAATCTTGGCTTCCAGCATGAATTTCGTCCGGGAACTGTGCTCACCGCCGATTACATCCGCAACATCGGTGAGCACTCTCTGCTTGTGGTTGACGCGAATCACAGTGGATCGGTGCGTTCCTTCAATCGGGCAAATGCGATTGCGGCACGTGACAAAGCACAGGCTGCCAATGGCTGCTCGGCAGGGCCGGGGCAAGCTGGCTGCGTCTATGCGGCTCAGCTAAGTGCTGCGACAGCAGCAGGGTTAACGGGAGAAGCCGCCAAGGCTGCGGCGCTGGCGAACTCTCAATCTGCCTATTCCGGCGCCGGCCTGGATTCCAACAATGCCGTTACCGGAGGCGCCCCTTGCCCTATCTGCGCGTTTCCGGGTACGGACGGCTACACCGGGGTTAACGATGGCGCTCTCGGTACACTCGACTTGCTCCAGCCGGTCGGGCGGTCCTTGTATAACGGCCTGCAAGTAAAACTGGTTCAGCAGATAAAGAATCCTGTTCGCGGCGTAAAGTCTTCCAGCTTCCAGCTGTCCTACTCTCTCTCCAAGTACGTCAGCCAGGTACAGGACGGGGACTTCGTGAACTTGGCGGTGAACAATGACAACACGCTGCAGTTCACGGGACCGAACGCTTTGGATCGCACCCATCAGATCTCGTTCGGTGGAACGTTCGATCTGCCGTTCTTTACAAAGTTGAGCTTGATCGGACACTTCTACAGCCCGCTTCCTCAGAACTTCGCGTTGCCCCAGCTGACGAATGGGGGCGAAATTTTCGCTACCGATTGGTTGGGATCTGGAATTGGTTCCGGAGAACCCGGCATGCCGGTCCCAGGCACGAACCTAGGTCAGTTCCAGCGTGGCACAAACATCGGCAATTTGCAGAGCGTGATAAACCAATACAACGCCATATCTGCGGGCACGCTGACGCCCGCTGGGAAAGCGGTAGTGAACAGCGGAGTCCTGACCCGCGCTGACCTGTCGACGCTCGGTTGGGTAATGCCGGCGCTTGGCTCAGTCGCCCCGGGAGCCGTTGGTTTCCCGTGGCTGAAGTCGCTGGACTTGAAGGCGGCTTGGCCGATCAAGATCGGCGAGCGCCTGACCATTGAACCGAGCGCAGGCATCTTCAACATCTTCAACTTCGCTAACGAGTTTCTGGCGGGGAACCTGCCGGGAAATGTCCCGGGGACGCTGGCACCGTCCAATCCAGATTGTGTTGCGCTGGGAAGCTGCGCGACGACCACATTAGCCGCAAGTTCGGTGGGCGGTGTGACGCCGGGACCAAACCTCCTACCCTACCGGGCTAGTTTCCAGTCCGGGACCTATGCACTGGGTGCGCCGCGGCAGTTCGAATTCGGGCTGCGGATCAGCTTCTAGTTAGGGACGTCAATTGCATGATGATGAAGCCGTGGCGCGAAAGCTCCACGGTTTTTCGTCAGGACGTTACATTGGCCAGCGCTCGCCACTCGGAGGTGGGGGTCGTTGTTGTGAAGAGGAGGAATCGTCGGCGACCTCCGCCGATTTACGAGGTCCAATCCATCGCCAAGTTCGCGCGTTCGTTTCATCGATGTTGTCATACACTTCGCCGTAATCTAGCAGACGTCTCAAAACGACTGTCACAGAAATCCTTGGTTGCTTCTGTCGCGCCAATACCTCAGGATTTCTTTCCTGGATCCGGCGACACAGTTCCCGTGCTGTAAGAGGCTGCGGAGAATCCATTAGTATCCGACGACAAACCTCGGTGAGTCCTCGGCGGGGACGAAAGGAGGGACGAGCCGGTAACCTGGAGAGTAGATCGCGTAACTCCTCATCCGTCAGATGCGATCCAAAGACATCGGTGAGTCCCACAATCGTATCTTTTATAACTCTAACTCGCTGCGCAATCGCCGCCCGCTGTAGCAACAGCAAATCCAATTCCGCCCGCGCCCATCCTACGACGCGCTCGATGTCGTTCGCAGGATTGCATTCTGTCATACTGCGCGCCTTAGCCAGCTCAGTCTCCGCCGTTGGAAGTGCTTCCGGCATGCACCGATTCCCCAAGTGATTATGTACTCCCTTCCGCAAACCTAACCCAGGGTTGGGATGAACTGGTTCACCTGCGCCGCAAATACCACATCGTTCGGGATAAGTCATCTGAGAGACCTGCCCGATGAGAGGCCTGCCCGACCGCCATCCTCGTCACCACGCTTAGGCAATTGGTCGCATTGTCGCCGCTGATGCGCTCATCGTAGAACGCTATCCGCTCATCCGCGATTCCTGATCATCTATCCCTCCGCTATTGATAGAGCCTTAGAGATATGCCGATAATTATTGAAGAGTACTTCGCAATAACTTCTTATGGGTACATTGCCAGGTGAGTCGACTCCGCCCTCCGTCGTCGAACTAACGACACTCTTGCGAAACGAACTCTGTCACCTCTCGAAGCAAGACGACGCTGTCAGGAAGCTCATCCGCGGATTCAACGTTCTGTTGCATGAGTTGCAGGAGGGTGCGGGCAGAGAAGGGGCAGGAAATCTTCGCAGAGGATCGTTCAGCAGTCTCGCGCGAACCCCAGTCGAAACTAGCAGGAATGATCCAGATACCAGGCCCGTGCGCCATGGGAAAACAAGCATCTCGGAGGAAAGATTGCGCCGTGCTTGCCGTATCGCGCTCATGGAAACAGAGGAAGCTCTATCGGTCGAGGAGGTTTATTCACGCATTGTACTCAGGGGATCGTTCCCATTTAACAATCGCGATCATGCCACCGAAGCGATCATACGAGCGCTAGGTGCAATGGCCAAAGAGGGATTTCTGAGTCTCGACGGTCCGCGGCGCTGGAAACGCACTAGCGTTCGAGGCCAAGCTTAGAGAGCTTTACGGTCGTCGGGCTCACAGCGGTACCGTCCTCTCACTCTATCGATTCTCTTTCGGCGCCTCCGCTTTCGCTTTTTGCTTCTTCTGAGCGTCTTCGGTCCAAGGTGGAGCTACTCCTATGAATCGCGCAAGCGATCGATGGGTCCAGGGGTTCGGCGCCGCGGCGGACGATGAAACTGAAAGCCAAGTCTTCCGAGCGGCAAAGCCTGCTGCTGGGCAGCCGGAATCAAGCCTGCTCGACAATTCGCTGCAGGCCTGACCGATAGCCCCGGCTGCAGGACAGTTCCTTCCCGTTCTTCAGTACCACTACGTACTCTCCACTATTAACAGGTATCAGTTCCTTGATCTTGCGGACGTTCACGATACTCGAACGATGGATGCGGACGAAGTGGTTCGGGTTCAGGCGTTCAGAGATGGCGCCGATCGTTTCACGCAGAAGGTAGGATTCCTTGCCGACATGTAAGCGCACATAGTTGGCCGCAGCTTCCACCCAATCAATGCTTTCCAGGTCCAGGAACACAACTCGTCCATTGACCCTTATCACCAGGCGGTTGTCACGCTCCGATGCGGGAAAAGTTGTCGACCGGAGCTGGGCAAGCAGACTCAGAATCCGGTGCGTAATCTCGTTGTCGGGGGATTTAAATAATTCGGATCGAGCCCTCTTGACGGCCTGATGCAGGCGTTCCTGATCAAAAGGTTTTAAGAGATAATCGAGAGCATTCGCCTCAAAGGCACGAATCGCGTACTGATCGTAGGCCGAGGTAAAGATGACGACCGGCATATCCTCCTGAGGAATTTTGTCGAGGACTCCGAAGCCATCCAGCTCCGGCATCTGGATGTCGAGCAGTAATAGATCTGGCGCGAAATTGCGGATGGCGGAGACCGTTTGCTTGCCGTCCTGACACTCAGCCACGACCTGTACCTGCGGCTCCGACTTCAGCAGGATGAGCAACTTCTCGCGGGCCAGTCGCTCGTCATCGGCAACCACGGCGCGCATCACCGGTTGGTCTTGCGCTGGCGACCCAGCAAAATCGGGGATCATCGACGGCCTCCTGCCGCCTAATTCTGCTCCGCCTTCTTTTCGGCAGCCTTCTTCTGTGCCTGCACAGTCCACGGCGGGACAATGCCGTTCTCACGAGAATAAGCCACAGCCTGCCCAAGATGCTCGTGTGCATCGGCGACCAAGATATACACTACGTCGCCTGCGTTCGCCTGAGGGCCGAGCTTCGGCAAGAGTTTTGCGAAATCCGCGTTGCTCATGCTGTTGATGGTCTTCTGAGCAAACTCCCAGGACTTGTTCAACTCCGCGACGATCCGGACTTTATCGGTGGTCGATTTTTCCAGCGTCTTTCCGTCGACCTTTTCTGGAGGCACCGCTCCCATGAGACCAAGGATTCCATAGCGCTCGCCGGCAACATGCAGCAAGACCTCCGCGAAGGAGCGTGAGTCCGCCGAGGGGCGCCAGGTAAACTTGTCGGCGGGAACCACGTTTGCAAGATCCACAAACTTCTTCTGTACAGCTTCGAGATCCAATAGCGACTGACCCTTCATGTCATAGGCGGGGGCCGTGTGGTCGGCGGCGGCTGCCTCCGAATTCTGTGCCGAGATCTGGACCGCTCCGGCACAGAGACCTATTGCCACCAACAACGCTGCCAGAAAAACATCCTTCATATTCGATCCTCCTCGCAAAATACTGGTTCCTTAGACGAGCCAGGCAGAAAATGGTCTCTCACCATTGAACCCGTGTTTTTGAGCGTTCGAACCGGCAGGAGCGCTGGTCGTCCCAGGTTGCGCCTCGTGATGGCCTGAGAGCTCGATTCATCGGCGCAGGGAAAATCTTTTGCTTTGCGCTCCGCCTTTCTCCGTTCGCTGCCTTTATCATTACCGTCATGCCCAAGAAGCTTCGCTGGGGAGTTCTCAGCACTGCCGCCATCGGTTTCAAGAAAGTCATCCCTGCGATGCAGCGGGGCCAATACACCAGCGTCGTGGCGATTGCATCCCGCGACCTCGCGAAGGCACAAGAGGCAGCGACGGCCCTCGGCATTCCCACAGCTTACGGCTCATACGAAGAACTTCTCGCGGACGCCGAGATTGACGCGATCTACAATCCGCTGCCCAATCAGTTGCACGTCCCCTGGACCATGCAAGCCGCTGAAGCCGGGAAGCATGTTCTCTGCGAGAAGCCTCTCAGCCTCACGGTCGCGGAAGCCGAATCTCTCCTCGCGGTCCGCTCCCGTACCGGGGTCAAGATCGGCGAAGCCTTCATGATCCGCAGCTCCCCCCAATGGTTGCGCCTGCGCGAACTTCTGCACCAAGGCCGTATCGGCGATCTCCGGTCCATCGTGGGTTTCTTCAGCTACTTCAACCTGGACGCGGCCAACATCCGGAATCAAGTCGAATCTGGCGGTGGTGCGCTCATGGACATCGGCTGTTATCTCATCCACGCGTCGCGTTACGCCTTCGCACAAGAGCCCACTCGTGTGGTTGGAAGGATCGATCGCGATCCCCAGATGCACACCGACCGTCTCAGTTCCGCGATTCTCGACTTTCCCGCCGGGCAGTCGATCTTTACTTGCAGCACGCAGTTGGTCCCTTACCAGCGCATCCACTTCCTCGGCACCCGGGGACGCATTGAGATCGAAATTCCCTTCAACGCCCCGATTGACCGCCCTACTCGCCTCTTCATCGACGATGGAAGCGACCTCTTTGGCAAGGGCATCATTACGGAAGCATTTCCTGTCTGCAATCAGTACACGCTGCAGGGCGACGCCTTCTCCAAAGCGATTCTGGAAAACACTGAAGTTCCCGTCGCCCTCGAGGACGCCATCAACAACATGGCCGTAATCGAAGCCATCTTTCGTTCCGCTAACTCGGGCCAATGGGAATCGCCGAAGCGATGATCGATTGTGAGGAAATTGGAGCACGAAGCGTGCACAGTAAATGCCGAATGAGAGGCCGGACCGAAACTAGACTCTTCGTGCCGATTGTGATGTTCCATGATTGATCTCGCCTCAACGATTTCGGCTGTAATTCTAGCCGCCGGAACTTCAACGCGGATGGGAACAGCGAAGCAACTGATGCGACTGGATGACCGCCCGCTGTTGCAGCACGCGCTCGACAACGTGCGCGCTTCCGGGGTGAAGGAGATCGTTCTTGTTCTAGGATTCGCGGCCGCGGATATCCGGAAAGAAATCGACTTGCAGAATGTACGCGTCGTTCTCAACGAGAGTTTTCAGCAAGGCATGGGAACGTCGTTGAAGGCCGGGCTCTCCGCGGTGGCTTCGCAATCCGCGGGCGCCCTGATCGTTCTGGCGGACCAGCCGTTTGTGCGGCCTGGGACGCTGGACTTATTGATTGCGGAGCATCATCGTTCCAAGGCACAGATCGTGATTCCGACCCACCGGGGCTTTCGGGGCAACCCGGTGCTTCTCGACCGCTCGGTCTTTCCGGAAATAATGGTCCTCCACGGCGATATGGGCTGCCGCGCGATCTTCGGAGATCATCTCGAAGGAATTGTGAAGTTACCAGTCGACGATATGGGGATTCTGCTGGATATCGATCGGCAGCGCGATTTCGAAGCGCTTCGCCATGCCGGCAGTCGCACGGAAAAAGAGAAAGCCCTGCTCGAAACTGCCGATCTTCACGGACGACAGCTTGGGGCTTCAACGACAATGCGGCCGGAGCTGATCATTGTCGGCAGGGACGAAATGGCGGTCGCTTTGGCGAAACTGGCACAGGTCATGAAATTCACGGTGACCGTCGTGGATCCGTTGCTGGCCACCGCCGACTTCCCCGATGCGGATCGCGTACTTCACAGTCTCGATTTTTCGCTGCTTGCGGCGAATCCCAATCGCCACGTGGTGGTGGCAAGCCGAGGCACGTGCGACGAAGAGGCGATTGAGGAAGCGCTGGCAGCGAACAGCGCCTACATCGCACTCGTCGCCAAGAAGAAGAGAGGAGAGGAAGTGACTCGCGGCCTGCGGAGGAAGGGAGTTGCCGCGGAAAAACTGGCGAGCGTGCGAGTCCCTGCGGGACTCGACATAGGCGCGGAGACGCCGCAGGAGATCGCGCTCAGCATCATGGCGGAAATCATTGCGCAACGCCGGAAGCGGATTACCGGATAGCAAACCGGGGAGCTCAGTCTGCCGTGTGCGCGTCGCACTGGGCGATTACCTTGTCGGACGCGTCACTGTCCCGCATGTCGAGAGTTGCCTCCCGGTGCAAGGCGCGGCTGGAGCCGTTGCGGCGTAAGGCCACGATCTGGCTCACGATGCTGAGGGCAATCTCCTCGGGAGTTGCCGCCCCTAAGTCGAGTCCCGCGGGCGCGAAAATTCCCGCGATCTTATCAGGGGGAACTCGCTCTGCGGCGAGGTAGTCGAGCACAAGCTTCGCTCGATGATGACTGGCTATCAAAGCCACGTAAGCGGCTTCACCCTCCAGAGCCTTTTGCAGCCAGAGATGGTCATTCTTGTGCTGGGTCGCGATCACGACATAGGTGTTTGCTCCAATCGGCGTCTGCGTGAGGTCGAAGTCTTCGGCAATCACTTGCCGGGCTTGAGGAAATGAAGATTGATCAGCGCCGGGGTCATTCACAATGATGCGAAAGCCAAGCAGATGCGCGAACGCGGCCAGTGCCTCGGCGATGCGGCCGTGGCCGGCGATGAGGAGATCGGGTTGAGGCAGCACCGGTTCGATATAGACCTCCATCTTTCCTCCACACGGCATCCCCACACCCAGAAGTTCGTCGGTCATGTCGAGAGTGATGAGGAGCGGCTGTTGCAGTTCGATGCACCGCAGGGCTTCGTTGCGGACCGCACTCTCCGCGCACCCGCCGCCCACCCAGCCGTAAACCAGCTTCCCCTGCGCGTCAACGATGGCCTTGGACCCGCACCGGGCGGAAGAAGAACCTTCCACGCGAACCACCGTGGCGACGGCAAAGGATTTTTCCTGGGCCGTAAGTTCGGCGGCTTTGGCGTAGAGATCCGATGACATCCCATCGCGTATGATAGTTCCCCAGAACGCGGAAGTGCAATCCAGACGCGTGGATTTCGTTGTGGGACTTCGTGGTGTACAAGGCGATGTACAGTGAACAGCTCCGAGCCCATTATGCCGAACCGCGGAACGTAGGCAGCATCGCCGACCCTTCGGGCAAGGCGATCGTGAAAAGCCCGGTAGATAGCGACACCGTGCTGATCACGCTCCGGATCGAGCAGGGCGTGATCCAGGATGTGAAGTTCAAGTGCATGGGATGCGCCGTAGCCATTGCCTGTTCCTCCATGGCCACGGAAATGGTTCTGGGCAAGTCCGTCGAGCAAGCATCTCAGATATCAGAGCAGGCGGTGGCCGACGCCCTGGGCGGCATCCCGGATTACAAGATGAGATGCAGCAACCTGGCTCCGGAAGCCATCCGGAAGGCGATCGAGGATTGGAGGTCACGGGCAGCGAGCGGAAACGGGGTCGCATCTTAGGGAAAGGTTTGGAGGATGCCGAGTTTGCTTTCCTAGTGCCCGGGGGCTCGGGTGTTCCCCGATTTATTCGAATACCCCATCTGTGGTAAGGTACAACTCGCATTGCGGTAGAGGACTGCATTGCCCGACGACGAGGGCTTAAGCAATGATCCCACCAACCTTCGAATACCTGAGACCCAAGACAATTCCTGAAGCGATCACGCTCCTCCAACAGCATGGAGAAGACGCGAAGATTCTCAGCGGCGGACAAAGCCTCATTCCGATGATGAAACTTCGCCTTGCGCGCCCCGGTTATCTGATCGACATCAATCGCATCTCCGGGTTGTCGTATATCAAGGAAGAAGGCGGTTTTCTGAAGATCGGCGGGCTAACGCGCGAAGCCGAATTGGAAGCATCGCCTTTGATCCGCGAAAAATATCCCATCCTTATCGATACCGCTCAAGTGATCGCTGATCCGCAGGTTCGCAACCTGGCCACCGTGGCGGGGAACCTGGCACATGGCGACCCGGCCAACGACCATCCGGCAACCATGCGCGCGTTGGGCGCGCAGGTTGTGGCAACTGGAGCGGGCGGCGAAAGAATCATTCCCATCGAAGAATTCTTCCTGTCGCTGTTCAGCACAGCGCTGGAGCCGGGAGAGATCCTTACCGAGATTCGAATTCCACTGCCGCCGCCTCGCAGTGGAGGCGCTTACTTCAAGCTGGAGCGCAAAGTGGGAGATTTCGCTACCGCGGCCGTCGCCGCCCAAATGACGCTGGATGGCAAGGGTGTCGTGAATAAAGTGGGCATTGGTTTGACCAACGTGGGCCCCACACCGATTAGGGCGCAGAAGGCGGAGGACTTTCTCCGCGGGAAGAAACTCGACGAGGCGAATATGCGGCAGGCTGCGCAGTTGGCCGCCGATGAAGCGCAGCCGAGTTCCGATTTGCGCGGTCCGGCGGAATACAAGAAAGGGTTGATCAAGGAACTGACAAAGCGGGCCCTCGCCCGCGCCGCCGAGAGGGCGGCCAAGTAGTTTCCACGTTGTCTCTTGAAGTCGAACGAGGAACTGGCGATGGCAAAAAAACAATTGATTACCGTGAAAGTGAACGGACGGGAGCGGGAAGCCGCAGTCGAGGCGCGGCTTTTGCTGGTCCACTTCATTCGCGAAAGTTTGCAACTGACGGGCACGCACATCGGCTGCGACACCAGCCACTGCGGCGCCTGTACGGTGGTGCTGAATGGAAAGACGGTGAAATCGTGCACCATGTTCGCCGTGCAGGCGGATGGCGGCGAGATTCTCACCGTGGAAGGTCTGGCGAGCAGCGCCGGCCAGTTGCACGCATTGCAGGAAGGATTCAAGCAGGAGCACGGATTGCAGTGCGGCTTCTGCACTCCGGGAATGCTGATGTCGTCCTACGCGCTTTTGCATAGCAATCCCAATCCCAGCGAGGAGGAAATTCGCTGGGGAATTTCCGGAAATCTGTGCCGCTGCACTGGATACCAGAACATTGTGAGCGCCGTGCAGCATGCGGCAGCCAAGATGGCTAAGGCGGGGAGCGAGGCCAACCTGGCGGAAGGAGTGGCAAAGTGATCTACAAAACATCTCCTGAAATCGGTGGCATGGGCCATTCCGTCAAACGCAAAGAAGATCTGCGATTCATCCAGGGCAAGGGCAATTACGTGGATGATGTGAATCTGCCCGGCATGGTGTACGGGCAGGTCGTGCGCAGTCCGTACGCCCACGCTCGGATCAACAGCATCAATACGGAGAAAGCGAAGGCGGTGCCGGGAGTGCTGGCGGTTATAACCGGCGAAGATCTGGCCAAGGCCAACCTGGCGTGGATGCCCACGCTTTCTTACGACAAGCAGATGGTGCTGGCGACCGGGAAGGTGCTGTTCCAATCGCAAGAGGTGGCTTTCGTCGTGGCCGAAGATCGCTACATTGCCGCCGATGCGGCGGAACTAGTGGAAGTCGATTACGAAGAGCTGCCGGTGCTGGTCGATCCGAATAAAGCTCTCGACTCCGGCGCACCGCTGGTTCGCGAAGACCGCGAGCAGAAGAATAACCACATTTTTCATTGGGAAGTTGGCAACCGTGAGGCGACCGAGCAAGTTTTTCAAAGCGCGGAAGTAAGGGCCAGCGTGAAAGCCTTCTTCCCGCGCTGCCATCCTGCGCCGCTCGAGACTTGCGGCTGCGTGGCGGACTTCAGTCGCGCCACCGGAAGGCTAACGGTCTACCTTACTTCACAGGCCCCTCACGCTCACCGCACCGTCCTCGCGCTCGTCGGGGGCATTCCGGAAAACAACATTCGCGTGATCTCGCCGGATATCGGCGGCGGCTTCGGCAATAAGGTTCCGGTTTATCCGGGCTACGTTTGCGCAGTGGTCGCATCGCTGACTCTCGGTGTGCCGGTGAAGTGGATTGAGACGCGCTCGGAAAATTTGCAGTCCACCGGTTTTGCCCGCGACTATCACATGATGGCGGAGATCGCCTCCGACCGCGACGGCAGGATGAAAGCTTTGCGCGTGAAGACCCTCGCCGATCATGGAGCATTTAATGCGACAGCGCAGCCCACCAAGTTTCCCGCAGGATTGTTCAGCATCTGTACCGGCTCCTACGAATACGCTCAGGCGTTCTGCGAGGTAGACGGCGTTTACACCAACAAAGCGCCGGGCGGCGTCGCTTATCGTTGTTCGTTCCGCGTTACCGAGGCGGCCTACCTGATCGAAAGAGTTGTGGACGTGCTGGCTCTCGAACTGAAGATGGATCCGGCTGAGTTGCGGCTCAAGAATTTTATCCCGGAGGATAAGTTTCCCTACAAGTCCTCCCTGGGCTGGACCTACGACAGCGGCAACTATGAAGGTGCGATGAAGCTTGCGCTGGACAGGATCGGTTACCAAGAGTTGCGCAAGGAACAGGCCGAGAAACGAAAAAAAGGCGAGCTGATGGGGATCGGGATCTCGAGCTTCACGGAAATCGTGGGCGCAGGTCCTTCCCACGACTTCGATATTCTCGGCATCAAGATGTTCGACAGTTGCGAGATTCGCGTTCACCCCACAGGCAAGGCCATGGCCCGCATGGGAACCAAGAGCCAGGGACAAGGGCACGAGACTACCTATGCGCAGATTGTCGCTCAGGAATTGGGAATCCCGGCTGGCGACGTGACCATCGAGGAAGGCGATACGGACACCGCACCTTATGGCCTGGGAACGTATGCCAGCCGAAGCACACCGACCTCGGGAGCGGCGACGGCGGTCGCGGCACGGAAAATTCGTGACAAAGCAAAAAAGATCGCGGCGTATCTGCTCGAATGCAACGAGAACGATTTGGAATGGGAACCTGGCAAGTTTTTTGTAAAAGGCGCGCCCAGCAAATCCAAGACCATCCAGGACATTGCTTTCGCTGCATACACCAACTTTCCGCCGGGTATGGAGCCGGGACTAGAGGCAGTCGATTACTACGACCCGCCCAATTTGACTTTCCCGTTTGGTACCTACATCTGCGTGGTCGACATCGATCAAGGGACGGGCGAGGTGAAGGTGCGGCGATTCCTGGCCGTGGATGACTGCGGCAACATCATCAATCCCATGATCGTGGAGGGCCAGATTCACGGCGGCCTGACCGAGGGACTCGCCATTGCTTTCATGCAGCAGATCGATTACGACGAGAGCGGCAACGTGCAGGGCGGAAGCTTCATGGACTACCTGCTGCCGACGGCGGTCGAAACCCCGCACTGGGAGACCGACAAGACCTGCACACCTTGTCCGCATCACCCGTTCGGCGCCAAGGGCGTGGGAGAATCTCCCAACGTGGGTTCTCCGGCCGCCTTTGTGAACGCCGTCGTCGACGCGCTGTCCCATCTCGGGGTAAAGCACATCGATATGCCGATCACGCCTTGGAAAGTGTGGAAGGTTTTGCAGGAGAAAGGCGTGGCTGCATAGATGGCATTGAAGATTGAAAAGACATTCGAGGTACCGGAGCCGGTAGAAAAAGTGTGGGCTTTCCTGAGCGACCCCCGGATGGTTGCCACCTGCGTACCCGGTGCGCAGATCACTGCGCAGGTGGATGAGAAAACCTACAAAGGCGCAATCAAGGTGAAAGTGGGCCCGAGCATCACTGACTATACCGGCGAAGTGCAGATTGTGCGGTTGGACACAGAGAATCACGAGATCGAAATTCTGGGCAAGGGACAGGATGTACGTGGCCGTGGCAGCGCGTCCATGAAAATGACCGGGACGCTTCGTGCTCTGGATAACAGCGGTACAGAGGTCAGGAGCGTGTCTGAGATCGGCGTCGTCGGGATCCTCGCCCAGATGGGCTCACGCGTGATTACCGAAGTTTCGAATATTATGTTTGGAGAGTTCACCAAGAATTTTCAGGCTCGGTTGAAGGAGCCCTCTGACGATCCTGCTGCGCCAGCGACCGGTGCGGATGTCAAGCCGATCAAAGCCACGGCGGTGGCTTGGCAGGCCACGAAGGGACTGTTTCGCGGAAAATCCGAGAGTGGCTCCTGAGCAAGCAAACGTGCAGTCGAAGTTACTACCATGGGCGCGTCCCGAATTCCTCTTCCCGGTGCTGCAAGCCAAGGTGTCGATGCGATTGTCTCCGGATTTGCACACTTCGGATACGTTGCCGACCGGTCGCTGGCCACCGCGCTTTACCTGGTCACGAAACTGCGGAAACCGATTCTCGTCGAAGGTCATGCCGGCCTCGGGAAAACTGAAGTAGCCAAGGTGCTGGCATCGTTCCTGGGCACGCGTTTGATCCGATTGCAGTGTTACGAGGGGTTGGATCTCAGCTCGGCGGTCTACGAGTGGAATTACCAGAAGCAACTCCTGGCCATCAAGATCGAAGAAGGATCGGACAAAACCGTTGAGGAGAAAGAAAAGCACATCTTCAGCCGCGAATTTCTTCTGGAGCGGCCGTTGCTGCAGTCCATTCTTGTGGAAGACATCGCTCCCGTGCTGCTGATCGACGAAATCGATCGCGCGGACGAGGCGTTTGAAGCGTTTCTGCTCGAATTGCTTTCCGACTACCAGATCACAATTCCGGAGATGGGCACCATCCATGCGAAACATGTTCCGTATGTCGTTCTAACTTCCAATCGCAGCCGCGACCTGGGCGACGCTCTCAGGAGAAGATGTCTGTACCAGTGGATCGACTATCCCTCTCTGGATAAGGAAATGAAGATTGTGCGCACTCGATTGCCGGGTATCGAAGAGGGGTTGGCCCGGCAAGTGGTTGGATATGTGCAGTCGGTGCGGGGGCTCAACTTGAGTAAACCTCCCGGAGTGGCGGAAACTATGGATTGCGCCGAGGCCTTGCTCGCATTGGGCAAGGTGCGACTGGATGAGCCGGCCATCGAGGAGACGCTCGGTTGTATCTCCAAATCCGTTGAAGATAGCGCAAAGATCCGGAGCGCGGGGTTGGACAAAATTGTGGCACACTCGACTGAGAGAGCTTAGAGAGCGCTTTCGCAAGTCGGCCTTGGTAGGACTCGGTTTGAGTAGGCTTCGGCTTCAGCCGTGCCGCTGGGGACTTTTAAGAACGCGGGCTTGCGCCCACGGGTGAGCCAGGGCAAGCACTTATGTTGGATTCAATTGAACAGTCGAGCGGCACCGCCAGAACCATTGTCGAGTTCTGTCGCTTTGCGCGCGAGAAGGGGCTTTCCGCTGGCGTGCAAGGAACTCTTGGTGCGCTGGAGGCAGCCGCAGCCCTCGGGGTTAGTCAAGTCCAAGATCTGAAGTTTGGTTTGCGCTCCATCTTGTGTTCGTCCAAAGACGACTGGGATCTTTTCGAAGAGTCTTTCCAGTCGTTTTGGAGGGGAGCGAAGCCGGAGCGATTCTCGAACGATAAGAGGCGTGCAAGAGAAGAGGTCTCTTCCGTTGTGGGCCAACGACAAGCGAGTTCACTGATGTCAACCGGCTCCGCTGATGACGTTTCATCCGAAGACGAAGGAGCCCAGGCAGTCACCGGAGCCAGCGCCCGGGAGCGGCTCAGCAAGGTGGATGTTTCAACTTTGCCGCAAAGTGACATGGCGATGCTGGAGCGAATTGCACTTCGCTTGTTCAAGCAGATGAGCCGGCGCCTGCAGCGAAGGCGACGAATCGGAACGTCGCGAGAGCAGGTGGATTTGCGAAGGACCATCCGCCGGAGCATCGGCCGTGGCGGGGAACCGCTGCAACTGCAATACCGGGAGAGGAAACGCCGCCCCCACCGGCTGGTGACGTTGCTCGACATCAGCGGCTCGATGAGCCCCTACAGTTTGTTTCTTGTGAAGTTTCTCTACGCCTTGCAAAAATACTTCCATCATGTCGATACGTTTCTTTTCAGCACCAATCTGGTCGAAATCACAAGTCTGTTACGCGCCCAACGCTTGCAGGAAGCGTTGCGAGCGCTGTCGCAGCAACCGGCGGGTTGGTCCGGGGGCACCAACATCGGCGGATCCCTGCGCGAGTTTAACCAGCTCCACCGCAGAAAGCTGCGGTCCAGGGATACCCTGTTCGTGATTCTGAGCGACGGTTGGGACACCGGAGAGCCCCGCGTTCTGGCCGCGGAATTGGGCGCGGTGAAGCGGCGTGTCCGCCGGCTCATCTGGCTGAACCCGCTGCTCGGCCTGAAAGACTACCAGCCGATTACCAGCGGCATGAGCGCAGCCCTGCCGCACATCGATGTTTTTGCTCCAGCCCACAATCTGGAGAGCCTGCTGGCGCTGGAAAAACATCTATAGAACGGGCACATCATGTTTGATCGATTCCTGAACAAAGCCGCGGAGCTACTGGCGAAGGGCGAGCCCTTCGCTACCGCTTCCGTCGTGCGCTTTCAGGCTCCGATTTCCGGCAAGCCGGGAGACAAGGCAATCATTTTCGCGGACGGCAGGATGTGGGGTTGGATCGGCGGCGGCTGCGCTCAGCCGGTGGTCATCAAGGAAGCGCTGAAAGCATTCGCCGATGGAAAGCCGCGCCTGGTGCGAATCAGTCCCACAGCCGCGCCGGAAGACGGAATCGTCGACTACACCATGACTTGCCATAGCGGAGGCACCTTGGATATCTATATCGAGCCCGTTCTGCCGAAGCCGCACGTTCTGATTCTTGGGCGCTCTCCGATCGCTCAAACGCTCGCTCGGTTGGGCAAGGCTATCGGCTACAGAGTCTCTGTGGTTGCCCCCGGTGCGGACCAGGAACAATTTCCGGATGTGGACCTGCTGCAAACGGAATCGAATTTGAGCGAAGTCAATCGGGACAAGCTTGATTTGGACAAGGTTAGGATTGCTCGCGAAACTTTCATCGTGGTGTCAACCCAGGGAGAAGGTGACGAGGAGGCGCTCGAACAAGCGGCTAAGTCCAGCGCCGCGTATGTAGCTTTCGTGGCCAGCAAGGTCAAGGCGCAGAAGGTTCTCGAATATGTGCGCGAAGCCGGAGTGCCTTCCGAGCGAGTAAACCAGATTCACGCACCAGCCGGCCTCGACATCCACGCGGCCTCGCCCGAAGAGATTGCGGTAAGCATTCTTGCCGAGATCATCCAGCTAAGGGGGGCTCGCGCGCAAGCAGTTGCGGCGCATAAGAAGAGCACGTCGCCTGCTTTGAACTTATCAGTTTCGAATCCGCCAGTTTTGAATCCGCCAGCACCGAACAACGAAGCCCGCGACCCGGTCTGCGGCATGTTTGTGAATGTGAGTGGAGCGAAATACAAATCCGCGCACAACGGAAGCGACGTCTACTTCTGTTGTGCGGGGTGCAAGCAAGCCTTCGAGCGCCAACCCGAGAAATACACGCTCTCAATGTCCTCGTGACGAGAATGGCGGCTCTTCCATCAATCGAGTCTTTCCTTGCGTGCTTATGCGTCCTGACCACCTCGCTTGCCGCTGCTCCCACCGCCGACTATCAGCAGCCCTATCGCCCGCAGGTGCACTTCTCTCCGCGCAGGAATTGGACCAACGATCCGAATGGTCTCGTCTACTTTCACGGTGAGTATCATCTCTTCTATCAATTCAATCCCCTGGGTGATCAATGGGGGCACATGAGTTGGGGACATGCCGTCAGCACGGACCTGCTTCATTGGCAAGAGCTGCCCGTGGCTATTCCAGAGAAGGACGGCGAAATGGTCTTCACTGGAAGCATTGTGGTGGACCATGAGAACACGGGCGGCTTCTGCGCCTCCGGAAAAGAATGCCTGGTTGCGATTTATACGGGCCATCGAAGTTCTGCCGAGGAAACACGGCAGACCCAGAACGTTGCGTACAGCGCCGATGAGGGGCGGACGTGGACTCGGTATGCGGGAAACCCTGTGCTCGATCTCCACATGGCCGACTTCCGCGATCCCAGCGTTTCCTGGGATGAAAAGGAAGGTCATTGGCGGATGGCAGTTTCTTTGCCCATGGAGCACAAGATTCGTTTCTATGCCTCACCGAATCTGAAAGAGTGGACGCGGTTGAGCGACTTTGGACCCGCCGGCGATGTGGATGGAGCCTGGGAATGTCCGGACCTCCTGCGCATTCCAGCCGAAAACGGAGACGGCGCTATCTGGGCATTGAAGGTCGGCCTGAATCCGGGCGCGCCGCAGGGAGGCTCGGGCGAGCAGTATTTTCTGGGTGACTTCGACGGAAAGCGTTTTGTTGCCTTCAGCAGGGCGGGTTCGCACGGGTGGACGAATTATGGCAAGGACGACTACTGTGCGATCAGCTTCAACGGCCTGCCGCGAGACGCAAAGCCGGTCCTGATCGGCTGGATGAACAACTGGCAATATGCGGACAAACTGCCCACGTCTCCCTGGCGTGGGCAGATGAGCCTTCCGCGGCGGCTCTCCTTCGTGAGCGATCAGGCAGGATTAGCAATAAAGCAGGAGCCGGTGATCATCCCTCTTCGAACCGAACACGAAGCGATTCGGCCAACCGAGGGCGGCAAGGTACGCAGCAGCTTTCAAAAGGCACCGTTTGAGCTGGACTTGCAATTTAGCCGAACTTCCGAGATGATCTTCGGCCTTCGGCTCTACACAGACAAGCAGCACTGGACCGAGATTGGATTCGATCGTTCAAAGGAAGAGTTTTACATCGATCGCACGAAGTCAGGTGCGGCTATTACGGCGGACTTCCCAGCCAAAACAACCGCGCCGCTGGTCGTAAGTCGCCCATACGATCTCAAACTTGTTGTCGACCGCTCGTCGATCGAGGCTTATGCGCAGAACGGTACGATTGCCATCACCAACCTCATCTTTCCTGCTTCCGATACCAGCAGAGTTGAGCTTTTCTCCGCGAGCGGAAAGCCAATGGTGGTCAAGGGGGATCTCTGGAAGCTGCGCTCGATTTGGGAGTGAGCCGCAACTGCAACGGAAGCGGTAGCACGTTCCTCTACTTTAATCCTTCCACGAGGTAGAGGCCTGACAGAATACGATGATAGATAGCCGTATAAGCATGACTTGCCGTCCGGCGTGACGAGGATGGGACCAAGGCGACATACGCCGGCTGAATCGGAGGGCATGAGTTCATTCCGGAGAGCTTGGCGGCCCGTCGACAAGTCCAGCCGAATTCTTCACACCTCGGATTTTTTCCTGCGAACTCCGCGCATCGAGATGCAACCCCAGTTTTTCTGAGACGACACCCGCATCGTGACTCAAGCTCAGTCTTCGAGCATCACGGTCGAAGTCGGATGAATGATCCCCCCTTTCGACCTGTCGCTCAATCTACCCATTCCAAGGAAAACGCATGAAATCGTTTGCACTACGTTATCCAAAGGAGTCCCGCCTGGACGAATAAATGGTCTGTTATCTGTGAGTTACCATCTGGCTGCTTGGCACCGAAGCTGCATATATTTAGGGCGTGCTTCTGGACAGGCTGCAATCCGGTTTCTTGCTGTTTGAAACACCGCAGGGTTTGGTTCGCGCTGAACTTTCTCTTCGGCAACGCATTTATCTGCTCTGGACGTTTCGTCACTTTCGCCAACTCTCCATCCCACTCCTGAACCCGCGCCAGCGCGCACTGGTCAACGGGCTCTTCCGCAGTAACGTGGACGTCCTGCCGCCTTCCCTCGATCCATTGCTGGCGGTCGGGGTGGTTGAGAATTTTGTGCCGACCATGGTGCCGATCGACGCTTCGCCGGGCCCGGATCCAGCCCGTCAAAAGCCAACTCAGAAAGATAAACAGCAAGAACGAGTTGGAGCCCTGCCTGCGGAAATCGCGCCCCAGCCTAACCCGGTTTCCTCGTCTTCGCCAAAATTGGTCTGGCCCATGTTGAACTGGTCCAGGATGGCAACGACCAAGCTAGCAACGACCAGGCTGGCAAGGACAGTCGGTGGGCTGTGCCTCTGCATCATCACCGTGGGCGCATGGCATCGCCTGCAGGCAGTGCCATCCCTGCAAGCCCACAATCAGACCCGGCTTCAGCCGATCAACGCGGTCACCGTCACGGATTCTGCACATTCCGCAGAACCAGCGGGCATGGCCGACAACTCCGTCGTCATCGCGGTAGCGGCAGTTACCGCTCCCTTCACAGCTGCCCCGGAAACTGCGGTGGCGCGGGCATCCATCGCTGCAGTCGTCCCAGTTCACACGCCAGCTTCCAATTCAGCTCCAATCGCAGCTTCTATCTCAACCCCAATGCGGGCGATTCGCCTCCACGATACGGCTTCGACTCGGAACCCTCCACTCTTCGAGCAGAACAGAAGTTTCATTCGTATCCAGGCATCGAGACCTCCGTTGCGTTTTGCATATCCGAACTATATGGATGTCGGCGCTCGCGGCGTCGTCTGCCTGACAGCGGATGTGGATTCTGATGGCGCCGTGCGCAACGTGAGATTTATTTCTGGCAACCGGGCGCTCGCCCCGGCCGCAGTCCGCGCCATTCGCCAATGGCGCTACCATCCTTACCTCAAAGACGACCAGCCCGTCGCGACGGAAACCAACATCGTCATTTCGTTCTTCTCAAACGACGCGATTTCCTTGAGCTTCCCTCCCATCATCCCGGCCAGCCGCTAGACTGCATTCTTCATGTGTGGTCGGGACTGGAGGACGCGCCGAATGAGTCATAAGCAGCGATAAGGTTTCCTTGCGGGCTGCGGCTTCTGGTGTCAGAGGCATAGAATCTCCGATTGATGTTGTGGCCAACTAAAACGGAGCTCAAGATTCTTCCTCGAGGCGGCCAATCTTGGGCAGTGAGGTAGGCGACCAATGATGTCTCCGGCCGGGTAGCATCTTGGAAGCAGCAGAAACCGCATTGCCGGACAATGACGATGACAACCCGCCGCCGCGAAGCGGTTGGCTGACCGACAGGATTGTCCGGCTTGAACAAGGGATTCAACACTCCTTCCGGCACGAAGGCACGGGACCGCGCCTCGACCGCAAGGACCCGTATCTTCGCCTGCACTTCGTGAGCGTTTACGGGCACGATCAGGAGCGCAGCAAGAGGTTCTTTCTCGAGCAAATGGGCTTCCACCTGGTTGTGGGTGTGCGCTTTGAATCGGGCAACCGCTGGATTGAGGTCGCACCGCCGGATGGAATGGCTGTGCTGGCTCGCGTTCGGCCCATGCCCGGTTTCAATCAAGAGGGCCTCGTGGGCCACTCCCCGGCTTGATCACGTTGATCACCGAGGATGTCGAGGCGAAGTATCGAGAATGGTCGGAGCAGGGGGGGAAGTTTTCCATTTCGCCGCAGACTCCAGAGTGGGGCGGAGTGTTTTGCGGTTTTGAGGACGTGGTCGGAAACTTGTTCGCCCTAGCGGGATTCGACGATGTGACGCGGGCGATCGAGGAGCGCTGCCGCGAATTCGCCGCCCGGCTCGAAGCTGAACGGCGCGCCGCGCAGGAGCTGGCGATTGCCAAGCAGGTGCAAGCGCGGCTTTTTCCGCAACGGCTGCCACAGGCCGCAATGCTCGACTACGCAGGCGTCTGCATCCCGGCGCGGGCCGTAGGCGGCGCCTACGCCACGCTCTTCTACGCGGACTATGACGCGAACTCCGGCGGTTTGCGCTAGGCAAATTGCGGCCACCTTCCCGGCCTGGTGCCGCGGACCAGCGGCGCGCTCCCGAGGCTCGACGCCGCTTGTACCGTGGTCGGGCGCTTCGACGACTGGCAGTGTTCCATGTCTGAGATTCGTCTCGAAGAAGGCGACGCACTCGCACTCTACACTTGTCGCGTCACGGAATCCTTCAGCGATCGCGAAGAAGAGTTCGGCGAGCCGCGCCTGATCGACGCGCTCCGCCGCAGCTCCCATTTGCCCGCGCAGGAGAGGGTCCATGCGCTCGCGGCCGAAGTCCAGGGCTTCAGCGCGCCGAGCAGTTGAGACGTGGAAACAGATTCGTGCACAGCCGGAACTGATCCTTCGCTCGCGCATGGAGATGGAGTACCCCAGGTCTGGCTTCTCAGACCCGGGACTCGCTCCGCGTCGCCAAATCACCAGGCTACATTCCAAAGGCACCGAGCGCGGGTGGGGTTGTGCCCTTTCAAGCCCCTACGGCTGCCGCTTTTCTTCCTTCATTTTCTTGCACACCAACTTGGTATGCCCGGTCTTGGAATCAATCACAGTGCTTCCTGGCAGGCAGCTACAGGTGACGGTGTTGGCATTCTCCTGTTTTGTGACGATGCAGTGCTCGATGACTTCACTATTCGCCGGTGGCAGTTGGCTACGAACTTCTGGAGGAGTCGCCGCGACGGCAGGTGGCGTTGCTGCAACTGGCTGCTTCTTCGCCGCACAGCCACTCAAGAACAAGCAAAGGACAAGACAACCTATCTTCATTCTTATTGTTTTCGCTCTGTGCTGCCATCTTGTCGATTAGCAACCTTGATTACAGTGCGCGGGCGGGCCGCGCGAAAGCGACGGCATTCTCCTGAGGGACTGGAAGATCGCACCGCCCAGATCAGCGACTCCACAGGATTTGCCCGTGGATCATTGTGTTTGTCGTGCTTTGTCTCCTCGGCCTAACTGCCGGACCGGACAGGGGTTGGTCCCCTACACCTGGAGTTCTACGCTCTCTTCTATCGGCAGAAGATTCTCAAGGTGAATCCGCAAACCGCAAATATCGTGATGACGGTTGGGATGGTCCTCGGCAGGCCCGCTCTCGTGTTGTGGGGAGCGCTCTCTGACAAAATCAGCCGCAAGAAGATCATGCTGGCCGGTTGCTGAGCTGGTTTGCCGGGGCTGCCGTATAATCCAGAGCTGCCCGCGCATTTCTATGGCGACTTTCGGGCGAGAGGAGCTAGGGTGAGTGCGAGGAGGGGTGTCATGAGATCGTGGCATCCTTATCGAGCCTGGAAAGGATTACTCTTTGCCAGATGTGGTCAGCTCATGCAATCGTCGTAGCGACGACGGCGGCGTCGAGGCGATTGAATCAGAAAGAAAACTCGTAATTCCGTTCGAGCTGGCTGGCCATACGCCTCTGGTGTGGAGCCCGAGCAATGAGCAGGACTGGGGCGCTTCACCTTTCAATCCGTGGCTGGCGCACGGTCAACGGGAAGGCGATCTTTCTTCCAGAGGTTAGTTTACCCGCTCACCGACGAGGAGTCCGAAAATTGATTTGCCTTAATCAGCCAAACTGGAAAAGCTCTTCTAGGTAAAGAAGGTTGGTTCCGGCTCGCTTCGAAGCGCTAGGGAGGATTCTCAAATGAAACCGATTCGACTTGCCACTTTCGTGATTTGTTTGGCCTGCATCGCGGCTCGCGGTCAGGTGAGCCAAAGCGCCGATTGCAGCCTCCAGATCGATAAGGCTCTGGAAGTGACGGGCGTCAAGGATTTCGTAGACCAGATGCCAGCGCAGATACGGAGTCAGGTTGGAGCGCAGTTTAAGACGACGAATAGACAATTGGTCATGCGGGCGACGTTGCGCATGTTCGATCCAGCGGGTCTTCTGCGCGGTCTCAAAAAGGCATATTTACGGAATTGTGATCCCGAGATGCTGCAAAGTGTCGTGGCAACCCTCGACACTCCGCTGGGAAGACGAATGAGGAAGCTTGAGGCAGTCGCTGCCACCGCGGAAGGCAGCCAGGAAACCGCGGCGTACAGAAGAGAATTGATGCTGCATCCGGCCAGCGATGTGAGATACGCGTTGGCAGAGCGATTGGATCAGTTGACCGGCGGTAGCGAATTCGCTCTGGCCGTGGCTGTCGGCGTTGCCAAAGGAACAGCGGCGGCTTTCGGGCGACCCATGCTAACGGACGCGGAACTCTCGTTCCTGCGTACTCAAACCATGCCGTTTATCCGCAGTGCGCAGATCATGAGCGCGCTGTTTACTTATCGCGATGTCAGCGACGAAGACTTAAAGCAATATGTCGCCATGTATGACCTTCCGGCACTTCAGCAGTTCACCAAAATTTTCGAATCGGCGTTTGTCGGCACGATTGACAAGCAGTCGCAACAGGCGGCTTTAGATCGTCGGCCGCAATAAGGCGTGTCGCCGTCGGCTGATACGCTCCCCTGCGGCGTCTTCAGAGATCACCAGTGAGGTTTCTATTCCGCTCGGCACTGCGCCAGCACCTACCTCTATTCCTTTCCTTGGATGGAAAAGCAGAAGTACGCCCGGCAAATGCAGAATGACATGGCATGCTGCAACAAACTCAGGAGGCCCGCCCAAAATTTTTGGTCTACGCCGCCCGATCCGGCGGAAAACGTACAAACAGGCGTGAGCTCCAAACGAGTGCTAAGGAATGGGCGGGCGGGGAAGACATCATCGCCGAGCAACTGCGGGCACTAGCTCGCCTACCTCCGCTTTAAAGATCTTGATGTTATCTCCGAACAACTGAAATTGCAGATCGCGAAACTCGGCACGGTGTTGGTGTAAGTCCTCGGGAAGGGCTATCCCCCATCCTGACTGAACAATCCAGACGGTGTCTCCGGGCTTGAGACTGTAGGCTTGCACAAACCGTGGCCATACTTGCGTGAAATTTTCTGCCCAAAACCTCCACAGCTTGTAGTCGGTGGAAACGATGCGGTGACCTCCGCAGGAAAATTGTTCAAAGTTGGCGGGCGCAACATCGAAAGAAATTAGCCTTTGCTGGCATAGATAGTGACCAAGAATAAGGTTTGTCTGATAATCGGTGAAAATGAGATCGGACGGAGCAACCTGCTGCTGCACGAACTCAAGTGCGGCCGCCATGTGAGCACGCCTTTGATCGGCGCGATCCATTCTGGGGGGGCGCCCCTTGCCGAAAGCGATGCATGCGGCGAGGACTAAGACTACGATTGCAAGTCCACGCCCCCATCTTCCCCCCGCCAGACGGGCCACCGCGACGCTGACACCAGCCACGCCCGGTATGATCAGGTAGGCGGCGTGCCGTGTTCCGCCGTAGGGATAAACCCGCGCCAGGCCTGCGCAGCCGCCAATCGCCAGCGGCAGGAGCAGGAATATTCCTAAGCGGCGCCACGAGCTTCGATCACCCGGAAAGCCTTTCCCGCGCAGGAGCAGAGCGACTGCCACCACGAACAAAAGGCCCATGGCATCGCCCACTGCAAGCTGTCCGAAGATATATTGAAAGACTCCGAAGGTATGGCCAACCAGGAACATCAGCGGGTTGCCATGGGCGGGATCGAAATACGAATGGCTTAGATAAACCTCGCTCTTCCAGCCTTGCAGCGCGCTTCTTGACTCGCCCAACTTCGAAAGGTGACTCTTATAGAGAAAGGTTGCGATGGCCAGTGTGCCGAGTTGTCCGATCGCCCAGGCTGCCACCAAGCCGGCGGGCGGGCGTTCCGTGAGGATTCTGAGCAGCGCATAAATGCCGAGCGCGGCTGCGAACAGGAAGGCCGAGTAGTGAGACAGCAGGGCGAGGTAGAGGCATAGGGAAAAGGCCGCCATTCTGCCGGCCGACTTTTTCGCGAAGCTAGCATCCAGAAGATACAAAGCGCTCGCCAGAAATGCCAGGAGCAAGGGGTATTGCCGGATTTCCGCCGAGAATGAAACGATCGGCGGAAGCAACGCGACGAAAAGAAGTCCGACGAAGCCGGCGAGATAACCGGCGGCAGAGGTGAGCCACTGGTAAAACATCCAACAGAACGCAACGCTCGCGAGAACCAGAGGCAGGCGCAGCCAAAGCTCTGAGTTGCCCGGCGAGTGCCAGAAATGAAGCACAAGGGGGAGAAGCGGCGGATGAGCAGCGGTCAGACTTTCTTGGTAGGTGAGGGCCAACGAAGGTTGATTGGCCAATCGGAAGTGCAGCGCCTCGTCGGGATTGAGGAACGTTCCAGAAGCCGTCCAAAGGCGCGCGACGAATCCGAGCAGAGTAACGGCCACTGCCGCCAGATTGATGTGGCCTTGAAGCCACGATTCCGTGATCTCCCCACAGCTTGAAATCGCCTCCTGTGATGTCACCATAAGACTCCGTTATCGCACCCTTACGGGGATTTAGAAAAAAGGGAATTTCGTAAACAAGCCCGAGGATGCTTGCCGCGATGCATCGGAGTCGACGGGCCTTGTTCCCAAGCGAATTAATTCATAGCGCTCGGAAGGGACCGGTCCGATTGCAAAGGGCGAGGGACCCAAATCGAAGGAGTAGAAGCCCGCTCCCAGGTCGGCTTGGACGGTAGTCATACCCAGACGCATAGGAATTTGAATAACATGCCTCGAAGTTACGAACTTCGGGCGTATCTCGAAAAGTACAGGTTTCCCCATGGCGAGGAAATCTCCTGGGGTGTGCGGAGGGTCGTCAAGGACTACGGGGCGCGCTCCGAATGATTCCATGTAATATTGGAATCCCCAATGCCCGGTGAACCACACCGTACCCGGTTGGTTCCGGGTTTCCTGATCGATGAGGGCTGCTGCTGTTCGCGCTGAGTTTGCCAGTTTCGTGTCAGCCCAGGTGAGCCAGAGCGATACCATGCCAGCCGCAGCTAAAGGTATGGCCAACAGCGCTGGGCGCCAGTGAAACGATGTTGCCCGCAGCTCATCAACCCGGCGCGCGAGCAGGATGCCGGCAGCCGGAATCAGCGGCAGCACGGAGCGGGCATTGATGCTCCAGTTCAAGAAGCCGGTAAAGATAAATGTCCCGATGACCCAGAGCATCAGCAACAGAGAGCCGGCGTCGCGGCGCCTCCATGCGTCCGCGGCCGCCAGCGCCATTACCGAGAATCCAGCGGCGATGAAGAGCGTCACCTGTATTCCCACCCCGAGCCAGTGCCCATAAAAGTGGGGCGGCTCGAGGATCCCGCCGAGACTGATTCGTCCAGTGCTGAGTAGAAATCCAGCCATTCCGCTCAGCACGCAGACGGCAATAATCTTGCGGCGCGGCCAGAGCACGGGAGCCAGCGTGAGCGCGGGCAGCGTGCATCCGCCAACAAAACTGAGATCGACGAACAACTTTGCCAGGGCGGAATTCTGCCTCCCTAGTCGAATCCCCGTGGAGACATGCGCAGCACTGGTAATCATTCGCAGTCCGTAGACTGATCTCGTCCAGTGCTGGTATCCGGTCAGAGCCACAACGGGCAGCAACAGGTACCAGGCCCAGCTGCCGAGACGCCGCCGCCGCGCCAACGAATACACGGCGAGCAGCGGAATTAGAGCCATACCAAAGAACTTCGTCAGAGTACACAAGGTGATCAGCAGGGCGGAAGTGACCAGGTAACGCGGCTTCTGCGGCTCCAGCCCTTCGATCCAGAACATGATGGCCCAGAGCCATAATGCCAACATCAATGTGTCGCACATCACGGTGTTGGCAGAGACGAGAAACCCCGGAGTGAGCAGGGTAGCCGCGGCAGCCAGCAGCGGCGAATTTGTAAACCGCTGTGCCAGGCGATACGTGCCCCATATCGCCGCCAGCGCTGGCAAGAGAAAAGCGACATGCAGTGCCCGTTCAGACCACCCGAGGAAACTCGCGACCGCCGCGATGTAGTACGAAGCCAGCGGAGGATTCTTGGTTTCGTACGCCATCGGTACCGCATCCCGATACCAATTAATCTTGAAACCGTAAGGATCAAAGGGGTGCTTGGTGATCTGCCGCGCGACATAGACGAATAAAGTGTCGTCAATGTTGAAAGCCTTACCGGAAAACGGGATCAAGCAGGCCAGCACGGCCACCGCGAGAAGCATGTGAGGAACGCACGAACGCGGGCTCTGGCGGCTTTGGTCAGGCGCTTCCATCAGAGAGTGGCAAGATTAGACCTCCACAAATTTTGTGTCAATCCAGGGCTTCCTCATCTGTCAAAGCTTATTAGAAATGTCCCGTTTGTTGATGTTGAGCAGAACATCGCAGTGGCACAGTATGAGCAGGGTTGGGGGGCGCGGGGGGAAGGGGCGGCAACTGAGCCCCTTCCCGCCCGCTCATCGCTTGATTGAACTCCACTGTGCGCATCGCGAATATGTTCTTCTTTTTTCCCCGCCGTTTCTTTTTTTGCGTGTCCCCCGTTTTCCAGAGAAAAATTTCGCACCAGGATCGACTAAGAGCGACGATTGCCAACTGTGTGGACCCATAGCATCCCCGCTTTGGCCCTCCCATTTGTCGCGGCGACGAGAATTCAAAGCGAAGCTGCCACGCGCGCGACAGCGCGTGCCGGCATTTCTGCTTTCGCCCGCCAATTCGGCTTCATGGTGCGATAATCTCGTCGCCAAGGATGATCCTGGCTCGGCTTGCGCGGCTTGGCGAAGAATGGGACAGCCACGCTGTATTTAGTTCTGTCGTCCACCTCACATCTTCTGGGCAGCGGTTCGGCCAGCTCTTGGTAGGCTAGGCGCTGCCCGCGGTAGTACACCTCCATGGCTCCATCCTCCCATTCACAGATCAGGGCCTTGCTTTGCGTGGGTCCATAGCGTCCCTGGCCGGCAGGCTGCAGTTGCAAATAACGGCCTTCCTGCCGGATCACCCAGTCGTTGCTGATCCTGCGCTCGGCCTCTAAGCAGAAAATCCCACGCAGTTCGCGGACGGTCGGCTTCCGTCCGTGATAATTCTCTGCTTTCGCCGGTTTACGGGCAAAGCGTCGATTGTGCTCTGGCAGATACTCTTTTTCCAGATACTCGTTCGCCGCCTCGTAGCTCACGATCTTCTTCCTCCTCAGCTTCTTAATCAGACGATCCTGATGCACGCCGTGGATCCGCTCCACTCTCCCCTTGGCCTGGGGCGAACTCGCAGCAATAATCCGTATGCCCAGCTTCTGACACATACGTCCAAACTGGGTGACCGGGACTTTCCCCCGTAGCTGCTCGGCGGGCGTGGCCTTTCGCTTGTACACGTTTTTCCAGTCGGTATATAGCGTCTGGGGCACACCATGTTTCTCGATCCAGGCCCGCAGGATGCCCGCAGCCGCCCAGATCGTCTCTTCTTTCCCCATACGAGCCAAGGTGTCGTTCGTGGCATCATCCACCATGTCCATCCGGCAACCACGTGGACCACGATCTTCCAGCCAATCATGGAAACTGCCGTCCAGCTGCACCAGTTCCCCGAAATGCGATTTGTGCTCCCTTCGCTGGCAGTGTTTCTTGCGCTTCCGCTGCCGGCTCCACAGCCCTTCTTGCAACATCCAAAGTCGTAAAGTTTCGTGATCCAACACGATGCCGTCTTCTTCGGCCAAGTGCTCGGCCGCCAATGTTGGCCCGAATCTTGCCTCCTCCGAACCGGAATATTTTTTTCTAATCAAATTCAAAACTCGGCGGCGCAGCTTCAGTGGCTTGCTGCGATTCGAGGGCCGTCCTGCATTGCCATGTTTCAGCCCTTTGCTGCCCACCTGCCGATACCGCCGCCACAATCTTTTCGCCTGGCGATAGCTCAGCTCCAGCATCACCGCGGCATCGTTCAGCTTTAATTCCCCACCTCCCACTCGCCCCATCACTTCCACACGCTTCCGCTCACGACTGCTCATGGCTGTCCTCTTCAACAGACCTCCTCTGGCTGGAGGTCTCAGTCTAAGGGGACATTTCTATTAAGTCCGTGAGGGGACATTATCAAAAAGTTTCAACATCCAGGGCTTCCTCATCCAGGGCTTCCTCAGGATTATTGCAGTCGTCGTATTGATAGGTGAGATTGCCGACGGACGTCTTCCCTTAGGCGCAGCTGCGAGGTAGTGACGATCAGGGCAAGCTGCTCCTTGTGATGCTGGGAATCTTCAGTGCCGGGGCCGCTTTCCTGGCCTCGTGCAACAAGAACGACTCAACGTGCCAACTGACGTGGGTGGTCCAGGGGGGCTTGACGCTAATTAACTTGGCGCTGCTATGGCTGTGGGGATGGTTCACCTTTGAGCGGCACAATTACCGCCAAGCGTACGCGATCTGCTAGTACGCTGCGAGTTGGCCTTGGGTTTCTACGCGAACGACGCATATCTTCAGGGTCAACGACTGTACACCGAGGAGGAGCTAGGATTTCCGGGCAAGGGCTCGTTCATGCCCGTGACGCATTTCGGCACTGTTGTCTCGCAGGCTTGGGATTCGCGTTCGTTCTCTGGTCACCCCAGATCGTTAGATCGTTAGTTGGCTCAGCTCCCGTGCACGATGAATGCCTTTGGACATGTACTAACTATGGTGTCGGAATCCGAACGCCCCACGCCGCCCGGAATTACGGATAGTCGCCCTGCAGGGCTCCTGGAGCGAATCCGTGAGACTCAAGAGTCACCAGTCCAGTCGCAGACTCGGTATACGGAACAGCGCTTTCTGCATGGCTAGCTCTGCCGCAAATTGACATACTTGGTAATGTCGAATGGCGGCTCATCTTGCGGCCGACGACTTATGGGCCAGATTTCGTCGAGTGTACCGTAGCCGCGGTTATGAGCTGCTTTCGAGACTTCACAAGCTTTCACTTCGAGCCGTCTGCCGCAACTCGGCATCTGTGCTCCTTCGCAGAAACAATACAGTGTGTATTCTTCACAAGAACCTGCACTTGTGCGCACGACATAAGCTCCGTTCCTATAGGGGCTGAACGCAATCAGATAGCAGGTGTGGCACTTGGGACATTCCACACAATGGCGGACGCGGAGGGACATTAGATGCTCATTGGGGCAACAAAATCGACACCAGTCTCGGGAGGTCAGCGTGCGCAAGTACCTGTTTATCCCTTCCCGGGAGGCAAGTCTGAGATTCGGGCGCATTGCACATGGTTTTTCCTAAGCGAGACCATATGCATCCACCCTGCCATCGACAACACGCGGTGCTCGAGTTTTAAGCAGAATTACGAAACGGATGAAATCAGGTTTGACTCTACAATGGCGAGCAACAGATATACGCGGTCAAAATTCGAGCCAGAATGAGCGATTGTTCACGGGTCGATAGAATCGTGCGCTCACCTACGAAAATGCAAATTCCGCACGAGATGTCTCCCGAAAACCGTACAATAATCGAGTCGCTCATTTGAAGACAAGTCCCCCGAATGGGCAACGGTAGCGGGTCGGTGACTTCTGTCAGCTCGTCAAGAATTCCTTCAGGCGTAGTTCGTGGGCTTTGAAGATGACTCCGGGGCCGACTTTGCAACTGGTGCTTCTCCGAAGAACTGCCGCAGAGTTCGGTGCTAGCGAGGCTGTCCGTTCTGCATTTTCGTATCTCAAATTTAGCGGTGGCCCTTGTTGCCCGTCGCATCGTCATGCCCCTCCCGTGATCCTTCCGCGTGGATAGTGAGGCAGAGGAGGGTTCGAACGGAGGATCTAGTCGGGAAAACTTCCGGTGCTTGTTCCCGAGAAAAGTAAGGCCATCGGTCCGCAAGTGCTCGACCATCTGCGTCAAGTACGACTGCAGATTCTGTCCATTCGTCTCGAACGGTACGTCGCGCGGGGGAGGAAGCTGCCGGAGTCGGTGTGGCAAGCCGCGGTCGAACTGGCCCGGGAACACGGTGTGTATTCCGTCGCGCATCCGCTGCGGCTGGACTATATGGGGCTGAAGAAACGGCTGGGCGGAGTTTCCCATGGCCGACGAAAAGCTCGCAAGCCGACATTCGTCGAACTGATCGCGCCACCTTCAGCGATGCTGCGAGAGTGCTTGATCGAGTTCGAGTCGATGCGCGGAAGCAAGGTGCGGATTCAGTGGGAAGCTGCCGCATCGCCCGATTGGATGAGCCCACTGCGCGCCTGGCGGGAAGCCGAGAGATGATTCAGATCACGGCGCAGATGCGCGTGCTGGTGGCCATCAAGCCGCTCGATGGAAGAAAGGGTATCGACTCTCTGGCGCGACTTCTGCCAGGAGGTAGCCTAGGATCCTTTTTCCGGCTGTGTGTTCGTGTTTCGGAGCCGCAGCGGAACCGCGATCCGGCTGCTCAGCTATTTGAAGTCGATCAGCGTTCGTAGGGCATAAATGTACTTGCAACACCTGACAGACGCCAAAACTAGGTCACTCTAAATTTCGTGCTCGCGTGAGCCGCGGTGGGAAACATATCACGCCCTCAGTATTATGCCCTTGCGGATAGACTGGAGCATTTCTGGCCAACCAAAGGCCAACCTCAGTGGTGGTGTTGCGGGCAGTTTCGGGCACCATAGCTGGTGCATCGTGTGGATATGTATCTTCGTAATTGTCTACCGCCCATTCCGACGGAACCGCATGTTCTTCCACCAGACGACTCACAAAATCCTGAGTGTCGCGACTAAAAGTATTGTCGGTGAATTGACGGAAGGTTTCAAGCTGGCCGGCCGAATTCGTAGGCCAAGGGTAAGGAGAAAGCAACATCGTGGTTCGCAGGCCATGGGCATTTCCCCATTGGATTGCTTGCACAATAAACTTCTCATAGCCTGGCCCGCTCCCACCGCTCAGAAAGAAGTTTGGCGGAACGTCGAACGCGATTGCTTTGCCATACAGCGCCTCACCGCGCTCCAGCGCATAGAACGGATTGGTTGCAAAGACGTTCTCCCCTAGTTTTGGTTCGTTCGGATCATTTGGAGCTACTACCGGAGCCACGGATTCGATGCCCACGGTCCTGGCCGCGTCCACGTACTCCCTCCACTGCGTTAGGTCTTCTTCTAATTGCCCGGGACCAGCCGAATCAGACGGTGTGTTCACATTGGCTTCAGAGGGCCTGAGACCATTTTGTATATACTGCTCCTGGTAGTACCCATAGCTGGGTGGCAGCGTGAAATAGTTCCAGCCTACCTGACCCAGTTCAGCTTCCCCTGGTCCGGTCCCGCTAAACGCTCGCTCTATGGCCCTAAGGATGGTCGGTGGGTTCTCAGCTGCGCTTATCGCATTCGCATGCTCGTAGAGCCCCACGTGACCAGTTTTGAGAAGCTCTTCGAACCGATCACCGTGACGGAGCGCGTCGAAACCGCCGGTCCCGCCGACGAAAATATATTCCCCTAAATTTGAGCAGACGCGGTATCTGTCCGGGTCGCCAAATGGATTTTCTTGAGGCCCAGCATGCGCTGCAGGTATCGGTGCCATGACAGCCGTGAGAAACGTTAGAAAACGGCAGAGATATCGCCAAGCGGGGCTGCGCATCGAAATTCACGATTAAGAGAAATTTGCCATGTTCCAGCATAACCGTCTTACCGCGCGGCTTCAACTCTCGAATGCCAACTGGAGAAACACTTTATATCTAGAGATTTAAGAGCTAGCAGTCCGTTTTCTGTGGCTGGTCGAAGGGCGAAGGTGTGGCGATCATCGGCGCGAAGTCGCCTTCGTCGGGCCGCTTCGGCTCTCAAAACGCTTGGCAGTCAGACTGCACGCTGACCGGGCAGTCCGAGGTGCAAGAAATTCTCTCCCATAGGGCACCGTGGGAGCAGGATTCGAGCGAATTTCTCGCATCGTCGCCCAACGCTTCGTCAGTGGACTCCGTGGAATCGGGGGCGTATTTCGTTTCTGCAGTCGTGACGCTGGTATCCGGCTCCGCCGCGGCAAGGCCGTGCCGGCTGGCCGTGCTTCAAGGTGTGATGGCAATGACCCGCAGAGGACTGCCGGAGCCGCCCACGATTTTCAGTGGCGCGGCGACGACAATGGCTCCAGTCGGCGGAAGCTGATCAAGGTTGCAGAGACCGGCCAACCCAAACTTGCCGCTGCCGTGCATGACGTAGTGGTTCGGGAAGGGCGGGTCAAAGGTGGCGGCCTGACCGGCATCAGTTCCGACCGTCTCCACCCCGACGCCTAACACGTCTCGTTCGTGGGCAAGGAAAGCGGAGCTTTCCTTGGCCAATCCGGGAGTGTGAGGTCCATTTTCCTTTAGGTTGATGTAGTCCTTGGGATCCTCCCGGTTCGACCAGTCTGTGCGCAAGAGAACCCATGCGCCTGACGGGATACGGCCGTAATGTTCTTCCCACTGTCGGATGCGCGCTGGGGGCAAGAGATAATTTGGGTTTCTTGCCGCCTCCGCGCTGATGTCGATTACGCAGGCGGGGCCGACAAATTTCTGCGGCGCGATGCGGTCCACGGTGTTGTCCGGAAGGTCTTTCCCAGAGACCCAGTGGACTGGAGCATCAAAATGTGTGCCGGTGTGCTCGCCGGTCTCGAACGCATTCCAGTACCAGGCAGGACCGCGCTCATCGTACCGCGACAACTCCCAGATTCTGAACGCGGGTGTGTTGTTAAACTGCGGGGGTAGCGGCAGCAACGGGGTCTGCGGACTCAAGGACTGGGTCAGATCAACGATCCGCAGCCGCCCATCAGTTAGTTCTTCGAGCAGCTTAGCCAAGACGAGAGACATTGGCGCACCTCATAAGCTTTGCGTTCGGCACTCTACCTCCGCTTGATCGGGATTCGAACGCCCCTGCCCGATCTTCGGCGTTTCTTGAGAGACTGAATATGCCGGCGGAATTGAAACTGATTTTCCAGCAACGACAGGTCGGTAACATAGCCGGCGGGGCCCGTGGCTTCGACCTTGGCGATGATGGTTGTTAGTTCATTGCCATGCACCGCGTCGGTCACGGCGGCTTTTAAATTTTCCACACTGCGCACTGTTGCCACGCGCGGAATGCCGGCGGCGCGGGCGATCCCTTCCAGGTCCGTACCTGTGCTCGTGGCTGTTGGGAAGCCGCCGACCGATAGCAAACTCTCGTTGTCGAAAACGACATGAACCAGTTTCCGGGGACGGTACCGCGCCATTGTGCTAAGACTGCCAAGGTTCATCAAAAGCGAACCGTCGCCATCGATGACGATCACTTTTTGTTCCGGCAGGCACAGAGCGAGACCCAGCCCCGTCGAAGAGGCCAATCCCATGGAATGTTGCAGGTAAAAGAAATTGGGGCGGTGCCCGAGAGAGTGCAGCTCGGCCGCGACTGCTCCCATGATCGTGACGACCAGACAGTTTTCCAGCTCCGAATAAATCGAGCGAAGACAATCGAGGCGGAGCATCACTCCTCCCACATGAGGTCGCGCGGCAAAAGAAGTGCAACCGGCTGCGAGCTGCTGTCGGCGAGGGTCTGCGCCTGCTGGATACGTTTCTTGACCGCGTCCACCGAATCGAGGAAAGAGTACGGGATGCCCAGCGCACGCAAGACTGGTTCGGTGGCGTTGCCGCCTTGCGTTTGCCATGGATCGCGCTCCCCGAAGGAGCCGCGGTAGCTGATCAGCATCAAGAGAGGAATCTTGTATAGATGTGCGAAAGAGACAATCCCGTTGATGGATGCCAGGAAGCCATGGTTCTGCATCAGCATGGCCGACTTCACCCCGGCAAAGTGTGCTCCGGCCGAGACACCCACCCCTTCTTCCTCCTTCGCTAGTCGCACCAAAATCATCTCAGGGTCATCGTCCGCCATCCGGATGAGATGCACTAGCCAGGTTTCTGGCAGAGCTGAGAGCAGACGGATGTCGCATTCCTTGAAAGCGTCGTAGATCAGCCTGGAGTTGGTCACGGATACAGGCATAGTTTGTTCTTACGCTTGATGTCTGCCGCAGGGCGCCGCTGGTCGCAGGAGCATAGCGCGCAACAAGTGACATATTCTAGCCTGCGAAGGCAGAAAATGCGCTCTTGACGGGTGCCGCCAGCGGAGTATAGGTTTGGCGCTGCTCATTTTGCAAGACTTGAGTGCTGGCTTGAGTGCTGGCTTTTCAAATGCGCCTGGGAGCAAAGGGTTGCAGTTCAAATCCCAAGGTGTTCTCAACCCGAAAGTTCCGTCCCGGCCGAATGCAAACTTTCCCATCGAAGCCGTTCGCGCCGCCTTCCCTGCACTGACGCGCCCTCCAGAATTCATTTTTTTCGACAATGCGGCGGGTGCACAGGTTCCACAGATCGTGCTGGACGCGGTGAATCATCGCTTTCGCTCGAAATGCTTCGGGTGCTGAACGATTGCCACGCGGTCGTCTACGGCGTAGCAGACAAAAAGCGGGTCAGTGAACGGTTTCCAACGCTATGCTTCAATTTGCCGAATCTCTCCCCCGCAAGAGTCACCGAAGAGCTCACCAAACAAAATATCGGCGTACGCGATGGCCACATGTATTCGCCGCGGCTGATGAAGCGATTGGGGCTCGCCCTGGAGAGCGGTGCAGTCAGAGCATCGTTGGTGCACTACAATACCCTCGAAGAAGTGCGCAGGTTCGGAAGCGCGCTGGCTCAGATGATGCGTGACTGATTCCACAACATTCAACGAACAACCATGCTGACCGACCAACAAATCCAGGGAATTCGCTCTCGCTTCAGCATTTTCCACCGCAAAATCTATCTCAACACTTGCTCCCAAGGTGCGCTGTCGGATGCTGTGCAGGCCGGTCTGGAGGACTACATCGCGAGTTGGCACGAGCAAGGGTCGCCGTGGGAGACGTGGGTGAATCGGTATGAGGAGGCGCGGACTGCCTTTGCACAATTCATCAACGCCAGCCCCGATGAGGTTGCCATTGTGACCAGCGTCTCGGCGGGCATCAATGGCGTCGCCAGCGCGCTGAGTCTCCGCGAACGGAAGAAAGTCGTGATGGGTGAGTTCGAATTTCCTACCATGGGTCACATCTGGCTCGCTCAGCGCCCTCGAGGCGTCGAGGTGGAATTTGTGGGCGCAGAAGGTAACCGCATTTCAGCCAATAATTACGAGAAGAGAGTCGACCGCAATACGCTTATCGTGCCGCTCACGCGCGTCTGCTTCAAGAACGGATTTCGTTCCGAGGTAAGCGCTATCACGCAAATTGCCCACCGCTCCGGTGCTCTCGTAATGCTCGATGACTACCAGGACTGCGGAACCCGCCCGGTCGACGTGAAGGCCATGGACCTGGACTTTTTTCTGACCGGAACCCTCAAGTATCTGCTCGGTCCACCCGGTCTTGCTTTCATGTACGTGCGCAGAGAACTCATTCGATCGCTGGTTCCTACAGTCACGGGATGGTTTGCGCAAGCAAATCCGTTCGCCTACGATCCTCAGACTTTCGCTCTATCTCCCACCGCCCGAAGATTCGAGTCCGGCTCCCCGTCCGTGCCCAATGTGTACGCAGCAATACCAGGATTCCAACAGCTACAAGAAATCGGTATGGAGAATGTTGCAGCCCACATCGAGAGGCTTGCGCAATTGCTGTTGAGCTGCGCCCGCGACCTGGGCATTCGCGCCAAAACGCCCGCTGATAGCGCTGGGCCGCTGGTGGTATTGCAGTGCAAAGATTCGACCTTACTGGTACAGAAGCTCTCTGAAAGCGGCATCGTGGCATCAAACCGTCACGACGGCCTACGGATATCGTTCCACGTGTACAACACCATGGACGATGTGAAAGCAGTCGCGGAAGTTCTCAAGAAGAATATCAATCTACTTGTCCTTGACCCTGCCAGTGTTGGCAGTTTATGACTGATCAACGTGGTGCGGCGGCTGACGCCACGCTCGCCGGTGCGAAGCCTCCGATGCCGGAAGTGGAAGGTCTCCACCGCCGTCTGGGCCAAAGGCAGCTCACGATGATGGCCATTGGTGGTGCCATCGGTGTTGGCTTGTTTTTGGGAAGCAGTGTGACCATTCGCCTGGCTGGACCCGCCGTCATTGTTTCCTATCTGACGGGAGCGGGCATTGCTCTGATCATGTCCTATGCGCTGGCGGAGATGGCGGTCGTCCATCCGGTAGCCGGCGCCTTCGGAGTTTACGCGGAGAATTACCTCAATCCCTGGGCAAGTTTTTCGGTTCGAGCCACTTACGGAGTCGCACAGATCGTTGCCATCGGTGCTGAAGTCACAGCCGCCGGCATTTATATTTCCTTTTGGTTTCCGAATGTTCCGCAATGGATTTGGGTGGTGTTGGTTTCGGCTGCCCTGGTGGCGCTCAATTCTATGCAGGTCAACCGCCTGGGCGAGTTTGAATATTGGTTCGCAATGATCAAAGTGGCCGCCATCGTAGCCTTCATCATTGTGGGGCTATGGTTGATTCTTGGCATTGGTTCCCGGCACCCGATTGGCTTGGCCAACTTAACTCAGCACGGAGGCTTCTTTCCGGCGGGATGGAAAGGAGTCTGGCTTTCGCTCACCATAACTGTCACCAGCTACATGGGAGTAGAAATCATCGCGGTCACTGCGGGAGAGGCACAGCATCCGGAAATTACCATTCCCCGCGCCATGCGGAGCATCGTTTGGCGGCTCATTTTGTTCTATGTGCTGGCGATTGCGATTATGGTGACCATGGTTCCCTGGAACCAGACCAGCAGTTCGTCCACACTTTCCGGCAGTCCTTTTGTGACGGCATTCGCTGCGGTTCATATACCCTTCGCCGCCGCGATCATGAACTTCGTCGTGCTCACGGCTGCACTATCGAGCGTAAATACGAACCTTTACCTTTCCACTCGAATGCTTTTTTCTCTGGGCCGGGGAGGCTATGCCCCCGAGTGGATGGGCAAAGTAAGCCGCAACGGTGTGCCGCATCGCGCGCTGTTAGCTTCAACCGCGGGGATTGTCGCGGCCATTCTGCTGGCCTTCTTTGCGCCCAAGAACGCTTTCCTCATGCTCTACGGGACCGCGGTCGCCGGAATGCTTTTCGTGTGGCTGGTGATTCTCAATACGCACATTCGCTTTCGTAACGCGATCACGAGCGAGCGGCTATTGAGTTTGCCCATGCGTCTGTGGGCCCACCCGTTTTTCACTGTGGTGGGTATTCTGTTACTTGTTGCGATCTCGATTACAACCTTCTTCGTGGAAGGATTGCAATGGTCGGTTCCAGCATTTTCAGTTTTCTTAGGTGTTATTTCGCTGTTTTATCTGCGAAGCCGGCGGCGCAACCCTGTTTAGCAGAGTGAATCATTGTCGGCCGGGAAAAACATTCCGCGAGGAGAGCACGAGATGGTTGCAGCCAGCGAAGAAGTTTACTCTTCGCTCCACCGGCGATTCAAAGGTGATTTGCTGCGCCCCGGCGAAAGCGGCTACCAAGACGCGAGTGTCATTTGGAATGCCATGCTAGCGCGCACCCCAGGCATTATCGCGCGCTGCGCCGATGTAAGCGATGTTCAAAATGCCGTCCGAGCTGGCTCTGAGACCGGAATTCTTACCGCCGTCCGCTGCGGAGGGCATAGCCTCGCAGGATTTAGCACGTGCGATGGCGGCATGGTGATTGACCTGTCGAGAATGCGCCAGGTTACTGTCGATCCGGAGGCGCGCCGGGCCAGGATCGCCGGAGGTTGTCTGTTGGGATCGATTGATACCGCAACGCAAAAGGCAGGACTGGTTTTCCCCTCTGGCGTCGTCTCTCATACCGGCGCTTCCGGACTGATCTTGGGCGGAGGAACCGGATGGCTCACCCGGCGATTCGGCTTATCATGCGATAACGTCGAGGGGTTCACTCTCGTTACGGCTGATGGCTCCGTTGTGAGTGCCAACTCAAAACAGAACCCGGATTTATTTTGGGCCTTGCGTGGAGGCGGCGGTAACTTCGGAGTGGTGACAGAATTCGAAGTGAAACTACATCCGCTTACCTCGATGGTACTTGCTGAAGGGTTATCTCCCGAGGCCGACATTCGCCTGCTCCTTGAATGCTGGCGGGACTTCATGGCCGAAGCGCCGCTCGACTTGAAGTGGAACATTAATCTGCGCCTTGCTCCACACGCCCGGAGCGTACCAATAGAGCTCCGCGGACGGCCGGTGGCCAGCAGTTCCCTAGTTTGGACTGGCGAACCCGATGCTGGGCGTCGGTACCTGGAGCGCGCGCTTTCCATGTGCAGTCCGGATTCTGTCAGCCGGAAAACGGTGTCGTTCCTGAATCTGCAAACTATGGCGGACTCTGATTTCCCACATGGCCGGCGCTATTACACCAAATCGGGTTATTTCACTAATCTTGGCGACAGTGTGATCGATCTCATGGTGGAGGCGGTGGCCGCTATTCCCTCATCAGAAACCCAGATTGAACTTGCCTATCTCGGTGGCGCGGCGGCGCGCAGGGGCGCGAGCGAGACAGCATTCGGCGATCGCAGCGCTCCCTTCATCATGAATTTGCTGGCGAGTTGGTCTGAAGCTTCGGCTGATGCTGGCAATATTTCCTGGATTCGAGGACTGTTCAATAAACTACGGCCAGCGATGAAACCCGGTGTTTACGTAAATTTTATGAGCGGCGATGAGCAGGATCGCGTGCCCGAGGCTTATCAGGAACGATGGGATCGTATGGTCGCGGTTAAGACGCACTATGATCCACATAACTTCTTTCGGCTGAATCAGAATGTTCCACCGGGGAAACTCGCAATGGGGTCGGTTCCATCGCCGTAGTGACGCCGACTCGTAGGGGTCCAAGTCAAGTCGCCTTCGCCAAGTCATCGGCTTGTGATCGCATTGCATTCGCCTGATGGTTTGGTTGAAACCGGACTGCCGATGTGCCCTCCGGAGAAAAAGGCGCGAAAGCTTACCTGCGAGCGGCCGCGGGATACTTTCTCCAGTCCGGCTTAAGAGAACAATTCGCTAAATTGCGGCCATTTCGAGAGATTTTAAATTGATTCGGGGTAGCTGGTTTGCTAAGGTCGTCGTCATGTCCGAGCATTCCACCGAGCAGATACGCGAATTGCTCGACTCCCTTTATCGCGTGGATTCGGGACGAATCCTGGCAACTCTGATCCGCTTGCTCGGTGATTTTGATCTTGCCGAGGAGGCGATGCACGAAGCCTTTGCGGCTGCGCTGAGCCTGTGGCCGAAGAGTGGAGTGCCCGGCAACCCGCGACCATGGTTGATTTCGACGGCCCGATTCAAAGCCATGGATACTCTGCGTCGACGAGCAAGATTTGATGCGTCTCAAGACGAGCTCGTGCGATATCTCGAAGCGCAATGGAGTTCGGCGGAAAGGTCCAATGAAGAGGACAGCCTTGAGGATGATCGGCTGCGCCTGATTTTTACGTGCTGTCATCCATCTCTAGCACCGGAAGCGCACGTTGCGCTCACCTTGCGTGAGGTGTGCGGGCTGACAACCGAGGAGATAGCAAAGGCCTTCCTCATCACTCCGCGTACGCTGGCGCAGCGCATTGTGCGCGCCAAGGCAAAGATTCGAGAGACACCGATTCCGTACGAGGTGCCGACGCGGCAGGAATTGCCGGAGCGACTGGGCGCGGTGCTTCAGGTCATCTATCTCGTCTTTAACGAGGGTTA
>JBEKUD010000002.1:0-117388 GCA_049515395.1 Candidatus Sulfotelmatobacter sp. | reverse complement strand
ACGCATGGGCCGCATCGCTTAGGGCGATATACGGCGCAGGGCGCAGCGATCGCTGCCGTAAAAACGGCGCCGGCAAAGGCTGTGGAAAAGACGCTCCGTGGAAAAGTCCAAAAGCCGACTTTCCCACCGCGCTTGGAAATCTCGCAAAACCCGCGAGATTCCCACTTTCCCACCGCCTCGGCGGCGGCGGGAGATTAACCAAGACCGGACATTTCACTTGCTACGAAAAGCGGACGTTTTAACTTGCTAACAACAGATCATTATTCGGTTCGCTGGCAAGTTTTTGTTGCAAGTCGAGCATTGTGAAAGTTTCTGTGCAAATCCGATCTCACCGCAAAATCCCGTCCGATAAGAGCAACACTTGCAATGACTTCCCTTCTACGTTTTTCACAACGTTGCGCTCGAGCATTGCACCAATAGTTTGCGTTGACATTTGTGAACGCTCTGTTAAGGTTAGTTGCGTCGACGGTCGAAAGGGTTAGCGAAGTAAAACTTGCTGGCCCGAAGTAGACTGAGTGATCAGTCCGGCGAGGCAACTTGCTGGACAGCCAAACCTGAAAAAACCGACGGCTCTGCGAGGTGCAGTTGGGGTTTGGGACTGTGAAAGCAGTGATTACATCAAGGGGCTGTGACGGTACATGCGTCCACGCGGCTGACTCCCTCGCAAGAGTTAGCAGCTAGAGCATAACCAATGTCACGGCCCTTTCAATTTTTTTCTGCCTTTTTCTCCGCACAAAGCTCTAAGCGTTGACTTCACCCACAATCGATTCATCTACATAGCACCAAATCCAGTTTTCTCCCGGCTCGATCGAACGCATTACGGGATGCCGATCGTGATGAAAATGTTTGGTGGCATGTTTGTTCTTGGAGGAGTCGCAGCAACCGACGTGGCCGCAGGACATACACATCCGCAGGTGAACCCAGGTGTCGCCGATCTTTACGCAATTTTCGCAGACATGCTTGTCGGTCGTCGTGATTTTGATTTGATCCAGATGCTTGCATTTGGTTGACATCGTTTCTCTCCCGCCGTTCTCAAGTCAAACCCTTTCCAATTCTTTGCGGTCCCAGTGCGCGAGGTTCGCGCCCGCCTCATAGGTGCTCTGCAGGAAGCTGAGCAACGTCTCACGCGGCGATGGAGCCTTGCGAACATCGTCATACATCAGCAAAAACTCGCGCAGTTGCGGATGATAGAATGCTGACTCTGGCTGTACTGGTTGCTCGGCAAAGCCGGCTGGCTCGGGCGCCGCGTACGCATAGAATGCCGCGCCCTTGATTTCGCCGCCGCCCGGCCACAATCCTGCGCTGATCACTTCATGCGAATAGGCTTCGCGCGTCGTGGCATCAGCGCCGGGTCTTTCCGGGGCGCGGCGTCCGGAGAATCGCGTCACACACAGATCGAAACTTCCCCAGAAGAAATGCACTGGACTGTCTTTGCCGATGAAGCCAGCACGGAATTCCTTGAAGACCGTGTCGCACAACATCAAGATCTGCCAGAAGCGGTGTGCGTATTCGGGATCATAGGAGGCATGCTGCGTGTCCCTCTCGAATGGCACAGGATCCGGCACTTCGACCGGCATGGTCCAGATTTTCGGTTCGATTCCGAGCGAACGCAAAGCGGACATGAATTCGGCATAGAACGCAGCGACTGTCTGCGGCCTGAGAGCGACGCTCTTCGATGAATTCCAACTCGTTTGAATGCTCAGCCTGTGCTCGATGAAATCGAACTGAACCTCGAAAATTCCATTGCCATACGGAATCGCTGAAGTCGTAAGCCCGCGGGCATTGACATACAGCGGAACTTCCCACCAGTGATTAACGCGCGGGCTCAGCGCGAGGCGCACCTTGCCAATGATCTGCGTCCACATGTGGAGAGTGGCGTAAGTATCCTTCCATACATTGAGGGGCAATTCGGGCCATGCGGACTGATTCGGGGAGTGCGGGTGTGCGGCCATGGGGGACCTCGGCGTCGAATCAGGGAATGGTAACACTTCTTCGCTTACGCACCGCCGTCGGCAGCTAAAGCCGCGGTAACATTTGTTGGGCTTTACGGCGCGACTGGACGTCGCGCCCTTTCAAAGCGGCGAACAAGCCGGCATTAATTTTTCTTGGGCGGCAAATACTTCTTTTCGATCGATGCGACCACCACATAATTCGGATCAACCATTTCGTTGAGGTGGATCTTCGCCACCTTCGAAAGTAGCTCATAAGCATCGAGTTCGGACAGGCCGTAGTCCTTGTGTATCCAATGGACGAGTTCGGTGAAGGCGATGCGCAGCGCGTCGTCGAGCGGACGGTAGGCGCCGACGGTCATGATGGCGTCGTCATTCTCAAATTGCGGCCAGGCGATGGTGCGGCCTTTGATCACGCTCAACTGCACGCGCGCTTTGAGCGGAACTTCGATGGCGGTACCGGCAATTTCTCCGTCGCCCATGGCGGCGTGGCCGTCGCCGATGTAGAACAGGCCACCTTTTACGTTCACCGGAAAATAAGCCGTGTTGCCGACGCTGGCCTCGGGGGAATCCATGTTGCCGCCGAACTCCGCGGGGACGACCGAGCTGCGCGCCTCACCCTCCGCCGGCGCCACCCCGATGCATCCAAAGAAAGGATGCAGGGGAATCTTCACCGAGAAGTCCGTGTCGAGCGCCTTGAACGTAGCTGTGTTCGCGGCGTGATCGATGGGATAGTACCAGATACGCTCCGGCAGCGGCGGATGCAGCATGGGCGTGTAGTTGGTCTCGTTGAGCGCGCCAAATCCGGGAGCGAACGCGCCTACGCCGGTGTCGCCATCGACTTGCAGATCAAGCATCTTGACGGCGAGGGTATCGCCGGGCTCCGCGCCTTCGACGAAAAATGGTCCGGTTAGCGGATTGTCGCCTTTCACCATCCTCAGCGTGTCCCCGGGCTTCCTCAGCACGTTGCCGAAGCAATCGAGCGTGTTGGTGTCGAGAATGTCGCCTGACTTCAGGCGCGCAACCGGCTCGGAGGTCGCGAAGAGGTACTTCACGTTCGCGTTGGTGGCGGTGTAGTGGACCGTGTTTTGCGCGAGCGAGGAACCAGACAGCAGCACGAGAGTAAGAAGACGAGAGATCACAGGATCCTCCGGGTGAATTTTCGATTGTAACGAAGTGGCGGGTCGCTGGCTTCCCGAGGGTCAGTAGCGTCGCCGTGGCAAGCGTCGGTCGGGCAACAAAACATCCCGAGAGTCTTCCTTCAGCGGGCCCGCCCGGTTCGTGTCCGGCGGACGCCTGGTTCGAAACGGTAGCAAACTGCGACCCCTCAGGGGCGTAAGCCCGCTTTCTTATTTGGCCTCGGGCGGCACGGCTGAAGTCGTGCCCTTTGCAAAACAATTTATGGGATAGGTTCTCGGGATCGTCTGTCTGCAGTCTTTCCTTCAAAAGCGCTCCCGTCGCGCGAAAAGCCGGAAGACGCACCTCGATTATCTCGACTTGCCCGCGCGGTGCGCGACTCGTGTGCGCGCGACCCGCTTCCTCTCGCCAGTGGCCGCGCCGATGGCGGCACGGACCATGTAGCCGGACCGCGTCAGGCCGGCCGCTTCGGCGAGGGCATCGATCTTCGCCATCTGGCTTTCCCGCGCCGTGATATTCACGCGCACCGTTGCATCTAGAGCGTCGACGCTCACCAGGAGTCGACTTTCGAGGGCTCCGGCACCGCGTCTCGGTCCTCGATCATGCCCTGGATATGGAGCGCCAGCGCCTCCGCCGCCATCCGCGGCGCTTCGTCAAGGGTCGTTCCGGCAGCGATACTGCCCGGAAAATTGGGAAAGCTCACGCCATAATCGGCCCGCAGTCCGTCTGAAGATACGGAATATATTCCATGACTCGTTCCTTTGCTCCAGGATCACCTCAGTTTGATCCCCGCCTGTTTCTCGATACTTTTGAGCGTGCCTACTGGTATGTCTCGGTTCGGGTGCGGCACCGGAGGGCTGGTATGAGGTGAATCAGGTCGGGAGTCACAACCAATTCAAACACTCGACAAAAAAGCGGGAGGGTGATTTTCTTCCATTCCTGGATGACGTCCCTGCCGTGCAGGTTTTCTCGCGTTATCTATTTAAAACACACTTTATACACATCAATCAAACACAGAACATCCCTTAGACAGTCCTCTTCTTAGCATAGAACCTGCGCACTTTGGCACGGTTGCCACAGCGCTTCATGTCGCACCAGCGGCGGTGGTGGTTCTTGCTGGTATCGAGAAAGAACCATTCGCAATCTTTGGAGGAACACGCCCGGACGAAGGGCAACTGGTCGGAGGCGAGCAGATCGCCGGCTGTGCGCGCAATCTTCCAGCGCAAGGCATCAAAGTCACTCAGATCGTCGAAGCACCAATGGAAGCGGCCATCGGACGGTGCCAGGCACAAGTGTTCTGCAGAAACCTGAATCTCTCGATTCAATTTGGCGAGTGCTTCCGACGGAACGCGGCGCTTCTCAATGATCGCCCAAAATACATCGTGGATGGACTCGCGCAACTCTCTGGCGCGGCGCAGAGCGTCCTGTGCCCGGTCTGGCTCGGTGTGGCTGCGCTTCGATAATCGTTCACCCGGGCTGGCCTCAAGCAAAGCAGCATCTTCGCCGAATCGAAGAAAATCGTCGTAAGTGCCGAGCAATTCTTTGGGCTTGATATGCCGATCATCCAGCGTGTTGACGAAGTCGAGGCAGGCGTTGCCTGCAATCAGATCGAAACTCGGCTGGCGTCGTACTTTATTCTTTGCTTCCTTCATAGAACGAGACTTACAGCTCCGCTGCGGATTTCTATCGCATCTCACGGGCGGCGTCGGCCACAACCTCGATAATCCTCAGTCCTGTTCTGAGTGTCTTATCGTCTCGGTCGCGGTCGGGATTGAAAACAGCCAACGCGCAAGCTCTTACCCAGAAACGCGCAAACGCCGCACGGATGGCGTCTTCGATGTCGCTCAATACAATTCCACCGGGTACGGGATTGAATATAACGCCGGGGGCAACCTTCGGGTCCAAGCAATCCATATCAATATGGAGATAAATTTCTGGCACGCGCAGCGCGAGGTTGTCGAAGGCAGCCTGCACACTGGACTGCGGCTTTCCCTCATGCCACCTCACCATTTGAATCGAAGAACGAGCAAGGCCCTCTTCCTCACACGGATCGAGGTCGCGCACACCCAGCAAAAGAGTTGCTGATTCTGGAATTGGAGCGCTATTGCCGATCTGGGCCCAATAGTTCTGATAACAATGCCCGGTGATAACGGCCAGGGACATGCCGTCGAAGTATCCACTCGCAGTCGTTTCCGGAGTATTGAAATCGCCGTGAGCGTCGAGCCAAACGACGCCGCACCGGGCATGGTCAAAACCCGAAAGTATGCTCTTGCTGACATCGCAGCTTCCGGCCAGTATCAAAGGAAATTGTTTGGCTTCAACGGCGCGCCTGACCACGGATGCGAGGCGCTTGCCAACAATTAAAGATGCATTCCCGCTATCGCGAAAGGCATCGCCCCGATCAACGCGCTCTAGCGCTACAGAAGCACCTTGAGCAGCCACCAACTTCTCGGCGCCAGCTTGCACCAACCGCTCCGGCCCTTTGCTTGAGCCTTGATTCTCATCGCCCACCATGTAAGGGACCTGAATCAAACAGATGTGCGCGTTCATTTTCGATCCTATTGGATCTCTGCACTTCTCTGGCATTTCTTGCCCTGTGACATCGGCTGACGATCAGGCTCTCTCACGATGATATAACCTCCAAATATCATTTTACAAGTTAGGTCAGAGCGCTTAGGATCTGCGTTGTTAACCGTTAAACATACTTTTACAAGTTAGTCGCTTAGTGGAGGCAGACGCAATGTTCTCAGCTCATGCTTCGCAGATTATGGTCCTCGTTCGCACCGGCAAGATGATAAACATTGGAGGTAGACCCGTGATTGTGCCTGAGCCAAGCAAACCCGCGAACACACATGACCGCAGCCTCGCCATCAAGATGGTGCTGGCCTTCGTTGCCATCTACGTCATTTGGGGGTCGACGTACCTCGCGATCCGCTATGCGGTGGAAACGATCCCGCCGCTGGTGACGGTGGGAGTGCGGCAGGCGATTGCGGGTGGGATCATGCTGGCATGGGCCTGGCTGCGCGGGTTTCGTCCGACGCGGCAACAATGGGCGGCAGGATTCGTGCTGGGAACATTCTTCTTCCTGATCGGCCACGGGTCGCTTTTCTGGGCGGAGCAGTATGTGGGATCGGGATTGGCTGCGCTGCTGATCGCTACGGAGCCGATGTTCATACTAGTGCTGGGCTGGTTGATGGGACGGCAGAGGATCAGCCGAATAAGCGCTCTGGGACTGAGTCTGGGCGTGGCCGGCGTGGCGATGCTGACGGGAGCGGAGTTGTCCGTGAAGGGTTCGAGCCTGGGGGGAGTGCTGGCAGTGTTGTTGGGGTCGTTGTCGTGGTCCTTTGGAGTGGTGATTTCGCCGCGGCTCAAATTGCCTTCGGACCCTCTGGGGCGAACGGCTCTGCCCACCATTTGCGGCGCCTTAATGCTTCTGGTTAGCGCGGGATTTACCGGTGAATTTCAGCACACGCACTGGGCAAGCATTTCGTCGCGATCGTTCTTTGGACTGGGATATCTGATCACATTCGGATCAGTCGTGGCTTTCACTGCCTACACTTGGTTGTTACAGCGCGTTCCGCCTGCGCTGGTGGCGACGCATACGTACGCGAATCCAGTCGTAGCGCTATTGTTGGGATGCTTGCTGGCACACGAGCGTTTGACGATGCGGGTAGTACTGGCGTCGATAGCAATACTGGGAGCGATTGTACTGATCCGTCGAGGAGAGAAAGTGGTGGCCGTCAAACGTGCGGAGACACTTCCAACAGCGGATAAAATGGAGACATCGCAGGAATGCGCTTGAAGAGGCGCTGCCGCTACGTGACTAGCTCCACAAAGGCGGACCTCACCCCGTGCCAACTCGCGGAGACGACCGACCGAAAATGGGCACGCTACGGCCCGGATCCCCACCAAGCGGCAACGGCGGCTGCGAAGTCTTATTTCGCGGCGCCCAAAAACTTGCCTGAGGTGGCATCGATCACGCCCACGCCTTTGGAATCGCCGCGGCTAGCACCATACATTACCGCCCACACAAGTTGCCGATTCTTGGCGTCCCAATCGAGCGCATAGAGGACCGGCTGCTGCGGGTTCTTCTTCATGAGCTTCGCTCCACCATTCTGTTGAGCCGTGTCAAAGGCCTTGTCAGAATCAACCATCAGGAGAAGCGACTGGAACATCGCCTGGGAGCTTTCCGGTGAGGAGGGGACCTCAATGCTGCCCGTGATTCCGGATGGCGCCTGGTCATTCAGGCGACTGCCGGAGCAGGTAAACGATCGCCACATTCCACGCCTCCGAGAGGCGAAGGTGGCGCGCCAAACCGTGGATTTTCCGTTCTGGCCTGTGCTTTCGGCATTGACATTCGACTCCATATGAACTGGCATCGCGTCTGGTTGCCAGCGCGCCGCTGCGCTAGCGATTCGCGATAAGCAGTTCTTGCCGGTGTAGAACACGGGCTGTTTGTTCTCAGTTGCTACCGATGGTGCTGGGGACTGCGAGGGATTGGGCGACTTGGCCGGCGATCCGCACGCCACTAAAGTAAAACCGCTTATACAAAAGAAGGCGACTTCTGTCACAAGGGTAGTTCTCATAGACATACCCCCGCTCTCGAGCGGATGCGCTTCGAGGCAAGTTTATTTTATTCCTCCAGGCAAGAAGCCACTGTGATTCCACGCACATTCGGACGGTGCTATTCGCCCAGAAAAGGAACTTTACGTTGGGGTTCAGCATTCACGTCTTCATCGAAGGGAAGCAAAGCGCCGTTTCATTTGCATCTCTATGAATTATTCTTAGGTTATAATGATTCTTATCCAATACATGCCTTCTCCCGCGCGATCCGCTCACGAATAATTCCGGGACCTGGCCTGGAAGTGTGGACTGGCTGCGACGCACCAGTGGCAGGTGATTGATGAAGCCATCGAGGCCACGCCTGGGCACCACTCCGCTGAAGCGGTTTATGCAGAGGTCCGACGGCGAACTCCAGCCATTTCTTTTGCAACTGTCTACAAGAATCTGCGGCTGTTCGTGGAGCATGGATTGTTGCGGGAGGTAAGCGCACACGCTTCCACATTGTTGGTGGAAGGCAATCTCGAACCGCATCATCACCTGGCTCTGCACACGCTGCAAAACTTTGCAGGATATGGAAGGTGACTTCATCAACTTAAAGCGGCTGTCGCGGCAGGCGCCGCGCGGCTTCGATTTGACGCGACCGCTGGTGGACGTATATGGGCTATGCCGGCGTTGTCAAACGAAGACCTAACACCTTAACCACAAAGGGCAGAGAGCTACACCAGTAAAGCGATCATACTTTTGCAATCGAGGAGGAGTGTCTATGAAAAAAGAACAGAAGGCAAGAATGACGACGGATGCGGGACGTCCGGTCGGCGATAACCAAAACTCATTGACCGTTGGGCCGCGCGGCCCGGTGGTGTTTGAAGATTTTCTACTGTTTGAGAAGATGGCGCATTTCAATCGGGAGCGCATCCCGGAGCGTGTGGTTCATGCCAAGGGATCGGGCGCACACGGGCATTTCGTATGCACCAATCCCGACATGGAGAAGTACACGATGGCGAAGCTTTTTTCGGCCAAGGGAAAATCGACGCCGACGTTTATTCGCTTCTCGACCGTTGGCGGAGAAAAGGGCTCGGCGGATACGGAGCGCGATCCGCGCGGATTTGCCCTGAAGTTCTACACCGAAGAAGGCAATTGGGACATGACGGGCAATAACACGCCGGTTTTTTTCATTAAGGATCCGCTGAAGTTTGGAGATTTTATTCACACGCAGAAGCGCGATCCCGAAACCAATCTGAAGTCGCCGACCATGATGTGGGATTTCTGGTCGCTCTCGCCCGAGTCGCTGCACCAGGTGACGATTCTGTTCTCCGATCGCGGCACTCCCGATGGCTACCGGCAGATGGACGGCTTCAGCAGCCATACTTTTAGCTTGATCAATGCCAAGAACGAATTGTTTTACGTGAAATGGCATTTCAAGACCAGACAAGGGATCAAGAACTTCACCGGCGAGCGGGCAGCCGAGATGCGCGGCGTCGATCCTGATCACGCACAGCGCGATCTGTTCGATGCCATCAAGCGCGGCGACTTCCCGAAGTGGCGCGTTTGCATGCAGATCATGCCGGAGAAGGAAGCGGAGACGTATCACATCAATCCGTTTGATCTGACCAAGGTTTGGCCGCACGGGGACTATCCGCTGATTGAGATTGGCGAACTGACGCTGGATCGCAATCCGGTAAATTACTTTGCCGAAGTAGAGCAGGCGGCGTTTGAACCGCGCAACATTGTGCCGGGCATGGGATTTTCGCCGGACAAAATGTTGCAGGGCCGGCTCATTTCTTATCCGGATGCGCACCGGTATCGTCTGGGAGTGAATTATGATTCGCTGCCGATCAATAAACCGCAGTGTCCGTTTGCGACTTATGATCGCGATGGGATGACGCGGTTCGACGACAACGGCGGCGCGTCTCCAAACTATGAGCCGAACAGCTTCGGTGGACCGACGCAGGACGCGGCATACGTGGAGCGGCCGAAGATGATTTCGGGAACGGTGGCTCGTCACAATCACCGCGACGAGAACGACTACTACACGCAGCCTGGGAACTTGTTCCGGCTGATGAAAAAGGATGCGCAGGAACGGCTGATCAAGAACATCGTGGGCAGCCTGAAAGAAACTCCGCGGCGCATTCAGGAGCTGCAGGTCCAGCACTTCTACAAGGCCGATCCGAATTATGGCGTTGGCGTCGCCAAGGGGCTGGGGCTGGACGCGAGCAAGGTCTTCGGGAATGGAGTACGCATGGAAGAGAAGCTGGTTCCCGCAGACTGATTGCGGTTGTAGATGCGAAACTTGGGCGCGCCTTTTAGGGCTCGCCTTTTTTGTGGGAGATGAGCCCATAATCGACTAAGTTGCACGCTCTTTTTGAATGTCCCTCTGTCCGCGTAAACTTGGGTGGGGCGTGCAAGCTCTGGGTGTCATTCAAGCTTAACTCCCCCCCGAGGGCGAACTCATGATGCCGGCGCACGATGAACTTCTTCGAGAGCTTCAGGACTTCGCTCGGACCGCATCAACCTACACAACAGTGATGGAACGTATCTGCCAGTGCCTGCACGAGAAAATTACGCGCTACAACTGGGTGGGGTTTTATCTGATCGACCCGGCGGATCCGGGAGCTTTGGTGATCGGGCCGTTTGTTGGGAGCTTCACCCCCAACGCGCGCATTCCGCTCAACACCGGCCTTTGTGGCGCCGCAGCCAGCAGTGGAGAGACCGTGGTGGTGCATGACGTCTCCAAGGATCCGCGCTACCTTGCCGGATCGCCACTCGTGAAGTGTGAAATTGTTGTCCCCATCTTCGTGAAGAAAAAGCTGGCGGCCGAGCTAGATATTGAGAGTTATTTTACGAGCACGTTCACGGAACCCGAGAGGAATTTTGTGGAAGCCTGCGCCGCCATCGTCGGAAAGTGTATGGAGAAAGCGTAGGCTGGCTTGACGACGTTTTTATAAAGCGAGCGCTTTCACCGACGTAGCGCGTCGGAGAAGATCAGGCGACTTCATTCTCTGGCAATATTCCGCAAAATTAGAGCGCGGTCCGTTCCAACGAAGGTCGGCGACCGTATCAAATACAGGTACATCGAGTCGAAGAGTGGCGAGGGTGCGAAACAGGAGCGCATCGTCCCATTGGTTGAAGAGCGATTCGGAGAGCAGGCGGGCCTTGCGGATTGTGGGATGCCACGCTCGCCAATCCTCGGGGATCTTTTCCAGGTGCGGATACTGCGATAAGGTAAGAGCCGCAGCTTTTGCGCCCCAGCCGGCTAAACCAGGAAAGCCATCGGCACTGTCGCCGACTACCGCAAGATAATCGGGAATCGATTCGGGCTTCACGCCAAACTTGGCGACGACACCGGCCTCGTCACGCAGGATGTCGCGTCGACGATCCAATTGAACGACTCTCGTGCCCACAACACATTGGCTGAGATCCTTGTCCGGCGTACAGATCAGCACTTGATTCACACTGCCATCCTTCGATGCGTTGCTGGCGGCGGACGCCAGAGCGTCATCTGCTTCGAAATAAACCATGGGCCACACCATCACGCCCATTGCCCCGAGCGTTTCCTCGAGAATCGGAAACTGTGAAAGTAATTCTTGAGGAACACCTTCGCTGGTCTTGTAGCCGGGATACAGATCGTTGCGGAACGACTCCACAATGTGATCGGTCGCAACCCCGAGATGAGTGGCGCCGCGCTCGAACATAGACAAAACGGAAGTCAACACGCCACGGACTGCGGCGACTTCCTGGCCGTTTGCATCCTTGGCGGAGGGCACGGCGTAGAAATGGCGGAACAGTTCATAGGTTCCGTCAATCAAGTGGACATCCATGCGGCTCCGATCAGCGTTCTGCAGGCGATGGTATACGATCCGGCAAATGACTTGGGGAGATTTATCCCTTGCCCGGTCCGGTAGACCCTAGAACGGTTGTTCGTGGATAGAGGAAGGCGGGGAGTGTCCGCCCCACACGAGCAACTCAATGTCGTTCGCGGCGGCGGAGGTAGTCGATGAACATTTGTTCGACGGGTTTGTCGTAGGTTTTGAGGACGTGGCGAACGGTCTGGCCGCTGACGAAGTGGCACACCTCTTCGGCGAGATTCTTGGCGTGATCGCCGGCGCGCTCCAGGGACTGAGTCATGAAGATGATCTGCAGGCTGGCCTGGCGGGCCATGTTTTCGGGATTCTCGATATGGCGAAGAAAAACCAGATTCCGCAAGCGATCGATCTCGGAGTCGGCGCGGAGCACGTCGACGGCTTTGCCAACATCGCGGGAGGAGAACGCGTCACCAACGTCGGCAAGCATCTTCTCCAGGATCGTGGCCATGTGGGTGAGGTCACGCGTGTCTTCCGAATCGATCCGTCCGGCGGAGGCTTGTGCGCTATTGGCAAAGCTGAGCAGCAAGTCACCGATGCGCTCGAGGCTGATCATGAACTTCATGCAGGCGAGGAGCTGCCGAGCTTCATTCGGTCCCACTTCGGTGATGACCGATGTGACGGCGCTATCGATCTCCATATCGAGCGTGTCGAGTTCGCGCTCGCGCTGGCGCAGAGAGTTCAGCAGCGGCGCCGAGCCGGTGGCGATCCCTTCCGCGGCGGCGGCGGCAGCTTCCTTGGCCAGATGACAGGCTTCGATGGTGCGGCGAACGATATGATGATGGGCCGGTTCGGTAGTGAGACTTTCGACGCGGGCAGTGCTCATTAGGTCTCCCTGTGGCGCAGACGGGGGAGTGCGAATACTGTTACCTCTGATTTTGCCGTACCCATCGATAGATGGTCAACGGCTGAGGATAGATTTTCTACGCGAGATGTGGGTTAAGGGGCTGTGAATTTTCCGTCAATTTTCCTGTTCCGCCGCCGGGACCGGCGCGGAATACAGCCAGTACCATCGTAATGTCGCTCTTCTGATCGCGGAAAGGCACAATGCTGGAATGGGCGTCGGTAGCGTTTTTCTCCATTTTCTGGAACATGCCGCGATCGGAGCGGGCGCTGTATTGGTTCTGCTCCTGGTCATTCAGTTCAGAATCCCTCGGCGATCCAGGGACGCCAACGCTCGTCGGACAACAAGCTAGCTGGCAAGCAAAGCGCCACCATGAGGCTCCATTCGCTCCGGAGCTCGCGAGCCGAATCGCCGTCTTATCCGGACTGTTTGACTGTATCGGCGCGGGCGTGAGATAGTGGCTGTCTTCAATCGCCTCAACGGACTGTAGATACTATAAGTCTTGGAGTCTGTTCGTCCCCAATGGTTCGCCTTATTCCGAAAGATACCAGCTTCTTCAAGATGTTCTCCGCGATGTCGGAAAATCTCATCGCGGGAGCCCAAACCTTAGTTGATCTGTTCGCTGATTATCAGGATGTGGACAGAAGGATCGACGAGGTTCGCCGGATCGAGCGTGAGGGTGATGAGCTCACGCACTCCATCCTGACGAAGCTGAACCAGACATTCATTACGCCGTTCGACCGCGAAGATATTCACGAGTTGGCCTCGAAGCTGGATGACGTTCTCGACTTCATCAATGCTTCTGGCGCGCGCATCGTGATGTACCGCATTACGAATCCACCACCGGCTGCGGGAGAACTGGCCAGGATCATCCTGATGCAGTGTCAGGAACTGCAGAAGGCCGTATCTCTCATGCAAAAGAACGGCAACATCCTCGCCCACTGCGTGGAGATCAACCGGTTAGAAAACGAAGCCGATCTGGTATCCCAGCACGCGATCGCCAAGCTGTTCGAATCGGAGAAGGATCCCATCAACCTGATCAAAGTCAAAGAACTGCTGGAATTTCTCGAGCGAGCCACGGACAAGGCGGAAGACGTAGCCAATGTGCTGGAAACCGTTGTCCTAAAGAACACCTGAGATTCAATGAATCCAAGCAAACAGGAAAACTGTGAAGCCTGACCTGCTGCTGCTGATCATCACAGTAATCGTCGCCCTGATTTTTGATTTCCTGAATGGGTTTCACGACGCCGCCAACAGCATCGCGACAGTCGTATCCACCCGGGTCTTATCCCCGAAACTGGCGGTTCTGTGGGCTGCATTCTTCAATTTCCTAGCGGCTTTCTTGCTCGGCACGGCCGTGGCCAAGACCATCGGCTCGGGAATGATTCACGTCGAGCAGGTTACGCAGTATGTGGTGATCACGGGGCTGCTGGGAGCCATTGTTTGGGACCTGCTGACGTGGTGGTGGGGATTGCCAACGTCTTCCTCTCACGCCTTGATTGGCGGCATGGCCGGGGCCGCAGTGATGCGCTCGGGATGGCACGTGATTATTGCCTCGGGATGGTACAAGACTTTGATTTTCATCGTGGTCGCTCCAATCATGGGGCTGATTCTCGGCTTCTCTTTCATGGTCGCCATCTTCTGGCTTCTGCGCGATAAGCCTCCACAGAAAATCGACGTCTGGTTTCGCAAGCTGCAGCTCCTCTCCGCCGCCGCCTACAGCCTTGGTCATGGGGGCAACGATGCACAGAAAACGATGGGGATCGTGGCCAGCGCGTTGTACGGTGCGCATTTTCTAACCTCGACGGAACTATCCGGCAGCTGGGGTAAATTTCACTGGCCCATTATTCTGGCTGCACATACTGCGATTGCCTTGGGAACCTACTTTGGTGGCTGGAGAATTGTCCACACCATGGGCTCCCGCATCACCAAGCTCAAACCGGTAGGAGGATTCTGCGCGGAGGCCGCAGGAGCGATTACCTTATTCTCAACTGCCTTGGCCGGAATTCCAGTGAGCACCACCCACACCATTACCGGAGCAATCGTCGGAGTGGGAGCGACGAATCGGCTCTCGGCCGTGCGCTGGGGAGTGGCCAGGCGCATCGTTTGGGCGTGGGTTCTGACTATCCCGGCATCCGCGCTGGTGGCCGCAATCGCTTTCTGGCTGGTCCGGATGATTCATCCCGGGGCGTGATGGCCAGCAAGCGAACGCGCGGGCCCTCGTGGGACTGTCAGCATCCGTGCTTGAGGGCGCCGGGCTTCGCCCAGGCTTGGACAGCCGGGGCAGCTGTCTCCACGTGAGAAGTAAAGGCTTACGCTGCGGGCAGAGTAAATAGGAAAGTCGCGCCATGCGCGAGTTCGCTTTCGGCGCGGATGGAGCCTCCGTGGGCAAGCATGATGTGCTTGGCGATGGCAAGGCCCAGGCCCGTGCCGCCAGACTCACGGGAGCGGGCTTTGTCGACGCGATAGAAACGTTCGAACAGCCGCGAGAGATGTTCCGAGGCGATTCCGGCTCCAAAATCCTGCACACAAAATTCTACGCCATGCGGAACCGAACGGGCGCCGAGGACGATTCCTCCGCCGGAAGCGCCGTACTTGAATGCATTGTCAATCAGGTTCGAGAAGACTTGATGGATGGCTTCGCGGTCTGCCAACACCGGGGGCAGACTTTCCGGCATGGGCAAATCCTGAATGTGAAGGTCAATGCCGTGAGTGCGGGCGATTTCCCGGAAACTTTCTTCGGCATCGTGGAGGAGTTCAGCGGGCGGAACGGGCTCCACATCGAAACGAGTTTCGCCGGATTCGACGCGGGCCAGAGTCAACAGATCTTCAGTGAGGCGTGACATGCGAGAGGAATTCTTGCGGATGATTTCCAGAAACTCGCGGGAGGGAGCGACATTTTCTGGAGTGCTGTCGAGCAAGGTTTCCGCGTAGCCTTGAATCGAAGTGAGAGGCGTACGCAGTTCGTGGGAGACGTTGGCAATAAAGTCGCGCCGGGTTTTTTCGACGCGCTCGGTTTCGGTAAGATCGCGAAGCACCGCGACCGCACCTCCGTCCGGTAGAGGCGCAGCAGTTACGTCGAAAGCACGGCCGGGAACGATGGAAGTGGCGCGGCCGGTTTTGACTTCGCGGGTGGTAGTGGCCTCCTTGACGGTAGCGAGGAAGTCGGGATCGCGAATGGTTTCAACGACCGGTTGTTGCAGGCGGGTGCCTTGGGGAACCAGGCGGTTCATGGGCTGGTTGGCCCACTGCACGCGGCCATCATCGCTCACAGCAATGACAGCATCCTGCATGCTGTTGAGCAAGGTTTCCAGTTGGCGCTGGCTGGAGCGCACTTCGGCGAAGCTCTTTTCCACGCGGCGGGCTGTTCTGTCGATGGCGCCGGCGACGCGGCCGATTTCGTCCGGCGAAGTTTCGAGGATTCGAGCCTGCAGATCGCCTTCCGCGATACGGCCCGCAACCTCGACGATGCGCTCCAGGCGGCGAGCACTCCAGTGGGAGGCGACGGCGGCTACCAGGAGCGCGAAGATGAACGTTATGGCGGAGGCCAACTCCAACCGGCGCCAGACCTGCGAAGAAACTGCTTCCACATCGGAAAGCGAATACGCCAAGCGAACCGCACCTCCAGAGATAGGCACCGCTACATAAAGAAACGGGATGCCGATGGTGGCGCTGCGGCGTTCATGGATTCCGATTTTGCCGGATAGAGCTTCAACAAATTCCGGACGCTTGGCATGATTTTCCATGCTCGCGGAATTCGCCTCCGAATCGGCCCTCACTTTTCCGGTAGCGTCGATGATGGTTACGCGAGCGCCGGTGGCCTGTCCTTCCTGAGCGGCGATGTCGGCCAGAGAGTGAGTCTGATCGCTTTCGACACGGTGTGCGAGGAGTTGAGATTTTTGGATGAGGTTGCGTTCAATTTCCGCGCGCAGCGATGCCTGCCACGCGCTGCCGATCATGACGTGGAAAGTCGCGGCTGCGGTGAGGATAACGACCAGAAAGGCCGCCATCAACTTAAGGAAAATTCCCCTTCTCACCTGGGAGCCTCGAAGCGGTAGCCCGCGCCGCGCACGGTCTTGAGATAGCGCGGGTTCTCCGGGTCCGGTTCAATTTTTTCCCGGATGCGGCGCACGTATACGTCCACCGAGCGTGGCGTAACGTAAGAGGTATCGCGCCAAACGGCATCCAGTAGGTGATCGCGGGAAAAGACACGGCCGAGATGGCGCGCAAAATAATCGAGCAGGCGAAATTCTGTCGCAGTGGTGGGAACGGTTCGGCCGCTAACGGTTAAGACCATGGCGGAGGGATCAATTTCTATCTCGCCGACCTTGAGCGGACTCGGCGGGAGCGGGCGCTCGAAGCGGCGCAGCACGGCCTTGACCCGGGCCACGAGTTCGCGCGGGCTGAAGGGCTTGGCGATGTAGTCGTCGGCGCCGATCTCCAGCCCAAGAACGCGGTCGGCTTCGCCGCTCTTGGCGGTCAGAAAGATTACAGGCACGGCCGCGAGGCCCTGCGTTTGACGGACGGTGCGGCACAGTTCGAGCCCGTCTTTACCGGGAACCATGATGTCGAGCACGAACAGCGCCGGGCGCTGGCGCTCGGCGTCAGCGATGACCATCGTGCCGGTAGGGTACACGCGTACGGCAAAGCCTTCGTTCTCCAGGTGGTGGCGAACCAGGCGGGAAATATCAGGATCGTCTTCGACGACGAAGATGCTAGGTTTCACGGGTTCATTGTAACCAAGGGAGTTGCGAGTACCTAGTACCGAGTGCCGAGTTTACGGGTGTGGATGCAGCTTTTCATCGGATTGTAACAATCAGATTGGAAGCACCATCGAGATGGAAATGTTTTCCGGGAGGGATAACCGTCGTGGCGCTGTATTCGGTGATGATGGCGGGGCCGGAATATTTCTTGCCGGGGCGAAGATCGTCTCGCGTGAAGATCTTCGTATCGAGTTTTTTTCCATCGAATAGGACTGGAGCTTTGGGGGAGGAGAGCCTGCCGAGCGTTGCTCGGCCGGGACGGCCGAGAGCTTGCCCTGAGCTTGCCGAGGGGGCGGCCGTCCCCACAAGGGCTGTATTGGAGCTCAAGATCGCGCGGAGGCGGAGGGTTACGAACTCCACTTCGCGAGCGTAGTGGGCGTAGCCGTAGCGGCGTTTGTGCTCCTCGTGAAAATCGGCGAGCAGATTCCTGGTGAACGGCAGGTTGAGTTCATATCCCTGGCCGCGGTAGCGAATATCTACGCTGCGCTGGTAGCTCACACTTCCCTGCCACGTTTCTTTCTTGAAATCCCTCGCGCCTTGCCTTTGCAACATCGCAAATTCATGATCGAGACGCGTGCGCGGGAGTTTCGCCGCAACGCGCCTGAGGACGGTGCGGGAATAATCTTTGACGACGTCGCTCAACAGAATTCCGAGAGCGGAAAGGGCCCCGGGTAATGCGGGCACGATGACATGCGGAATGCTGAGTGCCTGCGCCAAAGAACAGGCGTGCAGGCCTCCGGCGCCGCCGAAGGCGACGAGAGCAAAGTCGCGGGGATCGCGGCCCCGCTCAATGGAGACTACGCGGATCGCTTTTTCCATCGTGGAGTTGACTACTCGGATCACCCCGGCAGCAAACTTTTCCAGAGTGAGCGGACTTCCCTGCTGCTTCAGCCATTCGCGGGTGATGCGGCGGGTTCGGTCGAGATCGAGAATGAAGCCGCCGCCGAGAAAGCCCGTAGGTTGCAGGCGGCCTAATAAGAGGTTGGCGTCGGTGACGGTGGGGTGGATGCCGCGGCCATAACAGATCGGGCCGGGATCGGCGCCAGCAGATTCAGGACCGACGCGAAGAACACCGGCGGCGTCAAACCGGGCGAGCGAGCCTCCGCCGGCACCGACCGTGTGGATGTCGAGCATGGGGACACCGATGGGCAGGCCGGCAATTTCGGCATGGCTGGCGGTCACGATATCGCCTTCGACTAATGAAACGTCCGTGGAGGTACCTCCCATGTCGAAGGCGATGATGCGGTCGGAGCCGCTGTGGCGGGCGCTGGCCGCGGCGCCCACAACGCCTCCGGCCGGCCCCGAGAGTACGGTGCGGACGGGTTCGCGAGCGGCGGCGGCGAGCGTGGTAATGCCGCCGCTCGATTGCATGACGAAAATGCGTGGAGCCGCCGACGCTAAAGCCCCAGGATTTTTGTGGGCGACTTTCGCGGCGCTGAAACGCCGCTCTGCGCGGTATTCCACAGGCCGATCTGGACAACTGAGTTGTTTTTCTCGGCGCTCGAGATTTTCCAAGTAACGTTGCATCACCGGCTGCAGGTACGCGTTGACTACTACGGTCGAGGTACGTTCGTATTCGCGGAACTCAGGCAGAAGCTGGTGAGAGATGGAGAGCGGAATGCTCAGGTGTTCGAAAGCTTGCGCGATCGCTAACTCGTTTCCAGGATTCGCGAACGAGAATAGCAGCGAGATCGCGATCGATTCAGGATGATTCTGCGTCACGCGCGAGACTAGCAATTTCAGATCGACCGGCGAAGGAGCAGTTAGGATTTCTCCGTCGCTGGCTGTGCGTTCCTCGATGCCGAAGCGCAGCTTGCCGGGAACGAGCGGTTCGACGCGATCAAAGAAAAAGTCGTACAGCTTGGGGCGTGCCTGGCGTCCGATCTCGATCGCATCCTCGAAACCAGCCGTGGTGATCAGAGCAGTGCGCGCGCCTTTTCGTTCCAGCAAAGTGTTGGTGCCCACGGTGGTGCCGTGAAGAATCACGAACTCGCCTTGGTGATCGATCTTGCGGAGGGCTTCGACGATGGCCTGGGAGGGATCGGAGGGAGTGGAGAAAACTTTCAACATTCTCACCCCGCCAGCAGGATCTGCCCAGACGACATCGGTGAAGGTACCCCCGGTGTCGATGGCGACGCGAAGTGGTTGGGAGCCGAGGGGCATGGAGGGAATTCGGAAATCAGGGTAACATTTGCGGCTATGAGATATGAATTCCTCGTCGAAACCTACACCACCGAGTGGGGGAAGGTGGTCAGCGTGGGGAGTGAGTTTCGGAACGAGGATCTTTCGGTGCGTCGGCGCGAAGGCGATCCACGCGGGCGCAGCGTGCATCAACAGATGGGGCATCCGTGCGTGAGCGAAGATCTTTGGTTCCGTAACATGCTGGCGATTGATGTGAGTGCACCTCCGCTGCCGAAGCAGGAGACGCGCTTCGAGTTCATGAGGCGCTATGCGGAAGACAGTGGCAAACGGCTTGCAGCCTTGCAAGCAGAGCACGAGGCGTGGTGGGAAGAGGATGTGAAGTTTCTCGATGCGCGGCGGTCTCGATCATGAGGGAGGACGCGGTGCATTTCGCATACCTCGCATGATCGCGGACAGTTGATGGCCATGCTGCGTATGGTGGGGCGGGATGTGCTCAGCAATTACGGGCCGACTGCGGATACGGGTGGGCGGATGCAGAATCATGCGCTACGATGTGTGCATATCCGAGTTTGGAGGCGCTGCTTGCTGGAGAGGCGACGGGCGGGGCGAAGGTGAAGTTGCCGGGTGGCGGCGAGAAAGCGGTTCCGGAAAGGCCCAGCTAGGCGTTTCGGTCGATGCACGCGTATCAAAACGCCGCAGATCGTAGGATGGGTTGCGTTCGTCTTCTCTGACGCGAACAGAACTTACTGCGACCACAAAAATGGGGATCTCATGAATCTGACGCAAGAGCCCGAACTCGTAACCTGGCCCGAAACTCACTGCATTTTTATCGAGAAAGTCGGACCCTTTCAAAATACTGCTCCTCTGGCGTGGCAAACTCTCCACCAATTTGTGCCTCGCATTTCGGAACACAACACGATCGTGGGATATATGAGCCTTTATAAAGTAGAGGCCAAAATATATCGCGCAGGCGCCACGCTCGCCGCAGAACCCACGAACTTGCCAGACGGCCTCACGTATTCAAAATTTAGCGGGGGTAAATACAGCCGCTTCGTTTTGACAGGGCCTTATTCCGACCTGCCCGTAGCCTCTGGCCGCGTTTTCGAGATCGTGTCCGAGAAGCAAATCCAACGTCGAGATGACTTCTGTATCGAAAATTACGTCAACGATCCGCGAACGACTGATCGGCAGCGATTGATTGCTGAAATATTGATTCCCACGAAGAGCTACTCATAGTGTTGATCAACACACACCGTGTGCGCCCTCGCTCGTCTTAGGCTCGCTGCTCTTAGTCAGACAGCCGAGAGCGGCTGTCCCACGTAAGCCATGGTGAGCCAGACAGCATATTCTCACCGCTGAAGCGGTTCGGAATGACAAAGCTTATGCCATGGAATCCCCATCGACGCCTCCGACTCTGTTCTTATCCCTTCGTGGTGAAGGCCAACGTCAGCAGCGTTTTTTGCTCCACTTCATGCGCTTTGGCGCTGCCGGTGGCGGGGCTGGCGCTGGAGCTGCGCTTGACTGACATCACATGCCGGGCGCCGGCGATACGTTCGAGGCGCGGGAGCATGTTGAACAACGCACCCATGTTGGCAGGCTCTTCCTGGACCCAGACGATATCTCCGGTTTCGCCGTGGCGAGCAAATTCGGCGATGAGTTCTTTTTCCGGAAAGGGATAGAGCTGTTCGAGGAACACGATCGCGGTCGAGTTGTCTTTTCTCTTCTTGCGTTCGGCGTGCAGCTCGTGGCCGATCTTACCGGTGCAGACCAGGATGCGATCGGCTTCTCCGATTTCCGCGTCGGGCAGTACGTTCTGGAAATTTTTGTGAGTAAAGTCCGCGATCGGTGAAGACGCATCGGGATGGCGCAGCATGCTCTTGGGCGTGAAAACGACCAGGGGTTTCCGCCAGTGGCGCAAGGCCTGGCGGCGAAGCAGATGAAAATACTGCGCGGCGTTCGAAGGCTGAGCGATCTGGATATTGTGTTTCGCGGCGAGTTGCAGGAAGCGCTCGATGCGGGCGCTGGAGTGTTCCGGTCCCTGCCCTTCGTAGCCGTGGGGAAGAAGCAAGACGAGACCAGAGAGCAGACTCCATTTGGCTTCGCCGGCGGAAATAAATTGATCGATGATGGCTTGCGCGACGTTTACGAAATCGCCGAACTGCGCTTCCCAGAGGACCAACGTCTCGGGATAGTCGCGGCTGTAGCCATATTCGAAGCCGAGCACGCCCGGTTCCGAAAGAGTTGAGTTGTGAATTCCGCAGCGGGCCTGATCCGCGGCAATGCTTTCCAGCGGAACGTATTCGTTCTCGTTTTCAATGTCGATGAGAACGGAGTGGCGCTGGTTGAAAGTGCCGCGGCGGGAGTCCTGTCCGGAAAGGCGAACCGGAATGCCGGACTTTACCAAGCTGGCAAAGGCAAGAGCCTCGGCCATGCCGTAGTCGACAGGTCGCTTGCCTGCGCCCATCTCGGAGCGCTGTTCCAGTAATTTCTTTACCTTGGGATGAATGTGGAAGCCGTCGGGATAAGTACTGAGGTGGTTAGTAAGGTCCGCAAGCTCCTCGGTGGAAAGCCCGGTTTCCACTTCGTACTCAGGCTTGTAAAGACCGCCGTAGTATCGGTCCCAATAATTGGGCAACTCGCGAAGGGTCGGCTTCTTGGTAACCTTGCCGGCGGCTTTTTGCGCGGTTTCAAACTCGGCTTTGATTGCGGCAGCTTGTGCGGGTGCATCGGTCGCGCCGATATCGTCGGCGTAAATCTCCCAAAGCGGTGGGTGCTCTTTTATCTTCTTATAGAGCAGCGGCTGAGTCACGGTAGGATCATCGACTTCGCTGTGTCCGTGACGGCGGTAGCCGATGAGATCAATCACAACATCGGTACCGAACTGGTAGCGGTATTCGGTGGCAAGGCGGGCGACGCGGACGACGGCGTCCACATCTTCGCCGTTGACGTGGAGGATGGGGATGGACTGACGACGGGCGATACAGGCGGCGAAGCGTGTGGAGTGCTCTTCCAGATAGCTGGTGGTGAATCCGAGCAGGTTGTTGACGACTACGTGAATGGTGCCGCCGACGGTGTAGCCGGGAAGGTCGGCATAGTTCATGGTTTCGGCAAGGATGCCTTGCCCGGCAAAAGCGGCGTCGCCGTGCACCAGCAGCGGTAGATATTTTTCGCGTCCGCCTTCGCCGGTGCGATCTTGCTTGGCGCGGGTGCGGCCCACAGTCACGGGATCGACAGCCTCGAGGTGGCTGGGATTGGAAACCAGATGAATGTGAGCCTTGTTACCGCTCCGGGTAATGTATTCGCCGGTCGCGCCCATGTGATACTTCACGTCGCCGGAGCCAAGCACACTGCGTGGATCGACATCTTCGAAACCAGCAAAAATTTCTTCCGGATCCCGCTTGGCAACGTGGGCGATCACGTTGAGGCGTCCGCGATGGCTCATGCCCATCACGAGTTCAACGGCTCCGAGGCGGGAGCCGGTGTCTAGAATCTCATCCACTAGCGGAATCAGAGCGGTGACGCCTTCGAGCGAGAAACGCTTGCTGCCGAGATAGCGCTGCTGCATGACCTGCTCGAAGACGTCGGCGCGGATGAGCAGATCCAGAATGCGCCGCTGATCGTTTTCTGTAACCTCAGATTCAGGAGCCGGCGATTCCATGCGCTCGTAGATCCAGCGGCGGCGTTCGGGAGCGTAGATGTGATTGATTTCAACGCCGATGGTTGAGGAATAGATGGCGCGGGCTTCGCGGGCAAACTCGCCCTCTCTTTGCAGTTCGGAGGTTTCACGGGGACGGAGAAAACCGAGGGGATCGAGATCGCCCTCTAAGTATCCCCACTGGCGGTAGGCGTTGAAGATGCGTTCGCGCTCGGGGTTGTTCGCGTGACGCGATGAATTACCGGCAACTGCGATTGCAATGCCGCCGTTCGATGTTCTGGATTTTGGCGTGGCCATATTAGCTCTTTACTAGGATAACGGATGCACGGCGGGATGAGGGAGATTCGGGCATCCAGAAAAACCATTCAACGCAGGGGCACGGAGGAGCACAGCGTAAAGCAGCCGAAGCGGATGGCCCGATTCGGGGCATCCGCTTCGGCTTACAGCTCATCGTTTTCTTGACTGCGCTAGAAATTGAACAAGTCGAACAAGTCGCCGAGAGCAGGACTGTTGACCGGCGCGTACTTGCTGACCTTAGCGTCATATTTTGGATCCGGGAAGTTGTCACGGCTGCGATTCGTCAACGGCGCGATTCCCCAGTTCCGTTCAATGAACTTGAGGATCGAGACGTGATCGGAGTAGTCGTGAGAAATGCGACCAGCATTGGTGAAAGGCGAAACCACGAGCAGCGGAATCCGCGTGCCATCGCCAAAATAGTCAAGCGGTTGGATGTAGCCGGAGTCGTAGTAACCACCGCCTTCATCAAAGGTAATAAAAATCGCAGTGCTGTTCCACAGGTCAGAGTTCGCCTGCACACCATCGATGATCTTCTTTACGAAGCCTTCGAAGAGATCGACCTTCGACGATGCGGGGTGGCCGTCGACCCACCCGCTGGGTTTGACGAAGGAAACCGCCGGCAGCGTACCGTTCTTGATCTCTTTATACAGATCAATCGTGTCTTTCAAATGCGCCGTGCGAACGGCGGCATTTGTCATGATCGAGGTTGAGTATTGAAAGAAGTTGCAAATGTTGCAGTATTGGTCGCTGGTGGGACCTACCTTTCCATAATTGAGCTGATATTTGTCATTGAGATAGGCGTCAAACTGATCACCGAAGTAGGCAAACGAAATATTCTTCTCGAGCAGGGCGTCGCCGATGTTCCGGACGGTTGAAGGTGGCACTGTAAACGCCGTGTTGTAGACATAGTTATCGGTGTAGGCGTTGGAACCATCACCAAAATAGCCCGGATTGTAGTTGTTGAGAAGATAGTAATGTCCCGGTGCGCAGCGAGGATCAACCTGCGTGGGAAGTTTGCTGAGGTAATCCAACACTGAAAATGCGCCCGGCGCATTCGAGTCGGAGCAGTTCGTATAGGAACCGCCGCCGTAAACCGGACTGCCGAATCCACCGCCACCGTAGCCGTCCTCTGTGTACCAGTTGTTTGTACCAGGCGCCGCGTTCGGGTTTGCGATCTCATCGACCACGCCGGCGTCCGGCGTACCCGCATAAACCTTCTGGTTGTGCGGTGGCACCGCCGGATTGCCGTTCCCACCGCTGAACCAGATCGCGTCACCGGTACCCATCATGATGTGGTTAGCGCCGGTTCCACCCATAACTGCCTGATGGTAGTTGTCACTCATCGCGTAATTATCAGCCAGAAACTTCAGGTAAGGAGCATCGCCTTGGAGCACGTTATAGAAGCCCATCGAGGTCGAGCCTTCGCCCGTTGTTGTGGCCGTTGGCGAGTACTCCGTGCTGAAATTTGCAGGCTGCGCCAACCCGTTGGTGCCAGCCCCGACTGTGACTTCAACCCAGGGGAAGAGGTCAGATCGGCAGCCGCTGGGATTCCACGTGGCGGAGTAGGCGATGTTGCAGTCCGTTTGTTGCCACATCTGGTAGAAACGGTGAACCGGACTGGCGGCATACGAATCGTACGGAAATGTGTCCGAGGTAAGTTGAAATGGTCCCGGAGGGAGATCAGTGACGTTGAGGACGCGGTCATCCGGAACGTGAGAAGACTGGCCGGTACCACCGGTTAGCAGGTATTTGTAGTAACCGCTGGCCAGTCCGTTTTCGGAGGCTTGCGCTTCGCCCAACGTACAGATCCCGTTGTTTTTGCAAACATTTGAAGGGCCGCCGGTCAAAGGTGCGGGAAGCGCCGAAAATAAAGATTTTTCCATCGGACTGATTTGATAACCGTCCTCATGGTTGTCGATGGCGGAATACTGCAGCGCCTCCGAAAAGTTCGGGCCAGGTGTTCCATCTTCATTGACAATGCCCTTGGAAAGGAGATTGTCGACGGTTTGCCCGCTCTTCGGCTTGTAGGTGGCAAAGATATGATCGAAGGTGCGATTCTCGCCAATGATCACTATCGCATGCTTGATGGGCGAGGCAGTCTGAGTGCTCTGGGCAAAGTGTTTGGCGGGTTCTTGAGCGGCGACCGGGGCCGGCGCTCCCAGGTTGACAAGCACGGCAAACAAGCTTGTGCCAAACGCGAGGTGCTTTCTGGCTTGTGCCAGCAGATTGCACGACGACATGAATTTCCTCCTTAGGATAATGCGAAGAGCTGAAGAGTCGAAGAACTACAGTCGCCAAGGTAGCGGGTCAGAGTGACACGAGTGTAAATTCCAGATGAAAAGAAATTCACAAACATAGGATGATCGCTGGAGCAATATCTGCGGATCGTCGGCAAGAAGCGGTCCACGACACCCAACATGAACCGCAGGTTAAAGAATTCCCACAGCTTGCCAAACAGCCTAAGGCTGTTTCTGCAGAAACTCGTGGGCGGCAAGCACGAGGTAAACTGCTAGCGACCGCTGCACGGCCGGATCGATTAGCCCGTCAAAATGCCGACTCTTCTTGGAATACCGCTGGATGGGAACTCGTCATTTCTTCGTGGACCTGCGAGTGCTCCCGCAAAAATTCGCGAAGCCCTACGCAGCGACGCTTCCAACAAATGGTCGGAGCTGGGCGTGGACGTGGGTGCGGCCGGCGCTTTTGCCGATGCCGGCGATCTGCGGTTGAACGATTCGCGGGAGGAGGCCGGCGAAGACTTTTTGCAGATTGAGCGCGCCATCGATGCGTTGCTGGAGAAAGGGGACCGGCCGATCTCACTAGGCGGCGACCACTCGGTCACTTATCCCATCTTGAAGGCTTTTGCCAAGCGCTATCTCGAACTAACCATCGTCCACTTCGACGCGCATCCTGATTTGTATGATGAATTCGATGGGAGCCGAATATCGCATGCCTGCCCTTTCGCACGCATTATGGAAGGGCGACTGGCAAAACGGCTGGTGCAGATTGGAATCCGCACACTGAACCGGCACCAGCGCGAGCAGGCGGAAAAGTTTCGAGTGGAGATCATCCCGATGTCGGCGCTTCCCGCGTCCGAGGCGCTGAAGATTCACGGCCCGGTCTATATTTCCTTCGACATGGATGTGCTCGATCCGGCTTTTGCGCCCGGAATCTCGCATCGCGAGCCCGGTGGAATGTCGGTACGGGAAGCAATTGCTCATTTGCACGCGGTGGAGGGCAACATTGTTGGCGCGGATATTGTTGAGCTCAACCCCGATCAGGATGTATCTGGAATGACGGCAACGGTGGCGGCGAAGATTTTGAAAGAGATTCTGGGAAAGATGATTGCGACATGAAGCCGCTGGCATGTGGAACATACGCCGGTAGAAGGTCATGCGGAGAGGATCCTCGTGCCGGCTGACAGGGATCCTTCGACTGCGGGTGTGCTTCGCATTTGCGAAGCGCACATTTCGCTCAGGATGACAATGGATGAGTGTGCCTTGTGGAAGGGGTGAAAGTCATGCAAGGGAATGGTCTGATTCAGGTCTCGAGCCCGCGTACGATAGACGAAACCGTGAAGCGTCTTGAATCGATTCTCGCCGAGCGCGGGCTGCAGATATTTGCTCTGATAGATCACAGCGGCGAAGCGGAGAAGGTCGGGATGAAGATGCGCGAGACCAAGCTATTGATTTTCGGCAGCCCGAAGGGCGGAACGCCGGTGATGATTGCTGCACCTTCGGTAGCGATCGATCTGCCGCTGAAGGTGCTGGTGTCGGAAGACGATGCCGGCAAAGTCTCCATCACCTATAACAATCCGGAATATCTGCAGCAACGGCACGGCGTGCCTGCCGATCTGGTCAAGAATATTTCCGGCGTAAGCGCGCTGGTGGCGAAGGCTGTGGAATAATGCAGCCGTCATAAGGCGGCGGTCATCAGGAGACAACTTGGCCAACGATCAGGAAAAAGAAGCAGCTGCACGGGCGAGTTTGCGGTTCATCAAAGACGGTCAGGTGGTCGGGCTGGGGACGGGTTCGACGGCGGCGCACTTCATTCGTCTGCTGGGCGAGCAAGTCAAGAACGGGTTTCGCATTCGAGGCATCCCGAGTTCAGATCGTTCGGGGGAACAAGCGACGAGCATGGGAATTCCTCTGACTACGCTGGATGAATGTCAGCAGATCGATGTGACCGTCGATGGCGCGGACGAGGTTGACCCGCAATTGCGTTTGATTAAAGGTGGCGGCGGCGCGCTCCTGCGGGAAAAGATTGTGGCCTCGGCGACCCGGCAGCTTGTGATTGTGGCCGATGCGACGAAGAGAGTTCCGGTCCTGGGAAAGTTTCCACTGCCGGTGGAAGTCATCAAGTTCGCGCAGGCGCTGGTCGTGAAAAAAATCGAGGCCCTCGGCGCGCAGGTCGCACTGCGGCGGGATGCCAACGGAAAGCCTTATTTGACCGACGAGCACAACTACATCCTGGATTGTCGCTTTGGTCAGATCCCGGATGCCGACGTTCTGGCGCGGCAGCTTAGCGATATGCCGGGGGTGGTGGAGCACGGTCTTTTCATTGGCATGGCCAGTGTGGTGCTGGTGGCAGAGGGGGGTGACGTAGTTGAGTTGCGGCGATGAGACAACGACCGTAACTAACAGGGAGGTGGGCCAAGACTTTTGATCTTGCTGGCATCATCAAAACAGTGGGTGCCCCGTCCTTCGCGGCGTTTGCGAAGGGCGGGATTCGAGGAATGTTTGATGCGACCTGGGCTGATTTCTTGATTCGCTCACACCGTTTCAAGCGCCTCGGACGGGGAAAATATTGAGTGCTGACGCTGTTGCAGGCGGCACGGTGAATGCGATGAATTCCCATAGTAAGCGAGAAGGTTTTCCCTGTGAGCTCGATATGTTCGTGATCGATGTCCTCCGGCACGATATTGAGGATGTCGATTCCGCCCTCAGGATGCTTAATGCCCCTGGACTTTTGGGATGGAGGAAATTCTAGCCCCGTGATTTTACACGTGAGGAGGTGCTTGAAGCGATTGGTCGACTCGTGAGTCTCGTGAGTAGACGTTTGCCTCAGGCCATTAGCATGCAACCCGGCAAAATAAGAGCTAGAAGAAGACGTAAGTCGCCCTATTGATGTGCGCAATGAAGGTGGCCTATTTTGGCACAGGATCGAGCAACCAGCGTTGGTTCACTGGAATGAGTGGAAATCACCGAAAGAGTTATCGGACTGAGTTGAGGGGTTGGCCCGCGAGGGATCGCGAAGGCAGCGTCATTGATGGTAATCCGTAGGATTGCCGCGGGACGGTGGGCCAACCCCCCCCAGCACGTAAAGTTTCAAATACTTCTCCGCGACTCCTTGCTTCCGTGGGGGATTATATTTCCTAGATGGAAACAGGCTCACACTCCCGGGCGCGCGGTCACGCAACGCGGCGGCACAGCTTGCGGTATCGAGTGCAGGCGCCGTTGGATGTAACCGTGCTTCGCTCGGGAGTTCCGGACACCGTGCCTGGACGCCTTGTGGACCTCAGCGGTGGCGGACTCGCTGCGGTCATGGCCGGAGAGTTGCTGCTTGGGGAAACGGTAGGGGTGGAGATTCAGCTGCCGTCAGCCGCGCCGGCGCTACGCACGAGGGCCATGGTGCGACACCACAATCAGTTGCGTTGCGGGATGGAGTTTATCGGGCTGTCGGCCGAGCAACAGGCGTCCATCCGCGATTGGACCAAAGATGCGAAAGCAGGACCCGCGCCCGACCTGCCTTCGCAGTTCCTGGTCAAAGAACAGAAACAAGAACACAAGAAAGGATCGGACGGTGGCTCGCGGGCGCCGGCACGCAAGCGGAGGGTGCGGGGATGGATCTTCCTTCTTATACTGGCTGCGATCTTGCTCTCCGCTTTGCTGTGGCGCTGGCATCGCGGCTGGCAAGATCTGGAGTCCGGCCTGCAAAAAAACGCAGCCACCACCCAGCCACAGGCCCGCGTTCCCGCCGATGTGATGGAGAAATTGGTTACTCACCGCGTGGACCCCGACTATCCCGCGGCCGCGCGGCCGGAAAAACTGAGCGGAGTGATCGTGCTCGATGTGACTGTCGGACGCGACGGCTCGGTGGCAGAAATTCACGCCTTGAACGGGCCCGCGATCCTGGCACGCTCCGCCGAGAATGCGCTGCGCTGGTGGAGATTCGAGCCATACCGCGTAGACGGCCAACCGGTGGTGGTGGAGACAGAGGTTGCGGTGGAGTTCAAACCGTAAATGCGGAATCCACCGTTCACATTCGGCGTTTGCGCAGAGCGCTGAGAACGATGATTCCACTGATCGCAAAGGAAACGACGGCAGCGAGCGCTGCGATGTGCATCAGCTCCACACTGAGGTGAACAAGGTCCGCGAACACAGCTGCCAGCGCAAACACCACGCCCAGCCCGTTGAGCCAAAGTGGGCCTTGAATTGAAGATGGAAGGTCCGGGCGAAGACGAAGTTGCAGGAGCAACGCAGCCAAACCGATCGCCGCAACCACCACCAGGGCCAATGGACTCAGAAACGCTCCACGGCCCGTGTAAATAACGACCAGCGAGAGAGCCAGGAGAAGCAGCGCTGCAGCCACCAGTGTCGGGCGGCGGCGCGTGCGCCCATTGGAGCGGGGGTTGGGTGGGGCGTCAGGCACGAAGTTCCGTCCTTAGATTACTACAGGCGCTGGACACAATTTTCAATTGATGTGTTGAACCGACAGTTAGGAAGCATTCTGAAAACTCCACGCTTGCCTAGGCGATGGGAGTGTTACGGCCTATGCCGGCAAGCCACTCCGCCTGGAGGGGATTGCTGTGGTGGACAGCATAGAGAACCAGTTCGACCGGGGATGAAATACCCAGTTTGTCGAAGATACGAAACAAATACTGCTTAACCCGGGTGTTCGCTCAGTTTCAGTTCGAGGAATTGCTGACGATTGCGATGGGGTTCGTTTTGCCGTCAGACTTGGAGGGTCTATTACTGGCGTTGCTGGTTGCGATGGGTGCGGGTTTGTGCGTGCTCACCACCGATGTCCTGGAGAATCGGGAGCCTATCGAAGACGCCGGTTTCACCTTTCGGCGAGGTGACGTCGCGGATCTGGCAGATCGGCTGCAATTCCTGATTGCGAATCCGGCGGTGCCCAAGGCCGCAGGAGAAGCGGCCAAACGCCGCATTCTCGACCATGATCAGTGGAACATGATTGCTGTAGAGATTGAACGAGTTTATTTCGAAACCATGGGCGGGGATTTGACCGAAACCGGAGGCAAAAAGCCAAGCGAAAGGTGGAAGCAGAGTCGAAGAGGGCGGAACGAAAGGCCCGATCAAGGAGTCCAGCTTCGCCAAGCAAAAGCGGTAGCCTCACAAGAGTCAACGCAAGAGCGTCAAGACGGGATTATTCCCGTCCTTTTTTGTTTACAATGACAGGCTGCCACACAAGTCAGCGGAATTCTACTTATGGAGAACACGATTCTCGTCACCGGCGGAGCCGGTTTTATCGGATCCAACTTCATTTTGGGGTGGATGGAGCAGGAAACGGCGCCGGTCATCAACCTGGACAAACTCACGTACGCTGGAAACATTCACAATTTGGCGACCATTGCGAATGACCGGCGGTACGAGTTTGTGAAGGGCGATATCGCGGACCACGGGCTGTTGCGCAGTTTGCTCGATCGCCGCCAGCCGCGCGCCATCATACACTTTGCGGCCGAGAGTCACGTGGACCGCTCCATCAGGGGGCCAGAGGATTTCATACGGACTAACATCGATGGCACATTCGCGCTGCTGGAAGAGGCACGCGCATATTGGGGAGGACTCGACGCCGGGGAAAATGCGGACTTTCGTTTCGTTCATGTTTCCACCGACGAGGTGTACGGATCGCTAGGGCCGGATGATCCGCCATTCTCCGAAACGACTGCTTACGCTCCGAATAGTCCGTATGCCGCATCCAAGGCCGCATCGGACCATCTGGTGCGTGCCTACCATCACACCTACGGTCTGCCTACACTTACCACAAATTGTTCCAACAACTATGGGCGCTTTCAATTTCCTGAAAAACTAATACCGCTGATGATCCTGAACGCACTCAACTCGAAGCCTCTGCCTGTGTATGGGGACGGCAAGAACGTTCGGGACTGGCTTTATGTAGAGGACCATTGCGAAGCAATCGCCACCGTGTTGAAGCAAGGCAAGGTGGGGCAAACCTATAACATAGGAGGTTGGAACGAGAAACGGAACCTCGACATCGTCGAGACAATTTGCGATATGGTGGACGAAATGGCAGGGACTCGGGGCTCTTCACGGCGCGATCTGATCACGTTTGTAAAGGATCGTCCAGGGCACGACCGGCGTTATGCAATGGATGCAACTAAGATTGAACGGGAACTCGGTTGGCGTCCCCGCGAAACCTTTGAGAGTGGAATCGGCAAAACCGTGAAATGGTATCTGGGCAATGAAGAATGGATCCGGGGCGTAACCACCGGCAGCTATCGCCAATGGATTGAAACTCAATATTCTTCGTGAATGTGTTCTTAGGGACGACCATTCCAAAAATGCACGTGTCGAGCAAAACCAACTACAAAGGACTCATTCTGGCGGGTGGGTCGGGAACGCGCTTGTATCCTGTGACTCACGCCATGGGGAAAAGTCTGCTCCCGGTCTACAACAAGCCGATGATCTATTACCCGCTGTGCACCCTGATGCTGGCGGGGATCCGCGAAATTCTGCTTATCACCACTCCCGAGGATGTAAGTAAGTTTCAGGCGCTACTTGGAGACGGAAGCCAATTCGGAATCGAACTGCAATACAAAGTCCAGCCTAAGCCCGAAGGAATTGCGCAGGCTTTCTTGGTAGGCGAAACTTTTCTAGCCAACAGCGCCTGCGCGCTGGTATTGGGCGACAATATTTTTTATGGGCACGACTTGGCCAAAGACCTGCGCAAGGCTGCAGGCAAGACTCAGGGCGCGCGTGTGTTCGCCTATCGAGTGCATGATCCCGAACGGTATGGTGTGGTGGAATTCGACGCCTCTGGAAAAGCTCTAAGCATCGAAGAGAAGCCCGCACGGCCGAAATCGCGGTACGCGGTAACCGGGCTCTATTTTTATGATGAACAAGTCGTGAGAATTGCGAAGTCGTTGAAACCAAGTCCGCGAGGCGAACTGGAGATCACAGACGTAAACAAAGAATATCTTGAGCGCGACCAATTGGAAGTGGTTGTGATGGGCCGCGGAATGGCTTGGCTGGACACAGGAACGCATGAATCGTTGATGGACGCAGCCCTCTACATTCAGGCGATCGAGAAGAGACAAGGCTTGATGGTGGCGTGCCCCGAAGAGATCGCGCTTCGCTCGGGATACATCACAGCAGAGCAGGTCGAGAAAAGCGGAAATTCGATGAAGAACAACAGTTACGGAGTTTACCTTCTGCAATTGCTGCGCGAGAAAGTGTTCTGATGAAGGGAGTGGACAGAACCCGTACAGCCATGGAGCCTCTCACGAAAATTGCCACTTCGCTGCCCGGAGTTTACATCCTCGAACCGCGTGTGTTTTGCGATGAGCGTGGATTTTTCTTTGAAAGCTACAACCAGCGATGCATGGCGAATGTGGGGATTGTCGAGAATTTTGTGCAGGACAATCACTCGTCCTCGTCCCGAAATGTTTTGCGGGGACTGCATTATCAGGTGAACCATCCGCAAGCAAAACTTGTTCGTGTCGCGGAAGGGGAGATCCTGGATGTTGCCGTCGATCTGCGTCGGAGGTCCGCGAGCTTCGGACGTTGGGAAGGGGTGCGGTTGTCAGGCGAGAACCATCGAATGCTTTGGATCCCGGCGGGGTTCGCGCACGGGTTCCTCGTGCTTTCGGAAAAAGCTCAAGTGCTCTACAAGGCGACGGATTTTTACGCCCCTGAATACGAACGCACACTTCTATGGAATGACCCCAAATTGAATATAGGCTGGGACTTGCACAGTGAACCAGTGGTCTCGGCAAAAGATCAGCGGGGCGTGGCGTTGCGAGACGCAGACACCTTCGAATAATCCCCATGCGAGTCTCAATTTTTGGTGCGTCCGGTCTTCTCGGACAAGCGCTCATGCGCGAATGGAGCAAGGATGCGGTCACTGGTCTCAGCTCGCGCGACGCCGACGTCCGCGATGCAAAGCGCGTGCGGCAAGCTGTCCAGGACACAAATCCGGAGTGGATTGTGTTATCGGCGGCGTACACCGACGTCGATGGCTGTGAGAGTAATCCGGATCTGGCTTACGCTGTGAACCGCGATGGTGCGATGAACGTCGCAGTGGCGGCGCAAGAAGTTGGAGCGCGGTTGCTGTTCCTAAGTTCCGATTATGTCTTCGACGGAAAGAAGACCACGCCCTACGAGACCGACGATCCACGGAATCCGCAGAGTGTGTACGGACGAAGCAAGGCCGAGGCGGAAGTCAAACTGCTTGGGCTGATGCCGGAGTGCTGCATTGTCAGAACGTCGTGGTTGTTTGGAGTCGGCGGGAAATGTTTTCCCGACACGATCTTGAAGTTAGCCGCCGGTCGTCCGGCGCTGGATGTGGTCAACGACCAGCGGGGCTGTCCCACATATGTGGTCGATCTCGCGCGGGCAATTCCTCAATTATGCCGGCAGCCCGCAGGCGGAATTGTGCACGTCACCAATGCGGGAGATTGCACGTGGTTCGACTTAGCGCAACAGCTTGTGCAGAGTGCAGGACTTGCCACATCCGTGCGGCCTGTGAGTAGCGCGCAGATGGCGCGGCCAGCGCCCCGGCCGGCGTATTCCGTATTGTCCCCAAATAGTTTGCGGGCTTGGGGAATTGAAATGCCATCCTGGCATGACGCGACGCTGCGTTATCTGCAAGCACGCAACGGTTAGCTCCGCTCAGGATTGCTTGGTTTCCCGCCGTGCTGCTACGATTGCGGAGGCCCGCCCGGAGATCTCGTGAATTTAATCCAGAATTATATCGACGGCCGTTTCGTGCCCGGGACGAGGAAGTTCGCGGATGTGAATCCGGCGGACGGAACCGTGATCGCCGAGGTCATTGAAGCCGATGAAGCCCAGGTGGATGAGGCCGTACATGCGGCTCGGCGAGCGTTGCGTGGGGAGTGGGGACGACTCGCTGTTCGCGAGCGGGCGGCGCGATTGCACAAGGTTGCAGACGCAATCGAGAAACGATTTGACAGCTTCGTGCAGGCCGAGGTTTCGGACACCGGGAAGCCAGTCTCTCTTGCATCAAGGCTGGACGTTCCTCGCGCCGCTGCGAATTTTCGCGTCTTCGCTGACCTCGTACGAATGGCAGGACTGGAATCATTTCAGACGGAAACTCCGGACGGCGCAAAGGCTTTGAATTACGCGATTCGCAAACCTCTGGGCGTTGTCGGAATCGTCACTCCGTGGAATTTGCCCTTGCTCCTGCTCACATGGAAAGTCGCGCCAGCCTTGGCTTGCGGCAACACCGTGGTCGTCAAGCCGTCGGAGGAAACTCCGGCCACGGCAACGCTGCTTGCCGAGGCGATGCAAGACGCGGAGATTCCGTATGGCGTCTATAACGTGGTTCACGGATTCGGACCGGCATCGGCAGGAGAGTTTCTCACGCAACATCCTGATGTGGATGCGGTGACGTTTACGGGAGAATCGAAAACCGGAGCTGCCATCATGAAAGCGGTAGCTCCCACGGTGAAACCAATTTCGTTTGAACTCGGTGGAAAGAACGCGGCCATCGTATTTGCAGATAGCGACTTCGAAGGGGCAGTGAGCGAGTTAACGGAGGCGGTGTTCCTTAATACCGGCCAGGTATGCTTGTGCGCGGAGCGAATCTACGTGGAGCGCAGCATTTTCGGCGCATTTGTCGAGGCGCTGAAGCAGAAAGCGGAGCGCTTGCATTCAGGCTGGCCCACCGATGCAAAGACCAACCTGGGTCCGCTGATTTCCGCACAGCATCGCGACAAAGTGCTCTCCTATTTCCGGCTGGCGCTGGAAGAAGGGGCAACGGTAATCACCGGCGGAGGGGTTCCGGAGTTCGGTGACCATCGTGACCATGGCTTTTACGTGCAACCCACCATCTATACTGGACTGCCTGAGACGGCTCGTTGTGTAAAGGAAGAAATCTTTGGCCCGGTGTGTCACGTCGCGTCTTTTGATTCCGAACAAGAGGCAGTTGCACTGGCCAATGATACGAACTACGGACTCGCGGCTTCGGTCTGGACCGGCGATTTAAAACGCGGTCATCGGGTTGCACAGCAAATGAATGTGGGCATCACGTGGGTGAATTGCTGGTTTCTACGAGACCTGCGAACGCCGTTTGGTGGAGCGGGGCTTTCTGGCATTGGCCGCGAGGGCGGAATGCATTCACTGAATTTTTATTCTGAGCTGAATAATATTTGCATCCGGCTCTGAGGCGTTCGGCGGCACGGAATATGCAACGGCGAAGCGATGAATTAACTCGAGCAATGAATACGACCCAGAGCAAAGTTGTCGAGGGCAAGGCGACACCCCGAGGGAAATATCCGCACGTCAAACGAGCCGGAGATTTCCTGTTCGTCTCCGGAACGAGCGCACGCCGTGCTGATAATACGATCGCAGGTGCGGAAGTCGATTCGCTCGGTACCACGCGGCTCGACATCCGCGAGCAAACCCGCGCGGTGATCGACAATATTCGCGATATCCTGCAGAGCGCAGGAGCAGAGCTGAAAGATGTGGTCGAGATCTCGACGTATCTGGTGAATATGAACGACTTTGCGGGCTACAACGAAATATATGGCGAATTCTTCGGATGCGAAGGGCCGGCTAGAACCACGGTCGCCGTCCATCAATTGCCGCACCCGCATTTGCTGATTGAGATCAGAGCCACGGCTTACCAACCGCAGCGATTGTAGGAGACGCGATGGCATCGATAAAAAGCCTGAAGGCTTTCAACTTTCAGTCATGGATCGAAGAGAACAAAGAGAAGCTCAAGCCTCCGGTGGGAAACGCTCAGGTTTGGGAGGATGGCGAAATGATGGTGACCGTCGTAGGCGGGCCAAATCAGCGGCGCGATTATCATGACGATCCCACGGAGGAATTTTTCTACCAACTAAAGGGCGCCATGGTTCTCAGGGTTATCGAGACTCCTGGCAAACCTCCTTTGGAAATACCGATCAAAGAGGGCGAGATATTTCTTCTGCCCAAACACATGCGCCACTCGCCGCAAAGACCAGCCGATACGATTGGCGTAGTTATCGAAGTGCCGAGGCCCCCGGAGGATTCACTGGACGCATTTGAATGGTACTGCCCGAACTGCCATCAACTGGTCTACCGCGCCGAGGTGAAGTTGAAGAGTATCGTGAAAGATCTGCCACCTATATTTGAACAGTTTTACGGCCACGAGAGCCGGCGCAAATGCAAGCACTGCGGCACGATTCATCCGGGCAGATAAAGAATGCAAGTCATCGACATCCATAACCATTTCTTCCCCAGTTCATGGCCTGATTTGGCGGCACGTTACGGCACGCCGAACTGGCCTTGGATTAAGCACACCGAACCGGGAAAGGCAGACATCATGGTGGGAGATCGATTCTTCCGCCATATTGATTCGGCGTGTTGGGATCCGGACGTTCGACTGCGCGAAATGGATCGAGACGGGATCGACGTTCAAGTCATCTCTGCCACGCCTGTCTTGTTCGCGTATGAACGTCTGGTGGAGCACGCACTTGACTGTGCTCAATTGTTCAATGACGCAGCGCTCGAGCTTTGCAGTCGCGGAAAGGGCAGGCTGAAGTCTTTTTGCCAAGTGCCGCTGCAAGATGTGGACGCCGCATGCAAGGAGCTTACTCGATGCATGAAGGCCGGGCATTTGGGCGTGCAGATTGGCAACCACGTGGATAACAGAAATCTGGATGATCCTGGCGTTGTGACATTCCTGCAGCACTGTGCCGATGAAAACGCCGCCGTGTTGGTCCATCCCTGGGATATGTTCGGGCACGAGCGGATGCCGAAATACATGATGCCGTGGACAGTCGGCATGCCCGCGGAAACCCAACTTTCAGTGGTCGCGTTGATCTTGAGCGGGGCATTCGACCGATTGCCGAGCGCCCTTCGCATTTGTTTTGCGCATGGCGGCGGAAGCTTCGCATTCCTGTTGGGACGACTGGAAAATGCATGGCATCATCATCCAGTTGCGCATGGCGACTGCCAACATCCGCCGAGCTACTACCTCAACCGCTTCTGTACGGATTCCGCGGTGTTCGACCAGCGCACGCTGCAGTTCCTCGTGGCAACAATGGGAACGGATCGGGTAATGCTTGGGTCGGACTATCCTTTTCCGTTGGGTGAGGAGCGCGTCGGATCGCTCATCCGCCAGAGCAACTTACCGCAGCATACGAAGGTGAAGCTGCTGAGCGGCAACGCAGCGCGGTTCTTGAAACTTGAAGCTGGGCCGCAACCGGGAGAAGGTAGAGAATCGGGCACGGCACCGCTGGCGCCCGAGCCTGGGCAACGCACCTATAGTTCCTATCTGAAGGTTCCTGAACTACTTGATTTGCAGCAGCCACAATCTTCGCCACCTCATCACGACGAATTGTTATTCATCCTTGTGCATCAGACTTATGAACTGTGGTTCAAAGAGCTGCTGCATGATCTCGATGCGGTGGTGGCAAATCTGCGAAAAGCTGGGGCCGCCCCAGAATCCCATGACAAAGTTTACGAGGCAGCGCGCCTGTTACGGCGCTGTACGGAGATCACACGGGTCTTGGTGGAGCAGTTCACGATTCTGGAGACCATGCTGCCCACACATTTTCTCGCTTTTCGTGGGCTTCTGGAACCGGCAAGCGGATTCCAGTCCGAGCAATTTCGGGAGATTGAGTTCCTCTGCGGCCTGAAGGACGAGAAGATGCTGCGCTATCACAGACCTACTCCGGAAGCATATGCAAGTCTGAAGCGCCGCCTGGAGGAACCTTCCTTGCACGATGTTTTCTTTGTAGCGCTGCAGTCGATGGGCATGCTGTCTCCGGCAGCTGACGGCACAACCGAACGGGAGCGGTTCGAGGCTCGTGCGCAGGCGGTTCACGCACTTTATAAAGATGAGCACCATCACCGGGATTGGATCGACGTCTGCGAACGATTGACCGAGTTCGACGAGCTGGTGGTGAGCTGGCGGTTGCGACACATCCAACTGGTTGAGCGCATCATCGGCATCCGAATGGGAACCGGGGGAAGCGCGGGAGCGTCTTATTTGAAGCTCACACTCGATAAGAAATTCTTCCCGGAGTTGTGGGAAGCCAGGACGTTGCTGACCGAGTAAAACTCCGCTATGTCTCATTTCGCACGTTGAACTTACTAAGTCTATCGGGTATGAAATCCGCCACAGAAAAAGTGACGCTGATCGGCGCCGGCCTCAACGGTCCCCTTCTGGCTATTCTTCTGAGGCAACGCGGATTTGCAGTCGAGATCTACGAGCGGCGTCCGGATATGCGGCGGGTGCGCATGAGTGCGGGACGATCTATCAATCTCGCTGTTTCAACCCGAGGCATCCACGCACTGCAGCAGGCCGGATTGTGGGAACACATGCGATCCATCATCATTCCGATGAAGGGTCGGATGATGCATTCGATTGCCGGTGAACTTACGTTTCAACCGTATGGAAAGGATGAAAGCGAGGTCATCAATTCGATTTCGCGAGCGGAGCTGAACATCGCACTCATGAATGCCGCGGAGGAACAAGGGGTGGCGATCCACTTTAACCAGCGCTGTACGGGATACGATGCGAATGCCGGAGAGCTTCGATTGCGCAATGAGGAATCTGGCGAGGATGTGACTCGAAGAGCTGAGGTGGTGATCGGATGCGACGGTTCCGCATCGGCGATTCGGACGGAGATGCTGAAGTTGGGCCGCTTCAACTTTTCACAAGTGCATCTCGACTACGGCTATAAGGAGTTGACGATTCCGGCTGGGTTTCACGGAGAGCATCTGCTGGAGACGAACGGCCTGCACATCTGGCCGCGGGGCAATCATATGCTGATCGCGTTGCCGAATGTCGATGGCACTTTCGCCTGCATTCTGTTTCTGCCGTTTGAGGGAGCGGACAGTTTTGCCAGCCTGTGCACGCCTTCCGACGTAGTACGTTTTTTCGAAGACCGATTTCCTGACGCGCTTCGGCTGATGCCGCAGCTCGCGAGCAACTATGCGGCTAATCCTACGGGCTCGATGGTCACCGTCAAGTGCTCTCCCTGGCACGTAGAGGGAAAGTCGTTGCTTCTCGGAGATGCCGCTCATGCCATCGTTCCCTTCTTCGGCCAGGGACTGAACTGTGGATTTGAAGACTGTACGGTTCTGGTCGAGTTGACCGACCGGCACGGTGCAGACTGGCCAGGAGTTTTCGAACGGTTCGAGAAAGAGCGCAAGATCAATACCGACGCGATTGCGGACATGGCGATCGAAAATTTTATTGAGATGCGGGATCGGGTGGCGGACGCGCGGTTTCTGTTTCGGAAAAAAGTGGAGTTGGCGTTGGAAGCAAAGTATCCAAACCTTTTTGTCCCGAAGTATGCCATGGTAACCTTTCATCGCATCCCTTACTCCGTGGCTTTGACGCGCGGTGCAGTGCAGGACCGAATTTTGGCTGAACTCTGTGCGGGTATTGAACGAGTGGAGAATCTCGACTGGGACCAAGCGGAGGAATTGATTCGTCGCGATCTCACTCCTTTGGAGCTTCGACCGTGATCGAGTTTCAAACGGGCGAGGATTTTGCGATTGCGATGGACGAATGCGATCCGCTGAGAGGCTACCGCGAGCGGTTCTTTTTGCCTAAACATGCGGGGACTGATTGCGTGTATCTCTGCGGCCACTCGCTCGGACTGCAGCCGAAGTCTGCGGCATCCTATATCGAGCAGGAGCTAAAAGATTGGGCGGAGCTGGGCGTTGACGCTCATTTCCGCGCTCAGAACCCGTGGATGCCGTACCACAAACTGCTAGGGGAACAAACCGCGGCACTGATCGGAGCCAAACCCGTTGAAGTTGTGGTGATGAATTCGCTCACGGTAAACCTTCACCTGATGATGGTGTCGTTCTACCGTCCAACGCCTGGGCGGCACAAAATTTTAATTGAGCGCGGCGCCTTCCCTTCCGATCAGTATGCAGTGAAGTCGCAGATTGGCTTCCACGGCTTCGATCCGGAGACGTCATTGATTGAATTAAGTCCGTTGCTGGGCGAGTCTTGTGTGCGCGATGAAGAAATTGGAAACTTGATTGAACGTGCAGGGGATGAGATCGCGCTGATCATGCTGGGAGGAGTAAATTACGCAACGGGTCAGGCGTTCGATATGGCAAGGATTACGCGGGCAGGCCACGCCCGGGGATGCTTGGTCGGCTTTGATCTGGCCCATGCAGCGGGCAACCTGCAATTGCAACTTCATGAGTGGGGCCCGGACTTCGCGGTGTGGTGCAGCTACAAATATCTGAATGGGGGCCCGGGGTGCGTTGGTGGCTGTTTTGTTCATGAGCGCCATGCCCGATCCCTGGATTTGCCGCGCTTCGCGGGATGGTGGGGACACGACGAGGCCTCGCGTTTTCAGATGGGTCCGACCTTTACCGCGATGGAGGGCGCGGAGGGTTGGCAGTTGAGCAATCCGACGATTGTGAGCATGGCTGTGCTGCGCGCTTCGATGGATGTATTCCACGCTGCTGGCATCGAACATTTACGGGCCAAGAGCATTTCGTTAACCGGCTACCTGGAGTTCTTGCTAAGTCGAGACCTATCTCCTAACTTCCCGATCATCACACCGCGTGAGGAAGGGCGGCGTGGCGCGCAACTCTCCATTCGAGTCCCCTCTAATGGACGGGGCCTTTGCGAAGGATTAGCTCGGGAAGGAATTGTGGGGGATTGGAGGGAACCGGATACCTTCCGCGTCGCGCCCGTGCCCTTGTACAACTCTTATCAGGATGTCTTCCGGTTTGCTGAACGATTCACGGCGGCGACTGGCTAGAAACTGCCGGTGACGCTACTTTCAGCGCTTCGTCGATTACTTCCGTAATGAGAATGGGACCGGGACATGACCATACACTTTTGAAGTGGAATTGATCTCGAGGCGAACACCAGGCAAGTGGACGGTGCTGTTGTGCGCTGTCGTATGCGTGCATGCCATCGTGTCGCTGCTGGCCACTCGCGGCATCGCATTAACTGCCTTCGGGGACCTTACACAGTGTTTCGTGCTTATGTGCGCAACGCTTGCCATCCTTTCCAATATTAGAACTCGCGACAAGAAAGAGCAGCTCTTTTGGTGTCTCCTGGCGGCGGGTTGCGGAATGTGGCTTTGTACGCAGATCCTCTGGAGCTACTTCGAGGTATTTCTGCGCCAAGAAGTACCCAACCCATTCGTGGCAGACGTGGTTCTATTTCTGCATATCGTTCCTATGATGGCGGCATTGGCGGTGCAGCCCCACGTGAAACGGAACAACCATTCGCTCTGGCTGGGATCGCTGGATTTCTTTCTTCTGTTGACGTGGTGGCTTTATTTGTATCTGTTTATCGTGATTCCTTGGCAATATGTTTCGCCGAACGAAGAGGTGTATGGTCGCAGCTTCGATCTGCTTTATGCTGGCGAACAGATTGTGCTGATCGTGGGCACATACCTGGTTTGGAAGCGCAGCCAAGGCTCCTGGCACATGATCTATGGACAATTTCTTAAAGCCGCGTTGCTGTACAGTGTGGGCTCGATCTTCGCCAGCGTAGCGATCGATTTCCATCGGTACTACACGGGCAGTCTGTACGACGTTCCCCTGGTCGCTGCCATGACTTGGTTCGCGGTAGTAGGTCTTGAGGCTCGCGAATGTTCGACCATACAGACTGCGGATGAGGCACCTCAGGGCGAGCACAGCATGTGGACAGCGCGACTCGCGATGCTGGCGGTATTTTCGACGCCGCTTATGGTGGCGTGGGCCGAGCTCAGCGGAGCAGGCACGCCCAGCATGCGCTCCTACAGGCTGTTGCTCACAGCTGCAGCAATGATGCTGATGGGAACGCTAGTATTCCTCAAGCAGCATTGGATGGACCGCGAGTTGCTTCATTTGTTGCGCTTGTCACGGCATAACCTTGATGAAACGTGCAAGTTGAAAGACGAACTGGAGAGCAAAGAACAATCTCTGCGGTGGCACAGCCTGGAACTGCAGCGTAAGAATCTTGAACTCCAGGAGATCTCTTACACAGATCCGCTGACCGGTGTGTGGAACCGGCGCTATCTCGAAGAAATTCTGACGGCCGAAGCGGGCCAGGTTCTGCGAAACTACGAACGGGCCCAGGGCAGCGACATTCGAAAGATGGACCACCGTGACCTTGTATTTCTCATGGTAGACATGGACTTCTTCAAAGAAGTCAACGATTTGCATGGTCATCCCGCGGGCGATCGCCTGCTGCAACTGGTGGCAGAGCGCCTGAGCCGGGTTGTGAGAAAATCCGATGTCCTGGTGCGGTGGGGAGGAGAGGAGTTTTTGATCATGTCCCGTTCTGCCGACCCCTCCGGGACGCCTGCGTTCTGTGATCGTATTCTGGATGTGATGGCGTCGGAGGTTTTTGATCTGGGGCAGGGCGTGTGTGTGCGGAAGACCTGTTCGGTAGGGTGGGCCCCTTTCCCGTGGAGTCGCCACGCGTATGAGGCGCTATGCGCGGAAGAGACGATTGAACTCGCAGACACTGCACTGTACCGCGCAAAGGCAGGAGGGCGAAACCAGGCCATCGGAATTCTGCCGGCGGAGGGAATGGTGGCCGCGCCTCACGAGATCAGCCTACGAGCCCTGCAAAATGACACCAGCGTTCTGACCAACACGGTGTCCGTTAGATATGCTGGATTCAAAATTGTTCAGCCCCCTCTTGCGGAAGGCATGATTCCCACCGAACCTACCGGAGTTTGATGCTTCTGCCTCCTTGCAGATCTGCCCGGATGCCACTAAAGTGAATCTAGCTTATTGGTAGCAAAGATAAATTCCTGAGGCACATTTCACGATGAATACGAAAACGCTTGCCCGCAAGCCAACTCTGCGACAGAAAGCACAATTGATGTCAGCATCGGAAATCGAGCGCACGCTGGTGCGTCTAGCGTACGAAATTGTCGAGAAGAATGACGGCGTCAAGGGTCTGGGGTTGATCGGAATTCGGCGCCGGGGTGTGCCCATCGCGGAGCGCTTGGGAAAAATCATAGCCCGCATCGACAGTGTCGACGTTCCGGTGGGCACGCTGGACATCACTTTTTATCGCGACGATTTATCGACGCTCGGACCGAAGCCGGTCGTTCAAGAAGGAGAAATCGGATTTTCGATTGAGGACAAGAACATCGTTCTGGTCGACGATGTGCTGTTCACAGGGCGAACGGTGCGCGCGGCAATGGACGCGCTGTTTTCGCACGGTCGACCCAGACGGGTACAATTGTGTGTGCTCATTGACCGCGGACATCGTGAATTGCCAGTCGAGGCGAGCTTCGTCGGCCGTAATGTGCAAACGACGATGAATGAAGTGATCGAGGTCAAATTGACTGAGATTGATGATACGGAAAAGGTGCTTTTGATGGAGAAATAGACCGAAAGGAAGGGTGGAAAAAGCAGGACGGCGGTTAACTCCGCCGTCCTGTTTTATTTTGAACTTCAAGCGATTTTGGAGCAAATCGCCTTGGTCTGCGTGTACAGGCTAAGGGCGTCATGCCCCATCTCGCGGCCCCATCCGGATTGCTTGTAGCCACCGAATGGCAGCGCCGCGTCGAAGATGTTATAGCAATTGATCCACACCGTACCTGCGCGCAGATATTCGGCAGTGCGATGGGCCTTGCCGATATCCCGCGTCCAGACGGCGGCGGCCAGGCCATATTCACTGTCGTTAGCGCGGGGCAGAATTTCCTCGGGATCGCTGAACGACATTGCTGCCACGACCGGTCCGAAAATTTCTTCCTGCACCACTTTCATGTCCTCCCGCGTATTCACGAGAACGGTGGGCTCAACAAAATAGCCTTTGTCGCCCTTCTTGTGACCGCCAGTGAGGGCCGTCGCACCTTCGGAAAAACCAGCCTCCAGATAGCCGCAGACTCTGCTTAACTGTTCCTGCGAAACCAGTGGACCCATCTGCGTCTTTGGATCAAGACCTGAGCCTACCGTGATTTTCTTCGCATAGTCGGCAACGCCTTCCACAACTTTGTCAAAGATCGGCTTCTCGACGTAGAGGCGCGATCCTGCACAGCAGCACTGGCCGTGATTGAAGAAAATGGCACTCGCTGCGCCGGGGATGGCAGATTCGAGATCGGCATCTTTGAATACGACGTTCGGCGATTTACCCCCGAGTTCCAGCGAAACCTTCTTCAGGTTGCCCGTGGCGGCGTGGACGATCAACTTGCCAACCTCGGTAGAACCAGTAAAAGCGATTTTATCCACGTCCGGGTGAGCGGCTAAGGCTGCACCTGCGGTCTCGCCATAACCCGGAACAATATTCACCACGCCTTCGGGGAAGCCGGCGTCCATGATGAGTTCGCCGAGTCGCAGCGCTGAAAGCGGCGTTTGCTCCGCAGGCTTCAGCACAACCGTGCAGCCGCAAGCCAGAGCTGGTCCAAGCTTCCACGCGGCCATCAGCAGAGGGAAATTCCAAGGGATAATCTGCCCGGCGACTCCGACCGGTTCGCGGAGCGTGTAAGCGAGATACTTTGCACCCGGCGTGTAAGGAACGGAAATCGGAATGGTGTTGCCTTCGATTTTCGTGGCCCATCCCGCCATATAGCGAAATAAATCCACGGCCAGCGGAACATCGGCTGCCTTTGCGATTTCGAGAGGCTTGCCATTGTCGAGACTTTCCAGATAGCCGAATTCCTCGGTATGCGCCTCCAGTAAATCAGCGAGTTTCCAGATCAGGCGTCCGCGCTCGGAGGCTGTCATCCGGCGCCACGGGCCATGGTCGAAGGCCTTTCGAGCGGCCCTCACCGCCTGCTCGATATCTTCACGATCGCCTTCTGCGACCTGCGCCAGCACTTCACCGGTGGCAGGATTGTAAGTTGGGAAAGTTTTCCCGGAAATGGAGTTTACCCATTTGCCGTTGATCAACAGTTTGCGGGGTTTGTCGATGAAATCCGCGACCTGCGGATGGATCTGCGGCGACACTGCGATGCCCATAACATCCTCCTTGATAAAGAACGAGAGATCGAACTGAGACTGGCATGATTTAAAGCCAAGATGCCGGGCGGAGAAAAATAACGAATGTATGCTAGCTCCGACTCGGAACAAAAGCAATTCCGCTTTAATCGCCATGCGCCACCAACGAAAAAACTGAACTTAGTCGGTAGGGTTTACAATGACGTTCGATTTCTCGCCAGCCGCAAGATTCGATGATGCGCAAGAAAACCAAGCCCGCTATCGTGCCGGCGAAACTGCTGCAGGCCGCCACGAAAGTAATGAAGAACGCACACGCGCCCTATTCGAATTTCCGGGTGGGTGCCGCGATTCTGCTGTCGAACGGCAAGATCTTTTCCGGCTGTAATGTGGAAAATGCTTCCTACGGGATGACGAATTGCGCGGAGCGCACGGCGATTTTTTCTGCCGTGGCGCAACTTGGTCCTACGATCGAGATCCGCGCCGTATCCGTAGTGAACGATCAGGGGTTGCCGTGTTCGCCGTGCGGGGCTTGCCGTCAAGTGATTTACGAATTCGGCCCCGATGCGACAATCTTCTTTCAGGGAGTTAAGGGGCCGAAACAGGCTCACATCACCGAACTGCTTCCGGAAGGATTCCGCTTACAGTGAATCCAACCCATCCCTCGACGCAAAGTCCTCGTGCCATCGATGTGATCCGTAAGAAGCGGGATGGCGGCGAGTTGTCCCGAAGCGAAATCGATTACCTCGTAGACTCGTATACTCGCGGTGAGATTCCCGACTATCAAGTTTCGGCGTGGCTGATGGCAGTTGTCTGGCGCGGCATGACGCGTGCCGAGACCGCCGCTCTGACCGATGCCATGCTGCACTCGGGCGAAGTGCTCACTCTCACGTCACTGGCGGCGAGGAAAGTTGACAAGCACTCGACGGGCGGAGTGGGCGACAAGACTTCCCTCGTGCTCGCGCCGCTTGCCGCCGCTGCGGGCGTAGTGGTTCCAATGATCAGCGGCCGCGGACTGGGTCATACGGGAGGAACGCTCGACAAGCTTGAGGCGATTCCTGGTTTCAACGTAAACCTTCCGGTGGGCGAATTCCGGCGCGTGCTTGAAGCCTGCGGTTGCGCCATGATCGGCCAGACCGCGGAGATCGCTCCTGCCGATCGCAAGCTCTACGCGCTGCGCGACGTGACCGGAACAGTGGAAAGCCCTTACCTGATTTGCGCGTCCATCATGAGCAAGAAACTTGCGGAGGGCATCGACGCACTGGTGCTCGATGTGAAAACCGGGTCCGGGGCGTTCATGAAAAGTGAAGAAGACGCTGCATTCCTTGCTGACCTAATGGTGGAAACCGGCGAACGCATGGGCAAAAAGGTGGTGGCGCTCATCACCGATATGGATCAGCCGTTGGGATCCATGATTGGGAACGCACTTGAAGTCACCGAAGTTGTGGAAGTGTTGCGCGGCGAGGGTCCAGAGGATTTGCGCCAACTGAGCATCGAACTGGCGGGTTGGATGTTGTATCTGGGAGGGGTGGCTGACTCGGTGGAAGAAGGAAAGAAGCGGAGTGAGCAGCTGATCGCTTCCGGAAAGGCGCTCGAAACGTTTCGCCGTATGGTGGAATTGCAAGGCGGAGACGCGCGATCGATTGACGATCCGAAAAAGCTTCCACAAGCTCGATACACGATGACGCTTTCCAGCCCCAGAGCCGGCTATCTGACATCTGTGCAGTGCGAGCAGGTTGGAACCGCATGTGTGATTCTGGGAGGTGGCCGCGAACGCAAGGAGGACTCTGTAGATCCCGCGGTGGGGATCGTGCTTCACAAGAAAGTGGGTGATACCGTTTCTGTAGGCGAAAAGTTGGCCACGATTCACTACAATGCGGAAGTCCGCGCGGCTGGTGCCAAACGACTGCTCGAAGCGAGCTATCAGATTGATGATTCGCCCCCGCACGAGAAAAGGCCGTTGATCCATCGAGTGATCGGAAAAGCCGGAGAGAAAAACTGAATGGGACGCTTCACTGGAATCCTCGGCCTCTTGACCATGCTCGCCCTGGCCTATGCTTTTTCGACCAATCGGAAGGCCATTCGCCTGAAAACTGTGGTGTGGGGCTTGGGCCTGCAATTCGCCTTTGCAGTCTGTGTATTGAGAATCGACGCCGGGCGGCGAATTTTCCAGCGAGCCGGCGACGCAGTCAGTCGCTTGCTCAGCTACTCTTATGTCGGCTCGCAGTTTGTTTTCGGCGATCTGGGAAAACAAAGCTCCCATCTCGGCTTTTATTTCGCTTTTCAGGTACTGCCGACCATCATCTTCATCTGCGCGTTTTTTGCCGTGCTCTATCACTTCGGCATCATGCAGTTCATCATTAAGATCGCCGCGTGGGTTATGACCACGGTGATGGGCGCGAGCGGCGCAGAGTCGCTCAATATTGCGGCCAGCATTTTTATGGGGCAAACCGAAGCGCCGGTGACCATCCGGCCGTTTCTGCCTGATCTGACGCGATCGGAGCTCATGACCGTGATGACGAGTGGGATGGCGCATGTCTCCGGCGGAATCATGGCGGCCTACATCGCATTTGGTATTGAGCCCAAACACTTGTTGAGCGCAGTGATCATGACCGCGCCAGGAACGCTGTTAATGGCGAAGATGCTCGTTCCAGAAACTGAGCAGCCGAGAACCGCAGGACGAGTTGTCATGCCTGAAAACGAAGAACGAACCGAAAAGGAAGAGAATCTGCTCGGCTCAATCGCCCGGGGAACGACCGACGGACTGCATATGGCTTTGAACATTGCGGCCATGCTCATCGCGTTCCTGGCACTGATCGCACTGGCGGACGGCCTTCTTGGAGGAATCCATCACTGGGTAGCTTGGGTTCCAGAAAGTCTGGAGAAGATTTTCGGGACTCTTTTCGCTCCGGTTGCCTGGGTAATCGGCGTTCCTTGGCACGACTGCGGCGTGATTGGAACTCTGCTGGGCACACGCATGGTGCTGAATGAACTGGTGGCGTTTTCCCTGCTGGGGCCGATGAAGGCGGCGCTCGATCCCCGCTCATTCACCATTGCCACATTTGCCCTTTGCGGCTTCGCGAATCTCAGCTCTATCGGAATCCAGATTGGCGGGATCGGCGCGCTCGCTCCGAACAAGAAAAGCGAACTGGCAAGACTCGGCATTCGCGCGATGCTTGCGGGCACCATGGCAAATCTGATGTCGGCCTCCATCGCAGGCATGCTGCTCTAGAAAATCATCTCATTGGCCTTCGAAAGGATATGTTTCCTGTGAAGCAATTGTGGATAGCGGCGATCCTGATAACGCTCGTCGTTTCTTCTCTGGTCACAACCTTGTTTGCGCAAACTTCGCCCAAGCGGGTGATCATCGACACCGATCCGGGTACGGACGATGCCATGGCAATCATCCTGGCTTTGAACTCTCCCGAGCTCAAGATCGAGGCGCTGACGGTTGTGCCGGGCAATGTAGATGGGCGACAAGGATTGGAAAATGCATTAAAGATTGTTTCGTTGGCCGGGCGCTGCGATATAACGGTCGCCGGAGGTGCACAACATCCGCTGAATCAGAAGTTGATTACAGCGCAGTTTTGGCACGGAAAGAACGGATTGGCAGATGTTGAGTTGCCGGCCTCGCAATGCAAGGCAGACGCACGGTTCGGCCCAGATCTCATCATTGAACTTGTCCATAAATATCCGCACGAGATCACGCTGATTCCGGTAGGGCCCCTGACTAATATTGCGCTAGCGGTTTCGAAGGATCCTTCCATTGCTTTTTTGGCTAAAGATATTGTCATCATGGGCGGCTCGATCACGGGCGGGAACGTGAATGGAGCAGCCGAAGCGAATATTTATAACGATCCCGAAGCCGCACAGATCGTATTCAACGCCGGTTGGATGGTGACGATGGTTGGCTCCGACGTGGGCGAGCGAACGCTCATTACAAGAAAATATCTAGCGGACCTTCAGTCGTCCCATGGGCCGCAGAGCGATTTTATTGCGAAGATCGCGGACTTCTATTTGACCCGCAGCGAGAAAAGCGGGTACAGCGGTGCGGCTATGTATGATCCGCTGGCCGTGGGCATCGCTCTGGATCCGACTCTGGGCACGCTCAGAGAAATGCACGTGGACGTAGAGACGAAAGGCGAGTTTACCCGCGGAGAAACGGTAGCCAATCGCATGGGCTCCGACGAGAATAATGTGCTCCGCGGAGATCACTACGAAATCGAAGGGGTCATTCCGCTAAAGCCGAATGCGCGAGTTTGTATGGCCTCTGACGCCGACCGGTTCCTGCAAATGTTTGTGAGCCGCGTCCGAGGAAAGTAGACGCGCCTAGCCGTTTGCTCGAGCCACCAGGAAAATCGCCAGCCCATAAAAGACGAACATCAGGCCAAGATAAGTTTTTGCACGAGGTCCTGAGTTCGCAAATTCTTTCCATACCAGAATTCCCCAGAGCGCTGCAACCATCGGAGCGCTCTGGCCAATCGCATAGGAAATCGCAACCCCGGTAAAGCTGGCGGCGACCAGATTGAAGACTGTGCCCACGCCCCAGATGCATCCCCCGAAAAGCCCCAGCAGATGACCTGAGACCGGTCCGGTGAAAAATCCGCCAAAGCTGACCGGCTCTCCCACCAGCGGATGTTTCATAAAATAAATGTTCCAGATCAAACACGAGAGCAACGCTCCAAGGGTGAGAAAAACAGCAGCACTATAGGGTCCAAGGCTGTTACCGCGGGTCATCGCGTGCGTCATGAACGGGGCCCACAGGCCCATCAGAACGCCGGACACAACGCATGTGATCAAGCTCTTCTTTGAGACAGAGCGTCCTGCAGCCGCGAGACAGCCATAAGCTTTGCCATCCAGAAGAACCGCGATAAACGCGCACGCGACACCCAGAGCCAGGGAAGCGGCGTTCCCTCTCGGCTGCAGCACATAGCTCAACACCGTTCCGACCACCAGCGCAATGCCGATTGAAATGGGAAAGGCCACGGCGAGTCCGGCCATGTCGATCGCAGCCACCAGCAACAGATTCGCAAGGTTGAACAGCGCTCCTCCAATGAGCGCGTTCACGATGTTCGAAGTATCCGCGGCGCTGACATTATTGAGAAAGCTGGAGGAGTCGTGGCCCGCGCTTCCCATCGTGAGAGCGAGCACGGCGGAGATCAGGAAAATACCCACCGCATAGTCCCAGTAGAAGAGTTCGAAACGATAGCCCTTGACGCCTTTATATGTATTTGCCCATGATCCCCAGCAAACCGCGCTCGTAATCATCATCAACAGCGCAATACCCAGACTCGAGGGTGTGAACAATCGTTTCTCCTTTTGCGTTGTGCAGCTTTTGTAGCGGCTGGAAAATGTGTAACTGTACTCTTCTTTCTTCCACTCGACAAGTATTGCAGGCCAGCAGAAAGACGTTTGGGCGATGGTCTGATATCCTACGCGCGTGCCGCGCACTTTTCTGATCGACACCGATACGGCTTCCGACGATGCCGTTGCTCTTATTATGGCTTTACGCGCCCCGGACGTCCGCGTGGCCGCGATTACGATGGTCGCGGGAAATGTTAATGTGCGGCAGGCCACCCGCAACGCGCTCTATGCGATTGAACTGTGTGCAGCGGAGGTTCCGGTCTATGTTGGCGCGAAAAAACCTCTGCTTCGCGCGTATACCAGTGCAACGTGGTTTCATGGACGCGACGGGTTCGGAGGTCACGACTATCCGACGCCTGGTCGTTTACCGGAAAAAGTGCATGCGGTCGACGCAATCATTACTACGATCGAAGCTAACCCTGGACTTGTGCTTGTTACGCTCGGGCCGCTCACAAATATTGCTGTCGCTTTGGCCAGGAAACCATCGATCGCTACGAAGATCAGCCGCTGCGTGGTCATGGGAGGCGCTCCATGCTGTGAAGGGAATGTGACCCCGGCAGCGGAATACAACGTATGGGTGGACCCGGAGGCCGCCCGCATCGTGATGCGGAGCGGACTTCCCGTGGAACTGATTGGTTGGCAACTTTCGCGCGGCGAGGCCGTGGTGAATGAAACTGATATGGAGTTGATGCAGGGATTCGATACTGAGCTCGCCCGGTTCGCTATCGAATGCAACAGTCACGCGCGCCACGCCTACAAGGTGCAAACCGGAGAAGACGGAATCTGTCTGCCGGATCCAGTTGCGATGTGCATTGCTCTCGATCCGAGTGTGGGAACGGAGTGGAGCGAGCACTATGTGGATGTCGAGACTCAAAGCGAATTGACGCGAGGGATGACGGTCGTGGATCGTTTGAATGTGGCAGAGGATGAGCGCAACTGTGTGGTGTGGGCGTCGAGTTTGCAAATGGGTCGCGGAGCCAAAGTGTGCTGGAAGATTGATAATAAACGCTGGAAGGAGGCGCTCTTTTCAGCGCTCCGCTAGAAGCTTGTACTCTGCAAGGTCCTCGACTAGCCGTTCATCTGCGAATAGGTTGACCGCCTTAGAAATTCTCCTTGACCGGCACGGCCTAAGAACTTCTCTCCGTCCACCACAACGCGACCTTGCGAGAGAACTACATCCGGCATGCCGGTCACTTGAATGCCTTCGAACATTGAATAATCTACGCGCATGTGATGAGTCGTGGCGCTGATGGTGTGTTTTCGTTTGGGGTCGAAAATGACGAGATCGGCATCGCCGCCCACTGCAATCGTTCCTTTACGCGGATACAAACCAAAGAGCTTTGCCGGGGTTGTCGAGACCAGTTCGACGAATCGGTTGACGCTAAACCGGCCTTCGGAAACTCCGCCAGAGTAAATCAGGCTCATACGATGTTCCACGCCGGGGCCACCGTTTGGGATTTTGGTGAAGTCGCCGCGGCCGAGTTCTTTCTGTTCCTTAAAGCAGAATGGACAATGATCGGTAGAGACTACCTGCAGATGATCGCGCTTGAGGCCATTCCAAAGGTTTTCCTGGTGCCACTTTTCGCGAAGCGGTGGAGTGAAGACATATTTGGCGCCCTCAAAATCGGGCACGTCAAAGTTTTCGATTGAGAGATACAGATACTGTGGACAAGTTTCAGCATAGACCGGAAGCCCGCGATCCCGAGCCTCGCGAACTTTTTCGAGAGCTTCATTGCAGCTCAAATGCACGATGTAGATTGGAGCTCCAGCCATCTCCGATAATGCGATCGCGCGGGATACGGCTTCAGCCTCCGCCGTGGTGGGCCGAGTAAGAGCGTGATACTTCGGGGCGGTTTTTCCTTCCGCCAGCGCCTGCTGCACGATGACGTCGATGGCGCTTCCGTTTTCAGCGTGCATGCAGATGAGGCTGCCGTTCTTCGCGGTGGTTTGCAGCGCACGGAAGATGCTGGCGTCATCCAGCATGAAGACGCCGGGATAGGCCATGAAAAGCTTGAAGCTGGTCACGCCTTCGCTGACCAGGGCATTCATCTCCTGCAGTTGACCATTTCCAATGTCAGTCACGATGCAGTGAAAGGCATAGTCGCAGACGGCCTTCTGTGAAGCTTTGTCCATCCACGTGTCAAAGGCTTTGCGCAACGGTTGGCCTTTGTACTGGATGGCAAAATCAATCAGCGTGGTGGTTCCACCGAATGCGGCGGCCCGAGTTCCAGTTTCAAAATCGTCGGCGCTGGTAGTCCCGCCAAAGGGCATATCGAGATGCGTGTGGACATCTATGCCCCCGGGAAAAACGTATTTGCCTGAAGCGTCCAGGACTTTGGAGGCGTTCTCTCGAGGAAGGTCTTTGCCGATGGCGGTGATCTTGCCGCCCGCGATTGCAACATCGGCAATGTAGGTATCGGTCGCGGTTACTACGGATCCGTTTCCGATGATCGTGTCAAAGCCCATCGAAGCCTCCCCCAAGAGGAAAAAAGAATTCTATGCTAAACTGCCGCACTTCACGTCTCCATAATTCCCTGGGATGATGGAAGGGGCTCCCCATGCAATTTGGCATCACGTTGAAGCCCAATATTTCGGTTGAGCGCATTCTAGGCTTGACTCGCCAAGCCGAAGCTGCGGGTTTCGAGTACGGATGGCTTTTCGACTCGCACGTTTTGTGGATGGACCCGTACCCTTTGCTAACGCTCATGGCGGCAAACACACAACATATGCGGCTTGGTACGCTGGTCACCAATCCAGCAGTCCGGGATCTCACGGTTACTTCGAGCCTGTTCGCGACATTGAATCTAATTTCCGGTGGCAGGATGGAGTTAGGCATCGGGCGTGGGGACAGTTCGAGGCGCGTGCTGGGTAAGAAGCCCGTGAGTTGGTCGCAACTCGAGACTGCGGTAAAGATTTTCCGCGATCTTACATCGAGCCGCGAAGTTGAATATGAAGGCCAGCCAACGCGTCTCGCTTGGGCAAAGATCCCGCCGCGAGTTTGGATTGCTGGCTATGGCCCCAAGGTTCTGCACATGGCTGGCCGAGTGGCCGATGGGATCATCTTGCAGTTTGCCGATCCGGATTTAATTTCGTGGTGTCTTGGCTTCGTAAAAGAAGGCGCGAACGCCGCAGGCCGTGATCCCAATAAAATTGAAGTAGTGGCGGCGGCTCCGGTTTGGATTTCTAATGATTTGGCTACCGCTCGTGAACGCGTGCGCTGGTTCCCCGCGCTCGTTTCCAACCATGTGATGGATCTCATCCGGCAGTACAAGCCGGAAGATCTGCCGCCGGCGTTGACTTCTTATGTGCAAGACCGGGGAGGCTACGATTATCTTCACCACTGCGTAGTGGAAAGCGACAACGCCAATTTTGTTTCTGACGAAGTGGTCGATCGTTTTTGCGTTGTAGGGCCGACTGAAACTCATCACCAGAAATTGAAAAAGTTGGCGAGCGTGGGCGTTACACAGTTCAATCTCTACCTGATGTGCGGTGACGAGGAACAATCGCTGGACGCGTATGCGCGCGATGTTTTACCAGCCTTCCATAAAACGCCGGAATCCTGAGCCTACAAAGATCCAATCGGCGCAAACTCAGCGGAGCGCTGCAGTTTCATCATTGCGTAATAAATCGCAAATGATACCGCAAAGCCCACGAACCAAGAATAGTCATACAGAACGCGCACAGAGGGAGCCAGCAACCCAACGAGCGCAGTGCCTGCCCCGAGCGCAAGTGCAATCACGGCGCGCCAGTTGAATCCCTTGGAATATTCGTAGATGCCGCCACGAAGATATAAGTCGTCGACTTGCAGCACTCGCCTTCGAATCACAAAGTAGTCACAAATCATGATGCCCGCTACCGGCCCAAGAAACGCCGCGTAGCCACCGAGCCAGCCGAGAATGAACGTGTTGTAATCGGCCAGTAGCTTCCACGGCATCAGCGCGATACCCATCAAGCAGGTGATGACTCCTCCGGTGCGGAAACTGATTTTGCGAGGCCATAGATTGGAGAAGTCATTTGCCGGAGATACCACGTTGGCCCCTATATTCACATTCAGCGTGGCCAGCAGAATCGCAATCAGGGAGATCACCACGGCCACTGGAGAATGAAACCGGCTGAGTAATTGCACCGGGTCGGAGATCGCGGTGCCATAAATCACGACAGTGGCGGAGGTCACGGCGATGCCGATGAAAGCATAAAGCGTCATCGTGGTTGGCAGCGCTAGCGCTTGGCCAATGATCTGTTCCCGCTGGTTGCGTGCAAATCTGGTGAAGTCAGGGATATTCAGCGAAACCGTTGCCCAGAAGCCTACAGTACCGTTCAAAGCTGGAATCAGAAATTTCAGAAAGTCGGGAAAGTTGGAGAATCGCGAAGGTGCGGCCAGCATGGGACCAAAGCCGCCCGCTTTGCGATAGGCCCACCCCAAGAGCAGCAATCCAACCGCCAACAGAACGGGAGCGCTGATCCCTTGCAGAATTCTGACGTATTCGATTCCCATCAGAATGACAGCAAGGTTGATGAACCAGAAAAGAAGAAAGCAGACGGCGGTGGCGTAAGGAAGGTTTTTCCATCCCGGAGCGAGCGTGGCCAGCAGGGTGCTGATCGCTTCGCCGCCGATCCAGGTCTGGATGCCGAACCATCCGCACGCTACCAGCGCTCGCAGGACCGCAGCTACGTTTGCGCCGAGCACTCCAAACGACGCGCGCGCCAGCACGGGAAACGGAACTCCATACTTGGCTCCGGGGTGGGAGTTCAGCAGCATCGGGACCAGCACGATCACGTTGCCAAGAAAAATCGTCATCACCGCTTGCTTCCAGTTCATCCCGCCTTGAATCAAACTTGCCGCCAACATGTAGGTGAGGATGTTGACGGACATCGAAATCCAAAGGGCTGCAAAGTTATAAGTTCCCCAATGCCGACGCTCGGCCTGAGCGGGCGCGAGGTCAGGATTGTAGAGGGGACTGGATTCAATTCGTGATCGCCGTGGAGATTCCGAGTTGGTCATGAGATTGGATTCGAGAATTTCAGCGCAGCACGATGCATCCCTGAAACTCAAGGCTCAGTCCGCGGCAGCAGAACTTCCAGTCTGCGCGGTGATCGGACCATAGCTTTCCGGCCGACGATCACGGAAGAATTGCCATACTTTGCGGACTTCCGCGATCATATCCAGATCGAGATCGGCTACGACCACCTCGTCTTTATCGCGGCTGGCCTGAGCGATGATCTTGCCGCGCGGATTGCAAAAGTAGCTCTTGCCGTAAAACTCTCCTATGCTCCAGGGCTTCTCAACGCCTACGCGGTTGATGGCGCCTACGAAGTAACCATTCGCCACGGCGTGTGCAGGCTGCTCGAGTTCCCAGAGATATTCCGACAGGCCGGCAACCGTGGCCGAAGGATTGAAAACAATTTCAGCGCCGTTCAACCCCAGAATCCGGGCGCCCTCGGGAAAGTGTCGATCGTAACAAATGTAAACGCCGACTCGGGCATACTTTGTCTCGAAGACCGGATAACCAAGATCGCCGGGGGTAAAGTAAAACTTCTCCCAGAATCCTGGATGGCAGTGCGGGAGGTGATGCTTGCGGTACTTCCCCAGATAGCGGCCGTCGGCATCGATCACCGCCGCGGTATTGAAATAAACACCGGGCATCTGCTCCTCGTAAACCGGCACTACGATCACCATGCGGTGCTTGGCGGCGATTTTTTGCATCAATCGAACTGTGGGGCCCTCTGGCACTCGCTCGGTCAGTTCATACCAGCGTGCATTCTGCTCGGCACAGAAGTATGGCCCATAGAAAAGCTCCTGCAGGCACAAGACTTGCATTTTTTTTCGCGCAGCCTGCTCAATCAACTTAAGGTGCTTGTCGATCATCGCTTTTCTGATCTGTGCCAGCGGGCGTTCCGTGCTTAACGCATTGCTGGCTTGAATTAAGGCACAGCGCACAATTCGAGGCATGGGATAGGACCTCCGAGGAACGAAACTATAGCAGAAAACTGCGGCGGGCTTACCTTCTGCCGTACAATGCAAGACGTGGCAGAGGAGCGCAAGAGGCGTTACGGCGTTGCAGACCGCCCCCTGGGGACGCTGGAGGACCTCGCTGTTAATCCGCAGGCCCCAATCGCTACTCTTTCTGGCCATCCACTACTTTCAAATCGCGGTATTCCGCTGAATCTTGCCTGGGTGAAACAGGTTCGCGTGAACACCAGCGCGATCGAGCGAAGAGCGCAAACCCATGTTTCGCGGCGGACGGTGAAGAAAGAATGGCAAGCCGCGTGGCTCCTGCGTGCGATCACGTGCATGGATCTCACGACTCTTTCCGGAGACGACACAGACGATCGTGTGCGCCGGCTTTGCGCCAAGGCTCGGCAGCCAATTCAGCAGGAGATTCTAAAGCATCTCCAGATCGATGAACTCAACATCAAAGTGGCGGCGGTTTGTGTTTATCATCGGTTCGTTGAAACTGCGGTGCGCGCTCTCGAGGGCAGCGGCGTTCGAGTGGCCGCTGTCTCCACCGGATTTCCTGCCGGACTTTCGCCGGTAGAGGAGCGGGTGGCGGAGATCCGCCGCTCAGTGGAAGCGGGAGCGGACGAGATCGACATTGTGATCACCCGCGCCCACGTGTTCGGCGGAAGGTGGCAGGAGCTTTATGACGAGGTTGCCGAATTCAAACAGGCCTCGGGACACTGCCCCATGAAGGCGATCCTGGGCACGGGAGACCTGCTCACGTTGCGCAACGTAGCGCGCGCCAGTTTCGTTGCGATGATGGCAGGCGCGGACTTCGTCAAAACCTCGACAGGCAAAGAATCGACAAACGCAACCCTTCCCGTTGGCTTCGTGATGACACGAGCGATTCGCGAATATGCTCAGGAAACAGGCATGGCCGTTGGATTCAAGCCGGCGGGAGGAATTCGCACGGCAAAGCAATCCACGGAATGGTTGGCGCTAATGAAAGAGGAACTGGGAACATCCTGGATGAAAGCAGAGCTTTTCCGCTTCGGGGCGAGCGGTCTCCTGAATGACATTGAACGGCAACTGGAACACTTCGCGACTGGCCGGTACTCGGCGGATTACCGCCATCCGATTGCGTAGTTAGAGATCGACGAAGAAGGCACAAACTCGAATGAGCATCGCTGAGAAATTCCTTACGATGGAATACGGCCCGGCCCTTGAAGACCCAAAGGACGCGCTGTTGTGGCTCGATCAGCATGAACGACATTTCGGCCACTTCATCAATGGCGAATGGCGTCAGCCAGTGGAGGGCAAGTTCTTCGATTCGACCGATCCAGCCAGCGGAGAGAAAATCGCGACGGTCGCGCAGGGATCATCTGCGGATGTCGACGCCGCCGTTCAGGCTGCGCGAAATGCTCTACCGAAATGGCAGGCGCTGACACCGCACAATCGGGCTCGATTCCTATACGCAACGGCCCGTGCCGTTCAGAAACATTCGCGGCGACTGGCGGTGCTGGAAACGCTCGACAACGGAAAGCCAATTCGCGAGAGCCGTGATATCGATATCCCGCTTGTTGCCCGGCATTTTTATCATCACGCTGGATGGGCACAATTACTGCCATCGGAGTTTCCCGGGTATACGGCCTGCGGCGTGATTGGGCAGATCATCCCTTGGAACTTCCCTTTGCTGATGCTGGCATGGAAAATTGCGCCCGCGCTGGCCGCGGGAAATACAGTAGTGCTAAAGCCTGCGGAATTCACCCCTCTCACCGGGCTTGCCTTTGCCGAGATCTGCATGGAGATCGGGCTGCCCGCAGGCGTCGTCAACATTGTCAACGGCGATGGTTCTACCGGCGAGGCTCTGGTGAAAAATCCGGACGTCGACAAAATTGCCTTCACTGGATCCACCGAGGTTGGCCGAGCGATCCGCAGTGCGACTGCCCATAGTCACAAGCGGATTTCACTGGAGCTGGGCGGCAAATCTCCCTTCGTGGTTTTTGAGGACGCCGATCTCGACAGCGCGGTGGAGGGGTTGGTCGACGGAATCTGGCTCAATCAGGGACAGGTTTGCTGCGCTGGCTCACGCCTGCTGATGCAGGAAAGCATCGCCGAAACGCTCCTGGAGAAAATTCGCGACCGCATGAGTTCGTTGCGCGTCGGCCCGCCGCTGGATAAGGCCATCGATATTGGAGCGATCGTTGCCCCAGTGCAACTCGAGCGCATCCGTCGACTGGTTGATCAGGGAATCGCGGAAGGCGCGAATTGCTGGCAGCCGCAAACGAAAATGCCGTCGCGTGGGCTCTACTTCCCTCCTACGCTGTTGAGCAACGTTCATCCGGCATCGGTGGTCGCGCAGCAGGAGATTTTTGGACCGGTTCTCGCCGCCATGACTTTTCGCACTCCTGCCGAGGCCGTGGAGTTGGCCAACAATACGGTTTACGGGCTGGCAGCCTCCGTCTGGAGCGAGAGTATCAATATATCGCTGCAAGTGGCCGCGCAGATCAAGGCTGGCGTGGTCTGGGTGAATTGCACCAATATGTTCGACGCTGCATGCGAGTTCGGAGGCTACCGGGAAAGTGGCTTTGGCCGCGAAGGAGGGCGCGAAGGGTTGCTCGAGTATCTGGATCCGGCCTGGTTCAAAAGCGCCCCAGTGCTTCCCCCCTCAAAGCGGATGCCCAGACATTCAACCGCTGGGCAACGACCCGATCTGGCAATTGACCGCACCGTGAAGCTCTATATCGGAGGCAAGCAGGCTCGACCCGATTCCGGTTACAGCTTTGAAGTTCGCGGCCAAAATGGCGAGTTGCTCGGCGAGGCGCCGCTGGGCAGTCGCAAGGACATTCGCAACGCGGTTGAGGCGGCGCGCAAAGGGGCAGGTTGGGCCAAGACCTCAGCGCACAACCGCGCGCAGGTTCTCTATTACATGGCGGAGAATCTATCGTTGCGTCAGGAAGAGATTGCTCGCCGGTTGGCGGCCGCCGTTGGCGAGGCGCAGGCTGTCCAAGAAGTCGCGGCTGGCATTGAGCGCATATTCTCGTACGCTGCTTGGGCGGACAAATTCGATGGCGCGGTGCACAATCCTCCGTCGCGAACGATTGCGATTGCGATGAATGAGCCGATCGGAACCGTGGGAATTATTTGTCCCAACGAGGTTCCGCTCTTGGGTTTGTTGTCCCTGGTATTGCCGACCCTGGGCGCAGGCAACACGACGGTTGTGATCCCCTCGGAAACATACCCGCTCATCGTCGGAGATCTCTACCAGATCCTCGATACAAGTGATTTGCCGGATGGCGTTGTCAATATTGTGACGGGACACGCGCCGGAACTTCTCAAGACGATCGCGGAACACGACGACGTGGATGCAATCTGGTGTTTTTCCGACGAGCCCAGTGCCAGGGCAGCCAAAACGTTCTCCGTGGGAAACCTAAAACAGGTGTTCACCAACGAAGGACGGGCGATCGATTGGTTCGATGCAAGACAAGCGGAAGGCCGATGGTTTCTGCAGCACGCCACCCAGGTGAAGAACATCTGGGTACCCTACGGCGAATAGCCGGAGCGCAATCGACTTCTGGTGCACATGGACATCCACATGGGATATTCCATTGACACAGCCAGAGACGCCAAATAGACTCGGCGGTCGCAGAATTCTATAAAAATCAATCATGTCCCTTCGACCTCGAGTTGCAGTGGTGGGTAGCGCCAATGTAGATATGACCACGTTCGCGGACCGGTTTCCGAATGCCGGAGAAACCATCTTCGGCCAGAGGTTTGATTTGGGCTTCGGCGGAAAGGGAGCGAACCAGGCGGTGGCCGCTCGTCTCTGTGGGGCGGACGTATTCATGGTGGCTCGAGTTGGCACCGATCTTTTCGGCCCCGCCACCATTGAAAACTTCAAAAGATTCGGCATTGACACAACCCACGTCAAGCAGGTGGAAGGCTTGTCCAGTGGAGTCGCGCCGATCTTCGTCGAACCCAACGGACAAAACCGCATTCTGGTGGTGAAGGGGGCGAACGATGCGGTGAAAGCGGCTGATGTCAACGACGCCGCGGAGATGTTGAAAACGACGGACTGCATCGTCCTGCAGTTCGAGATCCCGCTGGAAACCGTCTACTACACAGTGGCGTTCGCCAGAAAACACGGGATTCGGTGCATTGTGAACCCCGCTCCCGCAGCCCCGGTGGATATCAGTTCGTTTGCTGGCCTCGATTATTTTGTTCCGAATGAAAGTGAGGCGGAGACCATCACAGGAATGAAGGTTCGGGAAATCGAGGATGCGAAGAACTGCGCAGAGAAACTGGTTCGGGACGGCATTCAGCGCGTCATCATCACATTGGGAGCTAAAGGTTGTTTCGTGGCGAGCAACACAAGCGTCCATGTGCCTCCGTTTGCCGTGAAGAGCATCGACAGCACTGGCGCGGGCGATGCGTTCATTGGCAGCTTTGCCGTGTTTTTGGCGGAAGGGTTTCCGGAATTAGAGGCAGCGCACCGCGCTAACTTGTATGCTGGCCTGTCGACGACAGGCGTGGGCACGCAAAAGTCTTTCTATGATCGGGCACGCTTCGATGGGGAATGGGCCTCCCGCTCCAAAAACTGAGTGTGGGTTTCACTCGGTCAGACCTTCCGGATATTCTACCGTGCCGCGCTGGATACATGCCAAATGGCCGTGCCTTCCCCCCGCCGAAAAGTCTTGACTTCGTAAGGACTTGCCATTTATAAGGCCTCTCTACGGTCCAAGGCCTCGGCAAATTTCCTCTGCGGTACGGTGACGCTAGTCGTCATTCGGCGTGGGGCCGCCGAAAAGGGGTTTCGATGCATAAGAAGGCGCTGCTTGGTGTCGTTTTCTTCTCGCTTGTGTCCATGGTTTGTCCATTCCTGTACGGGCAGGCTACTGGCGGTTTTTCAGGAAGTGTCACCGACAAGGCGGGCGCAGTAATCTCCGGGGCGACCGTGAAAGTTTCTTCAACGGAGACAGGCCTCTCTCGCGAGGTGAAGACGGACGACTCCGGGCATTATTTGGTTCCTTTACTGCCTGTATCGCACTACACGATTCGGGTGGAGTCGCAGGGTTTCCAAGCGAGCGAACAGAAGGATATCCGGCTGCAAGTCGATGAACATCGTGAGGTGGATTTCACCCTTGCGCCCGCATCCGTGACGGCAACGGTGGAGGTAAATGCAACCGAAGTAGCCGTGGAAACCGCCAATCCCACTTTGGGGCAAGTCATCACCTCCGAGCAGGTCGCGAACCTCCCCTTGAACGGTCGGAACTTTGTCCAACTGGCCACGCTGACCCCGGGCACAACTTCATCAACCAGCCCAGTCAGCTTCTTCGCCAGCGCTGCCAGCAGCGAGGCCGCCACCCGCGGATCTTTTTCACTTTCCTCCGGTGGGTCGCGCGAACAGGAGACAGATTGGCTGCTGGACGGCAACGATAACAACCAACTGGATGAGGGCGGAATTGCAATTTTCTCCTCCATCGACGACATCCAGGAGTTCAAGGTTCTGACCTACAACTATTCGGCAGAATACGGAGAGCGCGCCGGTCCCACAGTATTGGTGACCACGAAATCAGGATCAAACCAGTGGCACGGTTCGCTCTTTGAGTTCTTCCGCAATACAGACCTTGATGCCACTCGCTATTTCTTTACGTCTGCGCAAAAATTCAATTTGAATCAGTTTGGCGGTTCGCTAGGCGGCCCCATCCAGAAGGACAAAACATTTTTCTTTATCGATTATCAAGCCAAAATGCAGCGTCAGGGCGTGCCCTTCACCGGCTTCGTTCCCACCACTCTAATGGCGACGCCCGACGCAAGTGGCAATTACAATTTAAGCAGCAATCCGTTTGGCTTGACGCAACTCAAGAACCCGTACGCGGCCGGGACAGAACCCACGACCTTCCTGTGTTCAACTGCCACGACGCCTGAGCCCGTGCTTTCCGATGGCAGCCAGGCGCCCGGCGGCGCCCCTTGCGACATCATTCCAGCAGCCCTGATCAATCCGATCGGCGCAAAGGTGATTCAGCTTTATCCCGCGCCCAATGCGAACCCCGCAGGCGGCTTTAACTATGAGAATCAGCCTGTAAGGAAGCTCAACGAGGGAACCTGGGATATCCGACTGGACCACAATTTTTCCAGCAAGGATTCCGCTTTTGCCCGCTTCAGCTACGATCAGGCAACGAACTTTGTCCCGGGTGGCTCGCCGACGTGGTCGGAAGCCAACGCCTTTGGCAGTAACCAACACATTGAAAACCACGGGCGCAATGTGGTCGTGACTGAAACCCACGTCTTTTCCCCGAAATTGATCAATCAATTCACTGCCGGCTACAGCCGAATCTTCAACCATATTCTCTCTTATGGCACCGGTACCTGCGAAGCCGCGCTCCTCGGCATCCCCGGCGCGGATCTCGCCAGCTCGTGCGATGGCGTAACCGGCTATCCCGCAAGCCTGAATCAGGCGCAACAGGAGTGCGTAAGTTGTGGCATGACCTCGTTTGATATGTCCGCCTACTTTTCTGTTGGTGATCGCGGATATGCCCCTTACCAGGGCGGCACCAATGTCTATTCGCTTTCCGATACGCTCGACTTGGTTCACGGGAAACATGAGATCCGGTTCGGACTCGTGTTTCGCGCCAATCAGATGAACATAAGAAACAACGCATTCCAGGATGGTTTTGTGGTTGAGACAGGCGGTTCGACTGGTGACGACATGGCCGACTTGCTTTTGGGTAGCCTGGGCGTTTTTGCGGCCCATGATCAGACATTTCTGGGAGCTACCACGGGCCGCCGCTGGAAGCTGTTTCGTCCCTTCGTGCAGGACAATTGGCGCGTAACCAGCAATTTGACTCTCAACCTCGGATTTGCCTGGGCTTTGGCGACACCGGAAACCGAAGTGCAAAACCGGCAGGCGAACTTTAATGTTCAGAACCTCATGTGGTACGTCCCGAAGGGCAGCCCGGGGATTGGCGGCTGCACGGTTTGCATCCCTACCGACGGGCGGGTGGGCATCCAATTCGACAAAACCACTCTCGAACCTCGCATTGGATTCGCGTGGAAACCAATGGGTAGTGAAAAAACCGCCATTCGCGGAGGCTATGGCATTGTCCACGATTCCGCGTGGAATCAGGGCGGACAGGGATTGTGGCAAAACCCTCCCTACTATGCGGAGGTGGATCCATTCCCGACGGGTGTTTGCACTCCCTTTGGGAGCACGGGCTGCGGCCTCTCCAATGGTTTCCTTCTGCCGGTTGGCACTCCTTCCACAACGCCCGTGGCAGGCGGTGCCGTCTATAGCTCACCCGTCAACCCACAGGTTTATACGGGGACGATTCAATCCCAGAACCTCAACTTCAAGCAGGGGGTCATTCAGCAATTCAATCTGAATGTTGAGCGCCAGATGCCGGGGAATGTCGTGCTGACGGTGGGCTATGGTGGCTCGCGCAGCGCACATATTCTCGTGAGTCAATTAAACGAAAACATCTCGTCGCCCAGCGCATGTGGTGTGGTTCCCGGCTACACTGTGGGCTGCGGCTTCCCGACGTTTCCGTACGCGGCACCTTTTCAGAGCGTTGACACCAACAACAGCATCGGCGCCGCGCGTTATGACTCTCTCCAAGTGAAGGCTGAAACCAAGAGCGCACGGCATGGCCTTTACGCTCTGATCGGCTACACCTATTCTCGCAATTTCGATTCCGGCTTGACCGATGGTTTGGCTACCAATCCCGGAGCAATGTACTACCCGCTCCCCGGATTCAACAAACTGGATTGGGGTTTGTCTCAACTCAACCTCAATGACAGTTTCACCGCCAGCGTCCTCTATGAGTTGCCATTCGGCAAGGGCAAGAAGTACGGTAGCAACTGGAGCGGTGCCGCCAACGCCATCCTTGGGCATTGGCAAGTGAATTTGATTGAAAGAGCGACCTCCGGTTTTCCGCTGTTTGTAGTTGATAGCGCCGATGAGTCGGGCGTCTACTTCTCCTATAACGGGAACACCTTTCAGCGTCCGAACGAAGTGGGCGATCCTAACAAGGCAGGACCGGAAGGCGGCAGTACGAACTGCCCCACCCGGATCCACACTCTCCAGAATTGGTTTAACCCCTGCGCTTTCGCGCCCGCCCCGGCTGGCGAACTGGGTACAGCCCCGCGAGCTCCGGCTTACGGCCCCCGTTTCGTCAACACCGATTTCTCGGTGATCAAGGATTTCCCCTTGCCCTTCCGCGAGGCCATGAATCTGCAATTCCGGGCTGAGTTCTTTAATCTCCTCAACCATGCCCAGTTCTACCTGAACGGTTACGCCGACAGCGGAGAGCAGGACATAAACACTCCCTCCAGTTTCGGAGTGGTAAATAACACGGTAAATAACCCGCGTCTGATTCAGTTTGCTCTCAGGCTTAATTTCTAAAACGAATTGCGATACCGTGCTTCCACTTCGGGCAGACTGCGGATTCGGTTCCAGTCTGCCCTCAATTTTTTGGCCCGTTTCGGGCTAGAGAATTTTATAGGCCCCAATCGGAATAACACCAACAAATATATTGGTTTCAATTAGTTACAAGCGGATCCCAGTGAAGGTGAAGAACGTGCAGGCCTCAAACGCGGATCCTAGCTGTGGTCGTTCGTACTGAGGTAATCTAGCTTTGCACTGACCATAGCGCTAGGCTCGGCCTATGAGACGCCGAGAGCGTGAAAAGCTACAAATCGCCGCTGCAGCTGTTCTGTTTTCCGCGCCGGTAATTGCCGTCGTATTAATGCTGCTGGCAGCAAAGTAAAAACCCGTGACGTGCCTTGGAGAGGCTAACGAACATTCTCGCGCGGCATTGCCCGCGGCCGAACTCCTATTACTGTAAGAACGATTACCTCATTTGATACACAAATTGCTGCATTTCGTGCCGCTGCCGCTCCATCTCCTGCGTCTTTTCAGCCGAGATCTGTTCGTAGAGTTGCAGCTCGAAGTGAGCTTTAGCGGTGTCTCCGGACTGTCGGTAAAGTTGCGCCAGACGATAGTGCGCCTGCTCAAGTTGCGGGGACGCTCCGACTGCTTGTTGCAAAGCAGAAATTGCTTTCGGAATATCTTTTTGCTCCGAATAGATAATCCCTAACTGCAAATATCCGAGGCCGAGTTGTGGATCGAGATGGACAGATTTTTCCAAAAGAGACTTTACGTCATCGATCGGTTGGAAGTCCTCGGGCGATTTGCGTTGCCGCCACAGACTCACCGCGTAGTAGTAGTTAGCCAGGGCGTTCTCGGGTTCCAACTTCACAAACCTTCCGAGCCGAGATTGAATCTCCTGTGATTGCGCGGTTTCAACGGCTTGCATTTTTCCCATCAACAGGTAGGGATCCGGATTTTCGGGATTCACGTCAGACGCCTCGCAAAAACGTTGCGCCGCCTGATCGAAGGAGCCCCGCGAATACCAAGCCGCGCCCAAACCGGCCAGCATTCGGTAGGAACGCGGAAACAGATGATTGCCCTTGGTGAAAACGTCAATGGCCGGTTCGGGAGCATGATGGGTGAGGAGTTCGGCTCCCCAATCAAACAGATTCGCCTCACTCGGGTTGAGTTCCGCCGCCTTCTGGTATTCCCGCACGGCCTCAAGAGCATCCCCTCCCTTCTCGTCAATTTCGGCGAGCAAGTGATGTAGTTCAGCTTTTTCTTGAAGGGATTTGTCTTCGCTGGCGAGCAGACGTAGCGCGTCGGTGCGCGCGTGGGCGTAATCTCCGATGGCGACATAAGCACGCGCCAGTTCGTAGGCGTTGTCAAAGTCGCCTGGATTCAGCCGAAAAGCCCGTTGCAGATATAAAAGCCCATCCTGCGCTTTGGCTCCATCGAGCAGCAGCTTTCCCATCCGGTAATTTGTGTCGAAGTCTTGCGCTTGGCTGGCGACTCGCTTACGCAGAGATTGTTCCGTCGCGTCGGTTGCATCGCCTGAAGAGTTCCTGGGTGTCTCCTTGCTCAGGGAAGCGGTTGCCTGGGCCAGCGCTTCCCGGTTTCGCACAATCATGTCCGACCCGTGGCCACCGAGATTGGTGGTATCGGTGACGCCCGCCACGGTGAAGTGGGGCTCGTCGAAAAACTGCGGCTGCACCGCCGCTGAACTCTTAACTGGAATGGCCTTTGTGGAGTTAAGAGTGAGATCAATCGTTCTGGATTGTTTTTGTCCGATGACAATCTGCTTGAGAATTGTATGGTCGTATCCAACCATTTCTGCGCCCAGGGTGTAGACCCCTTGGCGAACACCTGAGAAAAGATAGACGCCTGCGGAATCGGTGTACGCGGTGAGACTTGATCCGTTCGTGGTCTGCAAAGAAACGCAGGCTCCGCCGATGGGATGGCCTGAAGAATCCCGGACCGCACCCTGCAATGTTGCTTTCGCAACCGGTTGCTGTTGTGAATCGACAGAATGTTCTTGAATGGATTGCACAGCGGCCGTCGATGAAACCAGGAGCGCGGTCAGTACAAGCATGCAGGTTGCGATCATCGAGGAGCGGACCATAAGAGAACCGAATCAAGACGGACGCAAAGCCGACCTCTGCAGCAGTGAATTTTAGTCGCTCGCAGGGCGATCCACAATTACGGGAAGTGGCTTCAGCATGTGGCAGCAACCGCTTGCCGGGCGAGAAGATCCACGTAGGCGTCTGCGATTAACTGCTCGTGACCGATTCCGAACTCCGCCAGCAACGCCGTCGCGATCTTCTTTCCCCCAAATTCGCTTTGTCCCGGCCGGAGCACGACTTCCAGCTCCAGGAAATCTCCGAGCCCGTGCACTTCGTCGATATGAACACGCGTCTGCCCGATCAGATATAGAGTTCGTGTCTTCTTCACCACGCCGCTTCTCCCCAGGGTAGCCGTGAGAATTTCAAGGAGGACTTGCGGGTCGGGAGTGCGAGCGATCAGGTAGTGTGAACGGCGTACGCCCACCTCGTCGGCTCTTTCGTAACGAATCAGTTCAGCGCGGTCCGGTGCAAGCATTCGCAGCTTGAGTCGTGCCCGATCGCAGCTAAAGAAGAAGTCTTCTTGATGAATTGTTTCGGGACCAGAGTCACTCAAGCGAGCGGCAACCGCCTCCACAGCGGACCGGTTCACTAAGACTGCTTTTACTTCGATGTTCGTTGGCATGGTGGTTTACCAAAGATAGCGCAGTCTCCTTGTTTCAGGCCAATCGCTGTTCATTCACCAATACGCTTGCAAGCTTCATGATCTTTACGTTAAGGTCATGTCGCGTTTGCGGTGCCCCCGGAGCACCAAGGGCTCAGGTTGGAGGAAAGAAAAGGGTGAATTGGCGGCAAGAGTTATCGCAGATGACGCGGCGGCGGTTTGTAACATCTTCCGCTGCTATGGTAGCTGCCGGCAGTCTGGCTCCCAGCGCGCGCGCGATAGACGGTTTTAAAGGGCAGGATTCAGGAGCAAGGCGCGGTCCGTTCCGTGTGATCATCGACACCGACCCGGGCGTCGATGACGCGCTCGCCTTGCTGCTCGCCATGCGCTCGCCAGAATTGAAGATTGAAGCGATTACGCCGGTCGCGGGAAATGTTCCACTCGATTTAACGCTTCCCAACACTTTGCGCATGGCGGAGATCGCCGGGAGGACCGACATCCCTGTAGCCGCCGGCGCGAAAGCTCCTCTGCTGCGCCGTTTGGTCACGGCTAGCTACGCGCACGGCGAGAACGGACTGGGCGGCGCGGTCTTCCCTGAGCCGACGACCAAACCGGTCACGGAGCCTGGAGCGGAATTGATTCGCCAGATCATTCGAAAATTTCCCGGCGAGGTGACGCTGCTTACCATCGGGCCGCTGACGAATATTGCCACGGCGTTGAATACTGATCCGCAGCTTGCGGGGATGATTCGCGGGCTGGTGATGATGGGAGGATCGTTGTCTGGAGGGAACATCACGCCAGCGGCAGAGTTCAATATTTATGTAGATCCGGAGGCGGCACGCATCGTCTTCCAGTCCGGCATTCCGATCACCATGGTGGGACTCGACGTGACGCGGAAAACTTCGCTTACTGACGACCACGTGCGCCAACTCCAGGCGGGGCAGAATCCGGTGAGTCAGGCTGCGGCGACCATCGCACGCAACGCCATTGAGCATAACCGCGAACATGGGTTTATGGTCGGACCGAATATGCATGATTCACTTGCCGTGGCTGGGTTCATCGATGCTTCGCTCTTGAAATTCAAAGAGTATTACGTCGATGTGGAGACCACCGGCGAACTGACGGCCGGCGAGACTCTGGGTTACAGTCCGACGGCTGGGGATCTGCGACGCGTTGGAAGCAAGAGCGACGTGGGCACGGATATGCCGATTCGTGGTTCAGCGCCCACGCTGGCCGGCACTCGAACATCTCCGGTCCTCAGGGATAAATTTGTGCCCAATACCAACGTGGCTGTGGACGTTGATTCTGCAAGATTCTTCGATCTGCTCATTGGGCGGCTTTCAGGAACACAATGAATTGCCTCCAACACAGCGACTGACCTGGCCAAGTACAAAATAACTTTCACGCCGGTTGCAGGACAGGGTGATCTGGACCCTGATCGCTACGATCAGATTTTGAGCGCATCGACGCCCAAGCACGAGCTATTGCGGTAGCTGCGCCAACATGCTTTGCGCTTGTGCGTGCTTTGGATTTTGTTTCAGAAGTTCGAGCAGGACGGCTCGCGCTTTGTCCGGCGCGCCTTCAACGGCATAGACTCTGGCGAGATTCAGGTAAGATTGATCGAAGGCCGGCGCCACTCGCATGCACTCCTCGAAGCTGGAGACGGCCTGATCTCGCCGCTCGGTGCGCAAATAAAGTATTCCGAGATTGTTTAACGCCTCTGGATAGTCAGGACGGGATTTCAAAGCCTTCTGCAAATACTCGTAAGCGCGCGTTGCATCGTCGGCCTGCGCAAAGACCATTGCCAAACCATAGTTAGCCTCGGGATCGCTGGGGCTGGCTTCGAGTGCGCGTTCGAAGGTTTTACGAGCTGCTTCCCAGTTTTTCTGAAGACGATACGCGTTACCCAGATTATTGAGAGCAATTAAATGCTCGGGGCTCGTGACTAACGCCTGCTGAAAGCACTTTACCCCCTCGTTGGTCCGGCCTTCCCTAGTGGCGAGCAGCCCAAGGTTATTCCATGCGTTTGCCAGAGTATCTGGATAGCTGGCGCGCAGTTTGACCGCACGTTCAAAACTTTCCCGCGCCTCGGCGGTATTCTGCAGATTCAGTTGAGCGCTCCCCAGCCCATAGTAAGCTTCCGCACTCGACGGATCGTCGCGAAGAGCAAGCTCGAAGGACGCTGCGGCTTGAGCGTAATAACCTCGCTGAAAGAAAACAGAACCGGAGGAAAGATGATTGCGTCCAAACTCAAACGTTTCGGCAGCGCCGGCAAAAGGCAGTGCGCGAGCAATCCGGTCGGCGTTAGTGCGAGGAATGCTTCGGGAGTCGCGTTCGACATCGCCTGGGTTCAGAGGCCCTTGGTAGATCTTGACAATGTCCCCCTGTGGGTCGATCAGGAACGATGTTGGCAATCCGAGGTCACGATGCCGGTCGAAAAGGTAGCGGTAGAGAATGTTGTAGATCCCGGAGACATCGTCCGATGCTAGAACGATCGGAAATGAAACGCTATGCTCACGCGTGAGTGTTCTTAGCTTTTCGCGATCCGCAGGTTCATCCACATTCACGGTAAGCAGCCGAAGGCCTTCGGAATCCCATCGCGAATGGACACGGTTGAACAGCTTGAGATCCTCTGAGCAATTCCGAGATCGCAGCGTCCAGAAATTCAGGAGCACGAGCTTTCCCCGAAGCGCTGATAGAGTGTGCACTCGACCCGCCAGATCCGGAAGAGAAAAGTCTGGCGCAGCTACCGGCACCAGGAGCCAGGTTTCGACCGTGAGCGGAAGAGATTCAGGCTCTTGAGTTGGGAAAAGAGTTTTGCCGCTTGGTAACATTTGCGACTTGAACGCTTCGACCCTGCACTTCTCAGAGCCTTCTTCCACCCAGACTCTGCGGTTTATCGGCAAGTCAGTAAAATTCTGCACCAGGCCACTTGGCCAGCGGATCGACGCCCGCACCGGGCCTTGAACCATCCCCAAGCCAAAAAAAACTTCTTTGCTGTGCTGGGAAAGAAATCCTGATCCCGCTTGAAGGAAGCGGGTCTGGCGGCCTGCCTCACTCTCCAGGGTGACAGCCGCGCCGATGGCGTCACGATTACTCTTTGTACCGCGAAGGCGAAAGGCAATCGATGGCGGTAGATCCTTCACCACGTTTTTCAAAATTCGCAACTGCGGAGCATTGCGGTTTTTCAGAAACATTTCCAGCCGGCCATCTTGATCGAAATCGGCGAGGGCAAAAGAACGGCCATCCTCGGGAAAGTCCATTCCTAGGGCGCCGGAAACGTCAGAGAACGTGCCATTTTTGTTATTTTGGTAGAAGACATTCCGCTCGAATCCGCTCCAGGTTCCGTCGGCCCGAATCAGTTCATTGATGGCGCTCCATCCCTGCTCGTATGCTTGGGAAGGCTTCGCTTGATCTGGCGATTTCGCAACCACTTGGCGCCAGAAAAAACTATTCAACTCCGCACGCGAAACTCCGGAGACCATTCCGTTCGCGATGTATAAATCGGGAAAGCCATCATGGTCGAAATCGAATGCATCGCTTGACCATGCCCAGCGGCCGACTCCAACTCCAGCCGAGACGGTTCGATCTTCGAAGGCACCGCGGCCATGCGATCCACCCTCGCTAGGCTGGTGGTTTCGGAAAAGCGAATTACCCATTGCGTGTTTTTGATAAAGAGCTCGAACATCTTCCGGCGCCTCTTTCTTGAACATTTCCTGGGATGAAATCCGCTCACCGGCAGCGGTCCACATATCGCCGACGTAAATATCCTCTGCGCCGTCGTTGTCGTAATCGAGCCAGCAAACACTCATGCCGGCGCCTACGTCTTCCACTCCTTCGCCGGGCGCAACATCCGTGAAGCTGCCGTCCCTTCTGTTCCGGTAAAGATTCTTGCGGCCAAAGTCATTCACCACGTAAAGATCGGGCCATCCGTCCTGGTCGTAATCGTTCCACCCGCAGCAGAAACTGTAGCGGGTATTGTTCTGATTCAATCCCGACTCTGTTGTAACGTCGCGGAAAGTTCCGTCGCGATTGTTCCGCATCATGAAGTTGGGCGGACCATTCTCGGCATCGTGATAGGGAACGGGATATTTGTATTGATCCGTGCCTTGGTAATAAACGTAGAGACAGAAATAGATGTCTAACCACCCATCGCGGTCATAATCGGCAACGGCTGCGCCGGTGAATGTTCCCTGCGGGGCGCTGGCGAACTGAAATGCGCCGGGCTTGAGGCGAAATTTGCCGTCGCCCTGATTCTTGAACAGAAGCGGCCCGTTGGCGCGGACAACAATCGCATCCTGGAGTCCATCGTTGTCAAAGTCAGCAAAGATTGCGCATGCTGTGTTGTCCAGGATTCCCAGCCCCGAAGCTTCCGTGATGTCTTCGAACGTTCCGTCCCCCAAATTTCGATAAAGGCGGTTGGGAAGACCTGCGGGCTGGCAAATATAAAGGTCGTCAAGGCCATCGTTGTCGATGTCTGCGATGGAAGCTCCATTGTGTCCGTAGATATCAATTCCGCACGCCCCATCGAGGACGGTGCGCCAGTGATCGGCGCCTCGAAGCATCTGCGCGGCATAGGAAGAATTGCGGCCTAGAAGCGAAGCGGTGATGTCGGCGAAGACGGGAGAGTGGGAGCGGCTTTGCGTCTCATCAATTGGCTGCCATTTCCGGAGCCGAACTTCTGTTTGTTTCGATGAAGCCGGCGAGGCTTCCCACTCCAAATCCCAATACCCTACACGCTGCTCGCGGAAACAACCATTGCCGGTTCCAACGATTTCGTAACGCACGCGAGTGCGAACCGCGACAAGAAGTTGCGGAGGAAATGTAGAACCTGCTTCTATCCCTGTTATCAAGAAATCCGCCCGAAAAATGGTGGAAAAGATACTCATGGAGGATTGGAGTTGCTGAAGAAAACAATCGTGTCCGGGAATGACTTGAGCGGTGAACTTGTTCTGGTGAACCTCCAGGAGTGAATCTATACGCACGGGCCGCGACTCGATCGGCCGCAAAGATGCTCCGGAGAAATCCGTTGCCAGAACTTTCTTGATGGCTTGCACTTCCTGCGAAGATCGAAGTAGTCCCGAACTCCATTCCGCAAGAATCGGTGCAATGCGGTCATGATATTGTTCGCTGACAAAGTCATCGAGGTCAGCTTGCGTTTTCAGAAGCGTGGCATCGAGCGGTCGCTGGGCTGGATCGTGCGGATGCAAGCGTAAGTCGCCATCGAAGGAAAGCGAGCGTGGGGAACCAGAAAGGGGTGCGAAAGCGAAATCGCGCAGGCTTGCGGGAAGCAGCGCCGCCGAGGCTCCCTGGCAGCAGCGGACCAGAAACTCTCGGCGACTCCCGCTTATTCGTTGAGGTGCGGCTGGCTGACGCGTCTCCCCTGCCCGACTCAGAGCGATGACCTCTGGATAATCACGATTAGAAAGAAAAGTATCAGCGGTCCCGGAACACCGTCAAGTTGCGTGGCGTGGTTACCATTTACGGAACCTTCGAAATGCTCGCCGCTCCGGGACGCGAAGACCTGTCAGAACAGGCTTTTCGCTTGACCCGCGACTGCAGATAGCTAATTTAGCGTTTGAATGTGCCCTCCGAGTTTCGAGCAAGAAGAATTTAGCGGAAGGTACTGTTGAGCAGGTTAGGAAGGCAGCAAGAATAGCGGATCGGCAACTGCGAAAGTGAAGCTCAGCGCTTTGGCGAGAATTAGGCGCGGCCGGCTCTGGGCACCTTGCGAGAAAATTTCGAGAAGGGCCGCATTTCGATTACGGGATCAGCATTTTGATGGGAACCTTAGCGCCAGGATTTGCCGGATCGGTGGCCGCAGTTTTCTTGCTGGCCGACAACCGCCAATTGCGCGAAGCGTGGTCGCGTATCTTGTCGAAGAAGGACGATATTCAAGTGGTCGGATGCGGCTCTTACGGTCCTGCTACGTTCGACCAGATTGCTTCCACCGCAAGCCAACGTGGTTGTGCTCGACTCCGTCTCTTCTATTTTATCGGAAGGAGCAGTTATGCGCCGACTGCATCAACGGAACGCTAGGATTAAGCCAGTTGTCTCGCGATTACCGGTTTTATCAGCGTGAGCCGGCGCTGAACTGGTACTCCGTAATGCTGTGAAACCTCTGTCCGGATTTCAACTCAGTCGAGGGAAAGTTGGCATGATTCGGAGAGTCGGGAAAATGTTGGGTCTCCAGGCAGAATGCGAATCGTGGTTTATAGACAACGCCTCCCTTGCCGGTAACCGTGCCATCGAGGTGATTCCCGCTGTAGAGTTGGATTCCGGGCTGATCGGTAAGCACTTTGAGGATTCGCCCGCTGGTTGGCTCATAGACTTCGGCCGCCTCTCTTAACTGGCCCTCGCGATGATCCAGCACGAAGTTTTCGTCATAACCAAGGCCGAACTTCAGCTGCTGATCGTTGGCATCGATTCGCTCCCCAATGGCATGCGGTGTTCGAAAATCGAATGGCGTGCCCTCGACCGGTTTCAGCTCTCCCGTCGGAATAAGATTTGCATCGACGGGGGTGATTTTGGACGCATTGATCTTGACCACTTGTCCTAAGACCTCGCCCTTACCCTGGCCTGCCAGATTGAAATAGGAATGGTTCGTCAGGTTGAGGACCGTATCTCTGTCGGTAGTCGCCGAATATTCGATGCGCAACAAATTTCCGCCGAGCGTATAGCGCACTGTTGTCGTGAGCATCCCTGGGAAACCCTGATCGCCGTCCTTACTCACATAGGTGAGTTCGATTCCATCTCTTATCTCGCGGGCCGTCCAAACCACTTTGTTAAAGCCGCGGAGTCCCCCGTGAAGCGCGTTGTCGCCATCGTTTTTGGGTACCTGGTAAGTTTTGCCGTCCAGTTGGAAGGTGCCGTGCGCGATCCGGTTAGCGTAGCGGCCGATGATGGCACCAAAATAAGCTGGGTTGGCAATGTATCCTTCGAACGAGTCGTAGCCGAGGACCACGTCGTCGATTTTTCCGTCTCGATCGGGCGTGCGCAACGAGACCACGATGCCTCCGTAGTTCGTGATGCGCACTTCGACTTTGCCATCGGCCAAGGTATAAAGATCGACCGCCGTTCCGTCCGGAGTGTGTCCGAACGCCTGCTTATTGACCGTGGTCTTCGCTTGCATCATTGTTGTCAGAATAATCAGACCGGCGAAAATCGCAACCCAGCAGCTGCCCTTGTAAGCGCGCATAATTTCTTTTCTTCTCCGTGACCGGCAAATCTTACGAGTGCGCCAAAGCCGCACTCGCTGGTCGCGCTCACAGCGTATCAGGCTCCGGCAATGGCAACAAGAAAGCAAACTCGCCCCAAGGATCAGAGTCGTTGATTCCTCGTGATGGCTGAAGCAACCTAGGCAGCATGGCTGAGGTGATAGAGAGATCCCAATATCGCGCCAAATGCCGCATGCGCCAGAAAAACTGATATCGGGGTTCGCACCCCATAATTCAATGCCATGAAGCCCGGCGGCTCGAGTTGCCGCGTGGCGTTCAGACCGTGCTGTTCGCTGGCCATTCTCGGATGCAATCCCGGCATCAACGACATTCCCACAGTCAGGATCATCAGGGCGTGAGCGAGTCCGAGCAGTGCACCGAACCACCAATTCACCATGTGTCGCGCCTCGAACACAAGGACGTAAAAGATGGAAAAAATCCAGCCGTTCACCAGATGAATGACAAAACCGTACACCTTAGCCCTTTCCCGCTGCGGAGTGACGAAGGTTCCAATCAGGTACGGCAGATTCATTCGCGTCAGGCCAAAGCCCTGGCTGGCTGACAACATTGTGGACAGAGCCAAGGTCGCCAGAAATCCTGACAGCATCCAGCTTGTCCAATTCACGAACTCACCTCCGAGGGCGTATGTTTGGTCGCTGTGGGCGGACGATGCGCCAGTTGCCGCTCCCCTTTTTCTCGCTGGTCGATCGATAACGCCGCGCCGATGAGTCCCACGTGGGTGAAAGCCTGAGGAAAGTTCCCTAACGCCAATCCCGTATTCGCGTCTATTTCTTCGCCATACAAACCCAAATCGTTTTGGTACTTCACCAATTGTCCAAACAGTTGGTGAGCCTCGTCCAGGGAACCTCCGCCCATTGCAAGATATTCCACCTCCCAGAAACTGCAAACCGCAAACGTACCCTCCGGATCCGCTCTTGCATAGCGGACGAGAAGCCCTTCTGGAGTGCTCAAATGTTGCCGAATCGCACTGTAAGTCCCTCGCATCCTCGGAGATCCTACCTGTTCAAAGCCGTACCAGGAGAGTAGCAGGAGGCTGGAATCGAGCTCACCGCTATCGAGCACGCTCACATAGCTTTGCATTTGCTCGTTCCATGCACGTTGCTCGATCTGATGCCGGATCGCATTGCTGACTTGCTTATACTCCTCGATGGGCGCTCGCTGCAGCAGACCGCGTTCAGCAAGGCGCACCAGTCGATCCATGGCCGTCCAACATAAAAGGCGGGAATGCGTATGATTTTGACGTCCACTCCTCGGCTCCCAGATGCCTTCATCGGGCTGATCCCAATTCTTGACCACATAGTCGCCGAAGCCGATTAATGCTTTTTGCATTTCCCGGTCAAGGTGCCCGCCATGAAATGCAAACTGCGCCGCCGCGTCGACGACTTCTCCATAAACATCGAGCTGGAGTTGATCCCGCGCAGCGTTTCCGATGCGTACCGGCCGCGATCCTCGATATCCGCTCAAGTATTCCAATTCACGTTCCACCGGCGCCTTATCGCCGTAGAGCGAATACAAAATTCTTAACTTGGGTTGAGTCAGCCGCGTGGCATGCAATAGCCATTCCAGAAAATCTTCAGCTTCATCCCAATAATCGAGCTCCAACAACGCACGGATGGTGAATGAAGCATCGCGCAACCAGCAGTAGCGATAGTCCCAGTTCAACGACCCGCCCAGTTGTTCGGGAAGAGATGTGGTGGCCGCAGCAATGATGGCTCCAGATGGAGCGTAGCTCAAAAGCTTCAGAGCGAGGGCACTGCGTACCACCGTATCTCGATATTCCCCGTCGTAAACGGCGTGGCGACCCCATTTCTGCCAGGCTTTGGTCGAGTAATCGATGCGGTCATCGAACGATGCGTCGAGCGGCGGAAGTACCGCGGGCGCCTGTTCCGTATAGCTGAACGAGAATCTTAGGCTCTCCCCTGCTCGTATCCAGACGCGAGCATGGGCGCATCCATCGGTAATCTTCAGATCAACGCTGCTTCGCAGCCAGTAGACGCCCCTACCAACGACAAATCTCAGCCCCAGTTTTCCACACTGTAAAAGCCGTACTTTATTCCTCCCATACTCCTCCCGGGGCGAGAATTCGATTTTAAACTCCAGTTCGCCCGTACCACAGGTTAGTTTCCGGAGGATCTCGTGATCCGGCAGCATAATGACTTCGTGAGAGGCACGGGAGGAACTCGGCATCAGGTCCGTGAGAATGGCATTGCCCGAGTCGTTGGTAAAGTGGGTTTCGAGGATATTCGAGTCGGGCACATAATTCCGTTTTACGCTGGCGGGCCCGACGGGGGAAATGCGCCAGTGTCCACCCCGCTCCCGATCGACAAGCGCTGCGAAGATGGATGGCTTATCAAATCTCGGCCAACACAGCCAGTCTAAGGAACCGTCTCGCGCCACCAACGCCGCGGAGCGGCAGTCGCCAATAATGCCATAATCGTCAATCAGCGGCCAATCAGAGGCAGCGCTTCCTGTCGCGTTTTCTTGTTCCATTTTCGTGGCGCGTGAAACCGGGGGATTGTCCCGACAATCATATATGGATGCGTTATCCTGCAATATGTTGCTAGGCCCTCTCAACTACGCTTTGAGCGGGCAGAGTGCGGGCGCTAGCTTCCTTGGGGCTAGTCCCGCATCTACTCAAAGACTGGCGCTGATCAATTAGGGAGGAAAAATGCAACTCGGAATGATAGGTCTGGGACGAATGGGCTCGTACATGGTGCAACGACTTTTGCAAGCGGGTCACGACTGCGTGGTCTTTGACACTCATCCGCAGGCCATGAAGGACTTGGTCGAAAAAGGGGCCAAATCGTCCGCCAGCCTCGAGGAGTTTGCAAAGAAGCTCAACAAACCGCGAGCCGTGTGGATGATGGTTCCGGCGGCGGCTGTGGATTCGGTATTGTCCTCACTCACGCCGGTGCTTGAAAAGGATGACATCGTGATCGACGGCGGCAACTCTTACTACCACGATGATATACGCCGGGGCGGCGAGTTGAAGCGCAAAGGAATTCATTACGTCGACTGCGGAACCAGTGGAGGCGTCTGGGGAAAGGAGCGCGGATACTGCTTGATGATCGGTGGAGAAGAAGCGATTGTGAGTCATCTTGATCCGATCTTTAAGTCGCTGGCCCCGGGTGTCGGCGCAGCGGCGCGTACGCGCGGGCGTACGGGTGAACCTTCAACGTCAGAAAACGGCTACCTGCGCTGCGGGCCCAACGGCGCGGGACACTTCGTGAAGATGGTGCACAACGGCATCGAGTACGGAATGATGGCTGCTTTTGCGGAAGGATTGAATATCATCAAGAACGCCAACGCCGGCAAGATCAAGCGCGAAGAGGATGCTGAGACCACACCGCTGCGCGATCCCGAGTTCTATCAGTACGACATGAATATGCCTGAGATCGCGGAGGTCTGGCGGCGCGGAAGCGTGATCGGCTCCTGGCTGCTCGATCTGACGGCTGCAGCTTTGCGGGAGAATCCTGACCTTTCAAAGTTCGCGGGCCACGTATCAGATTCCGGCGAAGGACGCTGGACGGTGCAGGCGGCGGTCGAGGAAGGCATTCCAGCCCCTGTCATCACTGCTGCACTCTACACTCGTTTTGCGTCGCGCGGCAACGAAGAATATGCCGCCAAGCTGCTTTCGGCGATGCGCTATGAATTCGGCGGCCATTTGGAGAAAACTCCAAACAAACCGGAGGCGGCCTGATGGCGGATTTCCAATCCGACGCGATTGTCTTCTTCGGGGCCACCGGGGACCTCGCTTACAAGCAGATCTTTCCATCGCTGCAAGGTCTGATTCGGGACGAAGGTTTCAATCTGCCGGTCGTGGGAGTGGCCAAGGCCGGCTGGAACCTGGACCAGTTCAAGGCACGCGCCAAGGACAGCCTCGAAAAACATGGCGGCCTCGATCAGGATGCGTTCGGCAAGCTTGCCGGTTTGTTGCGCTACGTGGACGGCGATTACAACGATCCCAACACTTTTGCACAACTGCGAAAAGAGTTCGGTTCGGCGAAACAGCCGCTGCATTATCTGGCAATTCCTCCGGCCTTGTTTGGCACCGTCGCCGAAGGACTGGCCAACTCCGGTTGCGCCCAGAACGCCCGCGTCGTGGTGGAGAAACCTTTCGGTCACGATCTGGCTTCGGCCAAGGAGCTCAACCGCATCCTGCAACAGTACTTCCCCGAGGACCGAATCTTTCGCATCGACCACTTTTTGGGAAAGGAGTCTGTGCAGAACATTCTGTACACCCGCTTCGCCAATCCGATGTTTGAGCCGATCTGGAATCGCACTTACGTGCACAGCATCCAGATCACCATGGCTGAGGAGTTCGGGGTCGAGGATCGCGGCAAATTTTACGATGAGACCGGCGCAGTGCGTGATGTCGTACAGAATCATCTGCTGCAAGTCTTGACCAACCTCACCATGGATCCGGCCACTGGCGAAGGGCACGATGCGTGGCGCGACCAGAAAGCCGCGTTGCTTAAGGCCGTTCGGCCCATTGCTCCCGGGGACGTTGTGCGCGGCCAATACAATGGTTATCGCTCTGTTGCGGGTGTAGACAGTTCGTCCACGGTTGAAACTTACGTTGCCTTGAAGGTACTTATTGAAACGTGGCGATGGGCCGGCGTCCCCATCTACATCCGCGCAGGCAAAATGTTGCCGGTAACCGCGACCGAAGTATCCGTGGAATTCAAGCGGCCGCCCATGGCGAACTTTCGCGAAATCGTGCCCGGGTCTTCCGCACACTTGCGCATGCGCATCAGCCCGGACATCGCTATCGGACTGGGGCTTCGGGTCAAGACGCCGGGCGAACAGATGACCGGCAATGATGTGGAGCTTATTCTCACGGAGCAGGCCGCCGATGATATACCTCCCTACGAACGGCTGCTGGGCGATGCCATGCGAGGGCAGACTGAGCTTTTTGCCCGTCAGGATCTTGTCGAAGCACAATGGCGTGTGGTCGAACCGATCCTCGGCAGCGTCGCGCCCTTGTATCATTATCAGCCAGGAACATGGGGGCCTGACGAGTGTCAACCAATCGTTGCCGGTGGCGGGCAATGGATCAATCCGAAGGTTCAGGAAAACAAATAAGGAGTCGGGGAATGGCCCAGCGACTGACCGAAACGCCCTCGTGGATCGCGCTGCAGGCGCACTACGAAAAGATCAAGGACGTCCAACTGCGCCAGTTATTTGCCGAGGATCCCGGCCGAAGCAAGCGACTGGCTGTCGAGAGCACCGGCCTCTACCTGGACTACTCAAAGAACCGAATCACGGATGAAACGGTTCGCCTGCTGGTCCAATTAGCCGGAGAGCGAGGCGTTGCCGCTCGCCGTGACGCGATGTTTCGCGGGGAGAAGATCAACGTCACGGAAAACCGTGCGGTGCTGCACATTGCCCTGCGCGCTCCGCGAGACACCCAGATCAAGGTGGACGGCGTGGATGTTGTCCCTGAAGTTCATGCGGTGCTGGACACGATGGCCGCGTTCTCCGACCGCGTCCGCAGCGGAGATTGGAAGGGTTACACCGGGAAGACCATCCGGAATGTGATTAACGTTGGCATCGGCGGCTCGTATCTCGGACCAGAGATGGCCTACGACACGTTGCGCACGTTTACTGATCGCAAGATGAAGTTTCGTTTTGTCGCGAACGTGGATGGCGCCGCGTTCGCCGAAGCCACACACGATCTGGATCCCGCGGAAACTCTTTTCGTTCTCTCTTCGAAGACGTTCACCACGCTCGAAACGATGACCAACGCCGCCACGGCGCGCCGCTGGATTGTAAATGGTCTCAAGAGCGATGCGGCTGTTGCCAAGCACTTTGTGGCGGTGTCGACCAACAAAGAAGGCGTCCGCAAGTTTGGGATTGACCCGGCCAACATGTTCGGATTCTGGGACTGGGTCGGCGGTCGTTATTCCATGGATTCCGCGATCGGACTCTCCACCATGATCGCGATCGGCCCGAAAGGATTCGAAGAGCTGCTCGCCGGATTCCATGACATGGACGAACACTTCCGCACCGCGCCGCTGGGGAAAAATCTTCCGGTTCTGATGGGATTGCTTACCGTCTGGTACAACAACTTTTTTGGCGCGCAGACCATCGGGATCCTGCCCTACGCGGATAACCTAAAGCGCTTTCCGGCTTACCTGCAGCAACTCCAAATGGAGAGTAATGGCAAGCATGTGGACCTCGACCGCCAGCCGGTCAATTATCAGACCGGCCCAATCATTTGGGGCGAGCCCGGAACCGATGGGCAGCACTCGTTCTACCAGCTGATTCATCAAGGAACCAAGCTCATCCCGTGCGATCTGATCGGATTCTGCCAGCCGCTGAGTGAGTTTACGGAGCATCACGATCTGCTAATGGCGAATCTGTTCGCGCAGGCCGAAGCACTGGCCTTCGGAAAAACGTCTGAGGAGTTGAAGAAAGAAGGCTCGCCGGATTTTCAAACGCCATTCCGGGTTTGCGAAGGCAACCGGCCGACGAACTTAATCCTCGCTGAAAAACTTACTCCGCGAACGCTAGGCTCTCTGGTGGCCCTCTATGAACACAGCGTTTTCACGCAGGGTGCGGTTTGGAATGTCGATTCCTTCGACCAGTGGGGCGTTGAACTCGGCAAAGTGCTGGCGCATCGAATTATTCCCGAGTTACAGAGTTCCGCCGAGCCCGAGCTTAAACACGACAGTTCGACCAATGCATTGATCCAGCGCTATCGCCGGTTGCGCGGCGACCGGTAGATCGATTTTCCTGCTTGCCCGAGAGAGCGCCAGCACTCGGGAAAAAGCTCGTCACAAGCCTGGAATCCAGTGGATGGCATTGCTGCGAAATATTTTCTGAAGAACCGGCTGGGGCAGGTTCAATCCCTGCACCGGTTTGCCTTCCACAATAAGCATCTCGTCCGTCGCCAGGTATTTCCAATCGCGTGCATACGTGGACTGCCACTCTTTCAAAACGTCGGAGTCGGTTGCGTCAGTCAGCAAATCCAGGTCGGTGCCGTAGAGAACGCGATCCTGGTACTTGATCAAGAATGCGCGTACTTTTTCCCGCGGCATCAGCATGAGATATTCCATTCTCGCTGCCGTGTCGATGGCAAAATTCGGATACTTGTCCAAGTGCCGGGCAACGTTGTCGAGATCTCGCTCCATGCTGCCCAGATGGACTCCCACCATGCGTAGGTTGGGATGGTTCGCCAGCACACGATCACGTGCATCAAGGATCCTTTGCTTGGAGGGGAACCCGGCCCGGCGGGCAACGTACCACTGAGGATTTTCCTGGTAGTAGGACCATGAAGGGTCGGCCGGATCCGGTGGACCCCAAGCCACATCCGGTTCGGCCAGGTGCGTCATCAGAGTCTTGCCGTGGCTGGCGATGTCTTTATAGATCGGGTCAAACTTCGGATCATCGGCCATGATGTATTCGCCCCCGGCATTCCTGATTTCCATTCCGACGTTTTTCCACATCTTGACCGCGACGGCGCCCTGCGCGAAGTCGCGATCGATCTGCTTGATGGCATCGGCTTCGAATGATGGCTGATCCAACTTGTAGGGATCGAAGGTCGTGCACAGCGCGATGTGACCATGGCTCGACCGCACGAGCACTTGCGCGTCATCGATCTGCGGCTGCAACTGCTTGCGATAAGGCAGCGTGTCATCCATCACGAGAATGTCCAGCAATTTCAGGTCCAGCTGATCCAGCATTTTCTGAAATGCTGGATCGGTTTTGAAGACATGAACGTGAACATCAATGGGACGGATCGCTGCGAACGCGCGGAGGGCCGTCTCTTCTTCGCCCGATCTTGCTGTGGGAGACTCCGAAGTTGGCGCTTGCGCCGTGGAAGACAAGGCGATCGAAAGAACAAATATAATTTGAGCAAGAGTTCGGGCCGAGATCATGATCGGAAACGCCTTTCGATCGGCAGAACTGTTTTGACGTGCTCGGCAGCTTACGCCTATTCGTTGCCCGTCCTCAGAATGCGAACTTCACTGCAAATTGGATAATTCTGGGCTGCGCCGTTCCGTAAGTATTGGAAGACGATGCTCCCGCCAGCCCGGTAATCTGTCCGTAGGTTGTGCCGAGGTCGGCGAGATTGCCGTCCGGCCTCCCGAAATTAACATTGTTGAATACATTGAAGAATTCCGCTCGGAATTCCATCGAGAGCCGCTCGGTGATTTTCGCGTTCTTCACCGCAGCGAGGTCGGCATCGAAAAACCTTGGGCCGCGAAGGACATTCTTACCCGTGTCGCCAAAGGTTCCGATTGCGTTGGGCACAAATGCACTCGTATTAAACCATTCTTGCACCTCGGCTGCGTGCGATCGGCCACTGCCCAGGACGGCCTGCTGAACGCTGGCGACGGCAAGATCGGCGCGATCGCCCAACATGCCGCTCAAAGAATTGTCGGTGCCGCTGAAGATGCTGAAGGGAAATCCGGTCTGCCAGCTCACCGTTCCGGAAAGTCCCCAGCCATTCACGACTTTGTCGACCAACTTCGGCAAATTGACCCGTGGAACCATATATTCGCCATTGATTTTGAACGTCTTCGATAGGTCATCATCGGAGGGGCCGTAGTCGAAATAACGTCCGCAACTGCAGGTATTGGTCAAATAGGGCGAACCTCCCGCCGGAGCGAAGTCGTCGAGTTCCTTGGCCCACGTAAAGTTGGTCAGAAAAGAGAAGCCATGGGTCATGCGCTTTTCTAGCGTGATTTGCGCCGCATTGTAGTTGCTGTTGACTCCGGAATTGATCGAAGCGATGGACCCGTAGGCAGGATAGACGGGAACTTCCTGCTGAAGCGTCGGATCCCAGTGGGAGGGATTCAACTGGAGCAGGCCGCTCTCCTGATCTCCCGTGCCGCTGAGATGGCGTCCTTCATTGCCCACATAAGCAACGCGCAGCATAAAGTCCTGTTTGAATCCGCGTTCCAAAGTCAGGTTATATGACAGGACCATGGGTAAGCGGAAGTGGCGATCAAAGATTTGGCTGAAAGAAATTCCCGATGAAGGGAAAATTGCGTTACTGGCGGTTGGATTTATAGGACCAAACTGCGCGGGAAACACATTCGTGGTTCCCGAACTTCCGTATGGATCCACCAGGGTCACCAACGGAGATCCCGGACTGGAACCTAGATTAATAATCGGTGCAAAGGGAGGAACCCCCACTACGTCCTCGAATGCGACGGTGTTCGGTGCCTCGTAGTAATAGCCGGCTCCGCCCCGAATACTCGTGTTGCCATCTTTTGTGATCCGATAGGCAAAGCCCAGTCGCGGTCCGAAGTTTTTTGGATTGTTATAGATCGAGGAATTCGGGCATCCGGGGTCGTGATTCTTTCCACCGAACAGCATGCCCACCGGAGCAGTCGGAAAGCGCTGTGACTGTGCTCCCGGGACAAAACAGGCTACCCGCCCTTCGCTATCGGTGTAGGGAAAGAAAGGATCCCAGCGCAGTCCGGCCGTCAACAGCAGCCGCGGCGTAGCTTTCCAGTTGTCCTGCACGAAGAGGCTTTCCCTGTAGCCGGTAAAATTCAGGTAAAGTCCGCCGCCTTGCGTGAACGAGGTCACCGCACCCAGTTCAAAGTCTGCAAAAGGACTGCCGGTCAAACTTTCAAAGTCGAAGACTCCGCTCTCTTGGTACTGATTGCCCATGGGCAGGCGAACCCGTAGAATTTCTCCCCCAAATTGCACCTCATGTCGGCCCTTGATCCATGTGGCAATTTCGCGCAGCGATTGGTCGCCACGATTCCATACCCCATAGGGAACGCCCTGCAAGAGAAAGTCCCCGCCGACGGTCAAATTTAAGACGGCGGAGTTCCCGCCTCCGCGGTTTTCCGGTACAGCCATGTTCACACCTGCGTCCGCCATGCTGAAGGGGGCGGACGAAAGAGTGGTCCCATTCTCGCTGTTGTAGCCGAAGTAGCTGCTCAGCAAAAAAGTAGGCGAAATAGTATAGATATCGACCACACTAATGTTTTTGAGAACCAGGTGTTCCGCATCGCCTCGCAGTTCTAGAAGATTCGTGGGAGGTGGAATAAAGACCGGGTCCGTATAGTTCATCTGGAAGTAATGCCCGCTGAGATGGTGCTTCCCCAAGTTGAAATCCACTTTGGCAAGATATTCATCGGTGTTCTGGATATCGGGTCCGCCGTTGAAGTTAAGCTGATCGTTGGACCCGTTGGGAAGCGGGATATGGTTCAGAATGTAAGTCGAAACCGGGCTTACCGGAATTTGATTATTGTTGTAGTTCGCGCCCGTAGCCGGATTGATCAACTGCGTCCCGGGCAGCAGATCCGAAAAATCTCCGGTGCGTTCTGTCGCATTCGGCACAGAAGCGATCTGGCCATTCTGCGCTGTGTGGAGGCGTGTTCCCTGGTAGCTCCCGAAATAAAATAACCGGTTCTTGATGATAGGGCCGCCGACGCTGCCGCCGAATTGATTCTGTTTCAGCGGATTGACCAGTCCTCCGGAAAAATAATCGCTGGCATCCAGCGCAGAGTTCCTGAGGAATTCGAATACGTCTCCGTGAATCTGATCTGTCCCCGATTTGGTGACGACGTTCACCACACCACCAATCGCGTTTCCAAAACTGGCGCTCATATTGCCCGTAATAAGATTGAACTCCTGGAGAGCGTCAGGGTTCGGAAAAGGTACGTTGGCATTGATGTAGGTGTCATTTGCGTCGACGCCATCCAGCAGATAATTGACTCCGTTGGCGCCACCGCCGTTCACCTTGGCATACTGCTCGGTGGGGAAGACGCCACCCTCGCAATTGGCCGCGCAATAGTTGGCGGTCACATTCGTAGTGCCCGGCGCCAGGAACACCAACTGCTGTACGTCGCGTCCATTCAATGGTAGTTGGTTGATTTCCCTCTGATCGATCAACTGCCCGACGGTCGGAGAGTCAGTAGTCACCAGTGACGAATTTTCGGTCACCACCACTTGTTGCGAAACCGCGCCGACATGCAGCTGAATATCTTGGCTGGCCGCCTGATTAACGGACAGAACGATCCCCTTCTGCACATAACTCGTATAGCCGGCCATCGACACCGTAATTTGATAAGTGCCCACCGGCAAACTGGGAAAAAGATATTGACCGGCAGACGTGCTGGTCGTCGTCTGCGTGTACCCCGTCCCAGGGTCTCGAATGGTAACGGACGCCCCCACCACAACTGCCTCCGAAGGGTCAGTCACGACTCCACTCAGTCGGGCCGTCGTGTATTGGCCCCACACCGGCATTATCGATGCGAGCACCAGGAAAAGTCCCAGGCAGAAGCGAATGAACCAACGCTCCGTCAATCGGTTGCTAAATTTTCTCGTCATCGTGTACCGTCCCTGACAGCCAAATATGTATGCTGACTTGCTTGTAATCTTTGTGAGTCGTGCTTCCTAAGCCTCATCGAACCATCGCCACCCGAGCCCGCTTAAAGCGAAAGAAAACTTCAAACCGCCGTCACAACTCATTCAGAGTGCAGAAATAGCCGATCTGAACAGGAAACTTGCAAAGCTTCGCGATTGCGCGAATTTACCACAGTGTGCTCGTTTGTCAATTGTTTTGTTCATTTATGATCGATTTCTACCCCTCCGAACTCCGCAACGAATCAGCTGTAGATCTTCACATTTTGCACCACCCGGCTTATCACGCCAGTGGGGCTGGGGCGGTCGGGCATCAAGTTACAGCGCAGGGAGAGGAAAAGCCCCAGCAACTGGCCCAGCAACACGTCGACGGGCGGACGACAATCATCCGGCACCGCCGTGCGACTGTCGGGCGAAATATAGCGCGTTGCGAAACCATTCTGCGGCAGCTCGGAACAGCCGCCCACGACCACCTGAGTTTCAACCAGGCGCTTTCGCATCAGCTCCTGCAACAGATCTGTTTCGTACCGAGCAACGTTCGCATCGCTTGAAAGAAACGCAACCAGTAACGTGGTTTTATCCAGAGCCGCCATCGGACCGTGGCGCAATCCCATCACCGATTCCGACATCGTCAGGATCCTGCCCGCGGTCAATTCCAGTACCTTCAATGCCGATTCGACGGCCACGCCCTCGAGCGCTCCCGATCCGACAAAACACACCCGCTCATAGGATTCAGAGGCCAGCGCCGACGCAGCATCTGCCGCCTTTGGAAGAAACGACCTTCCCGCCTCTACGAGGCGATGCAAAATCGGTTTGTACTTTGCCACATCATGGATATGAGCCAGACACTGTCCGAATACGACCATATTGGAAAATGAGCTGGTCATCGCCAGCCCCCGATCATTCACCGTATCTTCGAGGGCCACGGCGAACACTTGTGGCTTGCCGGCAGCCCAACGCATCATGCGCCCTTCTGCGTTACATGACACGACGATGTGATGTATGTCGGCATGGTGCACAAAGGCTCTTTCGAGCACCGACACCCCTTCCGGGCTTTCTCCGGATCGGGAGAACGAAATCCATAGATAGCGCTGACTTGGGACGAGGAACTCTTCGCCGAGGGTAAGCAGGCTGGTGCTCGGAGTCGCAATGACCTCACATTTCCAGAGCCGACGAAGCAGATGCACAAGACTTCTGCCCACGTAGTCGGAGGTGCCGGCACCGATTAGAAAAACAGTTGGCTTCGGACCTACGGAATCGCCGAACCCTGCATCCTTCAAAAACTCTGCAAGCCTCGTGCGGTGTTCCTGAAAAATGCGGAACGTTGATTCCCAGGTGGTGGGCTGTTGTGCAATTTCGGCAGGCGTATAAAGCAGGCCGCGCTCGATCTTTTGTTCTCTCGAAAGATCAAGAAGCTGAGCAAGAGCATCCATGCCGCGGATTCCTAGGTGAAACTCAGTCGAAGCTCGATTTCCGAATCTGCCGCCTCCGAAACATCGGCAGCGTTAGACCAACGAACAGAACATCGGAATATGGGCGTCGACGTGATGTGGGGGAATTTCGTTTCATTACGTATATAAACATTTACTTGCGCTTTGTTTCGAAGTCAAGCATAAAATCGCGGGCAACGGGGCATGTGCTTGTAAACGAGCCGAATCCGCCGAAATCCCGATTTTGCCCCGCTCGCCTTTTCGTGGACAAAAGAAACCCATCCGCGATAGAAAGGACAGTCGAAGACGTTGTGTATCCACGCTTCGCCGAACGAGCACCCACCTTATGCTGATTGAAGAGCGTCGGAGAGCGATTCTGGAAGCTTTGCGCAGGGATGGACGCGTGCTGGTCCCGGACCTGGCGAAGCGCTTTCGCACATCGCAGGTGACCATCCGCAAGGATCTTGAGATTCTTCACTCTTCCGGAAAGATCCATCGCACCCATGGTGGCGCCCTCCCGGCGCGCGAAGGAGCGCTGGAAGACCCCAGTCTGCGAGAAAAAGAAAAGCTGCATCGCAGGGAAAAAATTCAGATCGCCTCGGCGGCAGCGCAGATGGTGGAGGAAGGGCAAGTGGTGATCCTCGACTCCGGGACAACCACAACCGCCATCGCCCGGGCCCTCCGCCATCATCAGAACCTGACGATCATCACCAACGCCGTGAACATCGCTGCGGAACTGGCGGGTTCGTCTCTGGAGGTCATTCTGACGGGAGGGACCCTGCGGAAGAATTCTTTTTCGCTGGTTGGACCCATTGCAGAAGAAACACTGCACCGCCTAAACGCGGACATTCTTTTTCTGGGAGTCGATGGCTTTGACGTGCACTATGGCCTGAGCACGCCGAATCTTTTGGAAGCAAAAGTGAATCGCGCCATGATGGATGTAGCTCGAATCGTGGTCGCCGTGTGTGATTCGAGCAAATTCGGCCGTCGAAGTCTATCTCTGATCGCCCCTCCGTCAGCGGTTCACCGGCTGATCACAGACCGTTTCCCTGCGAAGAAAGATCTCGATCATTTGCGCAAGGTGGGTGTCGAGATCATTCAGGCTTCTGATGGGGAAGCGGACGCCCCCTCCAACACCCGAAGGCGTCCGCGAAGTAAGTGACGGGCGTGAGAACGTTAACAAGAAAATCTCGAAACTCCATCCGGAGCGAGCCTGCAGGAACGCTTCACTTGGGCGGTTGGTAACGCTGGATACTCGGAGGATCGAAGGTGGTTGGCATATAGCCGGAGATGCGCAACTGGAAATGATCCTCCGCACGGAGACCGCTGAGCCCTGAGGCGGTCAGATGCACCTCGTATTCACCCGGTTCGGTGTAGGTATGTTTCACCTCACTGCCGTCTATGGTTACGCCGTCGCCGAAATCCCACTGCCAGGAAAGTACCGGAGCATCGCCCTGGCTGTGCGCCGCAAAGACAAGAGTAGCTCCCGCATTTCCAGAGTCGGCGTGGTCCGTGGTCAGGGCGGGAGCAGCTGCGGGAATGTGCGCGTCGACTATTTTCAACACCCGCACCGAATGGGGCGGCTGTTGAACTGCCAGCACGCCAGCGGCAGGAGCGGGGACTTCCCGATTGTCCAGAACGTCTGTGACTAGGTATTGGCCCGCCGCCGACAATCCTGCGATTGTGAGATCGAGGGAGTGATGCCTCTCTTTGTTTGTCCAGTTAAAGAGGGTCAGAATACTCTGCCGGTCATCCTCTTTGAGGTAGAAGATGCTCGGCTGCTCATCCTCAGCTGCGAAATTCATCAGATCCAGAGGAATCGACGCCCTTCCGAGACGGATCATGTTTATGAGATCTTGATTTTTAATCAGCGCAAGCCGCTCCGGAGCCTTCGATAACGACGGAAGAGCGTCTCCTATTTCGAACATCCCGCCGGAAACAGCCGCGAGCGCAATGGAAACCTTGGCATCATCCAGAGTAGCTGCCTTTTTGCTCTCGTGCCACGACTGATCGTCAATGGTTTGGGTTGACACCGTGAATGCATCCGGATCGGCTACAAAGAAATTGCGATTCATGTAGTATCGCGCGGCAATTCCTGGTGCCGCTTCTTTACTGGCGTCGAATGTGTGCCCTGTATCCTGCGAGATCCGGCCATAGTCCACATAACCGACCGGGTTCAACATGGCGCTTCCATCTTTATCTAAGTAGACATCCTCCCCAACTGTCTCGCGAATAATTTTCAATCCGATCCGCTGGGCCTCAAGAGCAGTTGTATTTGGATCGTGATAGAAACCTTCGATCAAGCTATCATCCATAAAATCCATCTTGATGTAATGGATTCCCCAATCATTTACCAGAGTGGAATAAGTCTTCCGCAGATATTCCTGAGCTCCTGGATTCGTGGTGTCCAGCACGTACAGCGAATCTTTATTGTCCACGACGGTGCCGGCATGGATCGGTTGCCCTTTTGCGTTCTTTACCAGCCACTCCGGATGCGTCTGGTACACCCAGGAACGCTCCGATATTTCAAACGGAGCAGTCCAGATTCCCGGAACCAGCCCGAGGCCGCGCACTCTGTACTCGAGCGGCGCCAATCCTCGCGGAAACAAGGCTGCGTTCGAAGTGATGTATTCTCCCCGGGCATATTGGTAGCCTTCATCGATGTGGAAGATGTTATAGCCAAGCGATTTCAGATGCTCCGCTTCCCACTCGGCATTCGTGAGGGCGGCTCCGTCATTCAACCCGAAGTAGTATGCCGTCCAACTCCACCAACCCATCAGTGGAGGCGCCGAGGTTCTGGCCTGATGAATCCGTCGGATCAACGAACCATAGGTCTCCAACTGCAGGTGATCATCCATAGCCAGACTGAAGAGCACGCGCTCCGAAGACAGCTCCGCACCCGGTGCGACCGGCAGGCTTAACTGCACTTGATCCTCTGCGGAAGAATGTTCCAGAGAATTTTCTTTCGCCATCTCCGTGCTCCCGGTCGAATCTACCTCATAGGCTGCCGAACGAGGCGTATTGCTGGGTGAGTCGGCAAGATGAAGCCGCAGAATGGTAAGAAACCGGTCGGAGGTAAGTGCGCCAAGAAATAAGCTCTGATGGCTTCGCCGATTGTAGATGAGCTGACTGCCGACGGCGCGATGCATCAGCTTTTGCGCGTCCGCAAAATTACGGATGGTAATGGCCGGCCGGTCTTCGCTGAAGCTGTCGGAGAGAACTCGATCGTCAACCGCTGGTCCTCCTAAGTCGATAACCGCTCCCCCGGTTGCGTCCAGCGAACGAATGCTCTCGACGTGAATCGGCTTGTCCGTCGTATTTCGGACGGTTACTTGAATATCGCCGAACGGCTCGTTCGAATAGGCTCGTAAGTGATAAATCAGGTCGGGCTGCCCCTTTAATCCGGAGTAGGTGACTTGCCAGTCTGTCGCATCCCCCAGATATCCTTGAGTCGGGAAGTGCTCCGCCACAGGATGCGGATAATCGGACGCATGAAGCCAGTGCCCATCCACCTCCGCCCCAATTCCTGCCCGCAAGGCATAGGTATCGGAGCCCGGCATTGCGATCGTGTAATTGCCGTCTGCCGGATTCACAGTGACTTGCAACGCCTGTTCATGGCCTGACGACAGAGCCGCGGAGCAGAGAAGACCGCCGCCAGTCAGCAGTACCAGCACAGTAAGTCTGAACGCACGCACCGCGATATTCCGCTGGATCCAGGACCTGATCACAGATTCCTCCATTCCGTTAAGAAAGTTTTGTTCCTAGGGCCATTTGAATTAGCACTGTCCGGCCTCAGGGAAGGATCGCCTTGATTCCTGCGATCTCACAAAAATCGACCAGCGCCGGATATAAGTCTTCGCCGTAGCCCAGGCATGCATATTCATTGGTCCAATGCTGAAGCAAAACGTCGATGTCACAATGCGCGGTCACGAAGCCGTGGGGCCAGAATGGAATGCCGCATTCGTTGAGCCGTTTTTCTACCTGATCGGCTGGGGGCTCAAAGATGCTCGCTCGAGTAATGACCATTTGAAAGTCACCGTTTACTCTGCCGAGCCGGGCCAATACTCCTTCTCCCACTTTGCAGATCAACTTTACCGAAAGGCCGCCGGCTTCGCCCTCCGTGGGGATACCGTGTTCAGAAAAACCAGCCGGTCCCAGCTTGCCGGCCAAGGATGGCGGACAAGCACCGTCACCAATGATTTTGATTTCTTTTGTTTTCTTGTCAATGTGCTGCAGATCGCCGTAGTAAACCCTCTCCTTACTCAATTTAGTCAGCAGGAGAACGGTCAAAGCAGTATTGAAATCGCCGAGCGTAGAAGTGCCCACTCCATCTTCCAGCATCATGCTCTGCGCAAAACAGGCGGCAGAATAATCGCCGGCTAAACCGGGAAAGGATTGGATCGTGTAAAAATCAAATTTTTCCTTGGCGACAACTTTTTTCAGGGCCAGGTACAGACGCATCGACCGCTCGGTCACTGCGTTACGTTCGGGCTCCCCGACGAACAACTGCTGCAGCCTTGGCTGCAGCTGATCCAATTCACTGGATGAAATTGCTTCAGCCGTTTGCTTCAACTCGGTGGTGTCGCGAGAATCAATATCGACGCCAAACATTCTCATCCATTGCGAAGGATCGGCGGCGCCGCAGGTCTGCCCCATTCCGCGACCGCCAAACACACCCATGGTGGACATGTTCAAGAAATTTTTCAGGTGCGAAGCTCGAGCATAGCTGACAATCTTGCTTACGGTATCTGGTTCCTCCAGGCTTCCGTAGACAAATTTGTGGGGCACACCAATTTCGAGCAAACCTCCATGCAGCACGAATCCGCCAACCGGACGCCAGCCTTGAGACCCGGGGTGAGTCCACACAAGCAAGCCTTTGCCCCCTCCAGCGTAATCACGAACAGCCCCCACCATGTGTGCCGCCCAAACCCAGGTTCCGGAAAATAGGACGACCGCATCGATGGTGTCGTCGCATTTCATCTTTTTGAACGCGGCCCGAGCTTCTTCTTTGCTGGCGACAACCGTGCCATGTTCAATCACCTTCAGACCCGCGGCACGCAATGCACTCTTGGCCCGCTCGATCAGCACCTCATCGATGAAGGGCTTGCCCATTGGATCTTTGAGGCCATCTTTGTGCACTCCGAAAACTATGAATCCGATTGTGGCTTGGATCAACGTTCCTCCTGTCGTCCCTCCGCGCTTTTATCGATTGTGAGCGCACACCTCAAATGACGGTATCGTTTGACTTGTTCCGCATAAGCCGCTGCGACTGCACGATCGGGTGAGATCGTCGAGAGGTCGCGGACTACGAGTTCCACAGCCTCTCGGAAGCTTCCGTATTCTCCGCATGCGACTCCGGCAAGTATGGCACCCCCGAGGCACACTGCCTCCGGACACTCCATTACATGCAACTGCCGCCCCGACAGCGCGGCCCGCAACTGGAGACCCAGAGCCGATCTTGATCCTCCGCCGGTGACGTAGATATTTCGAAACTCTCCTATGGCCTCCGCCAGCAGATCGGTCAATTGTGCCATTTCACACGCGAGCCCTTCCAGGATTCCTTTGTAGATTTGACTTCTCGTCGTATTCGGACCCAGGCCCGAGATAATTCCGCGTGCATGAGGGTTGAAGTCCGGATTGCACGTCCCGATCAGATTCGGAGTGATGCACAAACCTGTAGGCCCCGCTGGTGCTTCTCGTTCGAGCGCCGCGTAATGTGTAATCTCGCTCTGCGATGAATCCTCGCCCTGATCGAGGACGCCTTCACTGTGCCCTTGTGCGAATAACAGATCGTGAAACCACTTGATCATGATTCCCGATGGGAAATATTCCAACGTCACGAACCTTTCCGGAACCACGTGGCAGTAGGAGTTGAGAGAAGCTGCCAGAGCCGCCTCGGTTAAGCAAGGCTGATCGGATGCGGCCAATAGACATTCGTATGTACCCATCGAATTCGCCACCCGCCCCGGACCCATCACACCGACGCCCAGCGCTCCGCAAGGTTGATCGTGTCCTCCCACTACAACCGTCGTTCCCGCGGAGAGGCCGAATTGACCGGCCACGGCGCCATCTAATTTTCCTGCAATCGTTCCAGCCGGTACTGGGGTCGGTAACGAGGCGGCACTGATCTCCGTGGCAGCAAGGATTTCTTCGGACCAGCGACGCTTCCGTACATCGAATGCGAGATAGCGGGATGCGAGCGAATAGTCGATGTAGGGAGGCAGTCCAAATCGCGATAGAATGTAGCCGGTCACGCTAAGAAAACTAGCCGTATTCCCAAAAATATCAGGACGGTGCTTTCGCAACCATAGAAATTTCGGAAGCGGATACATGGCATGAGCCACCAGGCCGGTGATTTCGAAGAGCCGCTTTCTTCCAAATCTCCTCTCCAGCCAGGCACTCTCTTCCGTGGCTCGATTGTCTTGGTTGAGAATTGCTGGAGCAATGGCGTCACCGCTGCCATTGACCGGCACGAAGGTTTCTCCGTGCGAGTTCAGGCACAATGCTCGAACGGGATCGGCAAGCCCGCTGGACACCCTTTGTGAACAAACACGCACTGCCTCCCAAAAGCGCTCGGCATTGATCTCCGCGCGCGAAGGGGCAGGAAACTCGGGCGTATAAGCGCAGCCATGCTGGGAGAGTATTTCACCGGTGGCCGCAAAGGCCACCGCTTTGCATCTGCTCGAACCAATATCGATGGCAAGCAAACTCATGATGGTTTCGATTCCGGCGTTCTTACTGCTACGGTGTTCATCCACCGCAGGGACGCGGAACGACTCGTCCCACGATGAAACCTCGCAGCCTACTTCTGAACTTACCAGCGCCAATCAGAGGAAGTTGTCCGCGGCGATGGAAAGCTTTCGCCCGCCGGCTCCGGACTCAAGGACGTTGATCCTTCCCTTTGCCACGAAAACATTCGCTACCCCACGAAATCGATCCGGCGTCTCAAGCAACAAAATCAGGAAGCGGACTTGTGCCTGGGATTTTGCCGGAAGCCAGCGATATGTCGCTTCTCCGAAGAGGGGACCTTGTTCAATCGTTTCGCGTCGGGGAATCGAGAACGGAGTCGTGCTGAACTCCAGCCCTCGGCAGAACGTTTTTCCTCGCCACGGTGCCGCCGTTCGGTTGTACCGTTCTTCCCAGTTGCCTACCCAGGGAAAATCTTTCCGCCGAAAACCATAGACGACAAGAAGCTTCAGCCGCGGGTTACAGGCCGCGATGAAACCAATTTCAAGTTTCGGATTCAGCAATTGCGCCGTATAGTGTCCGAACCGCTGAGCAGGCGTCGTACGCAGGTTCGTCCGCTTGCCGTCTTTTGTACTCGCATTGGGCCAATTGAAGTCCGCATCCGGCTGCAGGAAAGATCGAGAGCTGTAGCCGGAGGGAGCGGTCCGCGCTTGCGTTGCCGGCATATCGAACCAGGTTGTTTCGGGTTCCAAAAACGGTGGTCCGAAGGTTACATGTTCGCTCCACGAAATCGGGCGGTCGCAACTGCTCAAGTTGAGCGCCTCTTCTTCGCAGTAAACCACCGGGTTTTCGCGATCAAGCGTCAGGCTCCTGCTGAAACTGATCCTCGCCTCGGGCAGCGTCAAACCATACTTCAAATGTGGTCTCGGCGACTGTGCTTGCTTCTGGATCTTCCATTTCAATGCAGGCGCTTCGCCATGAGTGCTGAGACCCGCTGCAGTCTCCTCCCGCGAAGGCGGACCAAAGTGATCAAAGCAGAGGCTATGTCCGGCAATGCCGGAAAGTAAAGGGCCATCGGGCCGAGGGCCGTACTTGCGGGCAAATTTCTCAGTCGTGTAGCCGGTCGGATCGATCGTCGTCCACGGCGGACGCCAGAGCGGGTTCACCCCGGAACCTGCATTGAGATTCAATTCGCAGATGTGTCCACCACCTTCAAGGAGCGAGAGGTATCCCCATTTTGCCTGTAGCCGAAATCCGGGGCGGCTATCCATCACATTCTGCCTGCGCGAAACGACCTGCGCCCGGGAATCCAGAGTTTTCATCTTGGGATCGCTTGAAGTTCAGGCGTGACGCTGCCATCCAGGGCGGCACGTGCCTGTGCAAGAAATGTGCTGATGTCGTCAGACTGGAAGACATTGCGGCCAAAAAATACCCCGGCTGCCCCTGCGGTCGCAACCTCCCGAACCACGTCGAGTGCCTGCTTGTCCGAGGCATGACGGCTTCCACCGAGCACCAAGATCGGTATGGGACATTCTTCCACCACCGCGCGCATCGACGCGATATCCCCGCTGTAATCCGTCTTAACCGCATCCGCACCCAGCTCAACAGCCATGCGAGTGTGGAGTTTGAGCCACTTGGGATCACCTGGATTCCGCACCTGCCTCCCTCTTGCCAGCGACTCAATGATGAGCGGGATTCCAACTCGTTCACATTCGCGTGCTACTTCCGCGTTGCGAGTAATCTCCTTCCTCTCAAACTCGGCGTCTCCGGTACCGACCACAAGATAGGTGATCACCGCATCCGCCCCGTGTCGTAACGCTTCCTCGGGATGTGCGATGAGAGAGCTGTGCAGCGCGCCGCTTCCGTCCTGCCCAATTGCAGACCAAACCGTGGTCCAATCGAGGCGGCCAATCACCGCCGGCATTGGACCGGGGAACGCGGAGTTCGCAAACTGACGAATGAGCCCGAGATTCAGCAGCAGAGCATCAACGTCCGCCTGGAGGAATTGGCGAATTTTCCCTAACGGATCTTCCGTTCCAGGAATCGGCCCGAGGACCAATGCGTGATCGAAGGCCACGATTAAGGCGCGGCGCCTCGAACCGCCCAGCACACGATTCAGGCGAATGGTCTTGCCGCAATCGCTCACGATTCCGTTATCCTTCCTGAACTCTGAACTGAGACGGACTCAAAATATCCGGCTCCTGAGCGATTGTCAATCTTTTTGTTTCAAAATGTTCTTTTTGTGGATGCCCTTACGCGTTTCCTGTATCTCCGCGACGATTACTTCCACCCCCGCTTCGCGCAGCGCCTTGAGGTATTTCGGATCGGTGGCGGAATCGGTTACCAGCACGTCGATGTCCGAGACCGGGCCAACGTAGGCGAAGCTCTGCGTGCCAAACTTGGTGTGATCTGCCAGCGCGATTCTGGTCTTCGCGGCTCTCGTGATCATCCTCTTGATTTGTGCCTCGGCGTGGTTGGCCGTCGAGACTCCATACGAAATGTCGATGGCGCTCACGCCCAGAACAGCCTTATCCAAGCGAATCTCGGAAAGCGCGCGCTGTGCCCATTCGCCGGAAAAGTAGAACGTATCCTTTTGAAGATCGCCGCCGGTGCAAAGCACAGTCACCCCTGAGCTCCTTTGCAGTTGGCAAACGATCGTGGGAGAGTTGGTCACTACGGTAAGCCGATTCCGCTGATTTAAACTGCGGGCAAGTTCGTATACCGTGGTGCTTCCCTCAAGGAACACGGTCTCGCCATCCAACACCAAATGTTCAGCGGCCCGCGCAATCGCATGCTTTTCGCCGCTTTGGCTGTGCGACAGAGTTTCGTAAGAAGGTTGGAAATTTGTGCTGGACATGCGGGAGACCGCTCCCCCATGAGAGCGAACCAGTACCCCATCCTGCTCTAAAGATGCCAGGTCTCTTCTCACGGTCGCGGCCGTGACCCCCAGAGCGGTGCAGAGATCCGAAGCGGTGATGGTGCGTTGACTCGAAAGCATTTCTTGAATGCGAAATCTACGCTCTTCAGCGAGCATGATCGTTCTTCTCCTGGCTGCCCAACCTGGTGCGGATCACGATGCGGAATGGCGCCGCGCACCAATTGTATTTCCGAGGCGCAAGCTTTGTACCGCAAAAAGTGCAATTGGCAGTCACAATCGATCAGAAATGAACAATTCGGTTGACAATCGGGCAAGCGATCGGTAGATTCGCGCCATTGTAAGCTGGATGGCATCGTTGGGGCACAGCCTGGAACGCTGACGATCGAAGCCGCCTATGGCAATGAAAACCGAAACCCGCCCCCACCTGACGCGCGCCTTCGGTTTGCTTCCCGCCACGGCATTGAACATGGCGAACATGGTGGGGATCGGTCCCTTCATCACCATTCCACTTTTGATGGCCTCCATGGGCGGCCCGCAGTCCATGCTCGGCTGGCTGACCGGCGCGCTCATCGTGATTTCTGATGGGCTGATATGGAGCGAACTGGGGGCAGCCTTGCCCGGTTCCGGAGGCAGCTATCATTTTCTCCGCGAGGCCTACGGCCATCAAACCTGGGGACGCCTGATGGCTTTTCTGTTTATCTGGCAATTCGTTTTGAGTGGCCCTCTGGAAATCGCATCCGGAATGATCGGATTCGGAAATTATTCCACCTATCTCTGGCCGGGATTGAGCGGGCGCGGGCAGCAATACGTGGCGGTTGCTGCCGGCCTCGTCGCATTGTTGCTGTTGTGCCGAAAGATCACGTTCTTGAGCAAGATCACGCTCTTTCTCTGGGTTGGAACCGTGCTGGCGATGCTGGCCGTCATCGTCACCGGCTTCCCCCACTTTAACGCTCACAGAGCGTTTGATTTTCCAGCGATGGCTTTCAATCGTGGCTTTGTACTCGGTCTCGGCAGCGCGACTCTGATCGCCGTGTACAACTATCTCGGATATTACGATGTGTGCTACATCGGCGACGAAGTGCAGGATCCCGCTTATGTCGTACCGCGATCGATTCTGTTCTCGCTCGCAATCTGCTGTGTCGGGTACCTGGCGCTGCATCTCGCCTTGGTCGGAGTGGTGCCGTGGCGGGAGGGAATTCATTCCAACTTCATCGTTTCAGATTTCATGGAGCGCCTGTACGGCAGGGGCGCCGCAATCGTGGTAACAATTTTGATCCTTTGGTCAGCCTTTGGCTCGGTCTTCGCGCTTCTTCTGGGTTATTCGCGAGTTCCTTACGCGGCTGCCATCGACGGATATTTCTTTCGCCCATTTGCGCAACTGCATCCCACAAAAAACTATCCGCAAGTTTCCCTTTTAGTTCTGGGCGCGGTTTCGATAGCGTGCGCCTTCCTCAAGCTCGATCAGCTCGTCAGCGCGTTGATCACCACCAGGATTCTAGTGCAGTTTCTCGGACAGCTCTTTGCCATCCCACTCTTGCGGCGAAAGTTTCCAGATAGCTCGCGGCCGTACAAGATGTGGTTTTATCCCTTGCCCATGATCATTGCTTTCTTTGGATGGGCATATGTTTTTCTGACTTCAGGCTGGCTCTACATCAAGATCGGATTATTGACGCTCCTCACCGGCATTCTCGTTTTCTTCATTTGGGCGAAATGGAAAGCTTCATGGCCCTTCAACTCGAATCGGGATTCTGCGTGAGGCCAATTCGAGATTTTCAAGCACTGCAGGAGAAAATTCATGATTGAGCATAATCGCCGCGGCTTGCGGCGCAAGGTCGAGTTCGCAAGTCTCTTGATAATTGTCTGCGTGCTGCTCCTGATTGAAGGCTGTCTCGGCTCCTCGGTCGCGGCTAGGGCTTCGGAGGTGGTTGCTTCAATCGATGGCCTATCCGTCATCGTGCAGCCAAGCGAAGGCACGTATGAAATCCACTCAGGAGCGGCCGGACACTGTATTATTCGCGCGCGAGTCGCGGCGGAGATCGATCACAAGTGGATCAAGTCCACAGATTATCCGCAACACGAAATATCTCAATTGCATTTTGAGGATGCTCTCGGACACGGCAAGAAAATTACGGTCACTTCCTCCGGGCTTCCGGACCTTCCCGATCTCGCATATACGCTTCAGGTCTACGAAGGCAGAGCTTTGGGCATCATCGAGGCTGAAGTACATAATCACACGGGCAATCCGGTAACCATCCAGGGTATTCGAAGCGTTGAGGCCCTTGGGGAAAAAATCATCGATCTCGGCGGCACGCAAAACACCGACCGAGTGCTATCGGACAGCTTCAGCGAGGACTGGCCGCCCCTCCAGATTTACAACCTAGGAAACGCTCCTCAAGGAATGCACCGGGCCGTTGGCAGCCAACTTATCTACAACCGGGAGAGCCGGCAGAGCCTGTTTATGGGGGCTCTCTCTTCCAATCGCTTTCTGACCATCATCCATTTACAAACTCAATCCGCATCCGTGAATAGCCCGGGCATCGCATCATTCACCGTCGATTCAACCGGAACGACTGAGATACAAGCAACCGATGAGGAATCCGGACTTCGAGGAGGGCTCGCGGAAAACCTGATTGAATTAAGTGTCTCGCTCCCGTCGGGCGGATCGGAGAATTCAGAGCGTGTGATGTTTGCCGCCGGAAGCGACTATCATTCGCAACTTGAAAATTACGGCGCCGTAATTCGAGAGCTTCATCACAGCCGCGTCGGTGCAGACAACTTGCTGGGATGGTGGAGTTGGACAGCCTTCTACACGAAAATCACGGAAGGGTCGGCGCTCACGAATGCGCAATGGCTCTCGGAGCACCTGAAGGCGCTGGGCTACGATTATTTTCATTTCGATTTGGGTTATGCATACGCTCGCAGTGAATATGCAATACCCAACGCCTCGCAATTCTCTCATGGCATGTGGGACCTCGCGCACCGCATCTGCCGACTGGGATTGAAGGTAGGGGTGTGGACGGCACCGTTTGAAGTGGGCGAACGAGCCTGGATTTACGAGCACCACAAAGATTGGCTGCTGCACAACGCACACGGCGATCCAATTTCAATTGGAAAAGCCGAAGAGGTAGAAGGCGAACGCCTGTTCGTTTTAGATGTCACTCATCCTGACGCACAGGAATATCTTCGGCAGACCTATCGCACCCTGGTTCGGGAGTGGGGTGCGCGCTACATCAAGCTCGACTTCATGGATAACACGGCGATCGAAGCTTCTTATCATCGCCCCAACACGACCGCCCTCGAGGCGCAGCGAATTGGCCTCGAGATGATCCGCACGGCGGTCGGCGACGACGTGCTCCTCGATAAAGATGGAAGTCCGATGCTGAACCCGGTTGGCCTGGTTGACGAAGGCCGTCTATCGCAAGATACGGGGCATGCGTTTCTTCGCAGCAAGGAAGCCGAGCCTGGGATTGCGGCGCGTTATTACATGCATCGCAACTTTTTCGTCGCTGATCCGGACGCGTTCACGGTTTCCCGGCAACTGCTGGAAGAGCGAACGATTCAAGCTCCACTTACTTTGAATGAGGCTCAGGTCTCAATCGCGTTGGCGGCGGTTTCCGGAGGGATGTTCGAAATTGGCGACGATCTCACAATATTGGGGAGTGATCCGGAACGCCTGGCCTTGGTCAAGAATCCGGATTTGCTGGCAATGGTAAAACTTGGGCGGGCCGCTCGGCCTCTGGATCTTCTTACTTATACGGACAAGGATGAGCAGCCCAGTATTTTCTTGCTGCGCCAGGATCAGCGCCAGTCCATGTTGGCGGTCTTCAACTGGACGGGACACTCAAGTTCTCACGCTTTCACTTTTTCCGACTTGCAGCTGGCCGCCGACCATTCTTACGAATTATTTGACGCGCTCGCTCAAGATCGCCCGGTGGCACTGGACGACGAAGTTCTGCGCCTGGACAATCAACCGCTGCACTCCGTCAAGCTGATCAAAATTATTGATACCTCGATCCCCATCGCCGCACCTTCGCTCACCTTCAAAGTTCCGTCTGAAGGTCGCATCGGGCAAGAGCTTGAACTCTCAAGCATAGCGTCTAATGATGGAGTTCCCGCGCTCGCATGCCATTGGGATTTTGGCGATGGAGTGGTCGCCGATGGGTCGATCCTCGCTCATACCTATACCGCTGCCGGGAATTACACCGTGCATTTCGCTGCTGAGGGTCTTGACGGCAAATCGGCAGAGAAAACATTTTCCATCGCGGTCAGCGGATCGACGGTTCTTCCCCCTCCGCGGCGTTTTGAACCTCGCCAATAGCGGAATTTTAAACATCTGGGACTTCTGGCGATAAGCACCCGGTCTCTTTCACCAATTCCCGCAGCCCGCCACGATGCTTTCCGCGCTGACATGAACGTAGCGACCGCCTGCCCCGTGAGCTACCACATCGCCGGAAGGCGCCTTCGAGACGAGCGCTTGATCACCGTCATCGTGGTGTTCTCCGACCGTTCATCAGGCGTTGACAGGTGATCGGGGCATCGAGGTCAGCGCGCGTGATTCGACGGTCAATCTCTAGCGGGAAGGGATTCCGCCGCGCCCATGCTGAGCGTGCCAGGCGCAAATCCAGGATCCGCCGCACATGCCCAGCGCAATAAAGGCGCTGGAGCACTCGTTCGGCGCATTCGGGTTATGGGAGTGGAACGCAATCACAACTCTGGGCGAATGGAGAATCAAAAACCAGATCAAGAACATTGTCCCCAGCATGAGCCCAGCCCATCGGTCCATCCTTTTGATCAGAATGCTGATACCCGCGGCAACGAAAGCCGCACCCGTGAAAGACGCCCAAAACAAACCACCCGGCAGCCAAGCCGGCACCAGGCTGGCAACGAACCTCAGAAAAATAAAATGATCAATGCCAAAAACCACGGACGACACTCCGAAGAGGTAAGGGCCAGCCGTGACGAGCACATCGAGAGCATTCCGTCGCGCACCGTTGGACTTCGGATTTGAGATCGATCCTGCTAGTGTCAAAGCCGACCCACAGATTGCCAGCATCTCAAATGCGATCGTCCGAAAGCTTAATGCCTTCGCTCCCACTCTGTATTCAAGAAGCAACAGAAACAGGATAAACACAATCCCCAATAGAGTTGCCCCCTGCCGAGTTTTGATAGTCATCGCAACGCATAGACCGGCACCGAGAAGCGCAATCCCCGTCGAGTATGTAAGAAACGCATTCGGTGGAACCCATGGGATGACGTCGATGATCTTTCCAAAGCCGATATCTTCCATCAGCCCAAGCCTGGCGCAAATTAGATTTTCGACGCCGAAGGCAGCGATCGCAATGCCGAACAAAAACCTGCCTATTGGAATGATCTTTTCCATACTTCCCATCCGCAATTCCTAGGTTTTGGCTTCTCGCTGACCGGTGAGCCACCAATGTTCGATTTCTTCGAGGCTTCGTCCCTTGGTTTCCGGAACCCCCAATCTGACAAACAGGCTGGCGGCGGTGCAGATGACAGCGTAGAACAGAAACGCTCCCGGAGCGGTCAACACTCGCACGAGTGAGAGAAAAGTGAGCGTAACCAGCAGCGTCCCGCACCAAAGGAAAACCGTCGCGATCGCCATCGCGCGCCCGCGAATCCGGGTCGGACAGATTTCTGACATCACCACCCAGGTTCCCGTACCGATGCCGATGGCGAAACAGGCAACGTAAAACAGCACTCCGAGTAAAACAGCCAGGGGCGGTGCCTGCATGTGAATCGCCGCCGCAACCGCCACCAGCGAAACCGCCATGCCGCCGAATGCGGACGTCATCAGGGCCTTCCGGCCTACGCGGTCGATCAGGTACATTCCGATAAATGTGGCCACGAAGTTGATCCCCCCGATCATTACGTTGGCCCATAATGCGGAGCTGGCCGTCTGCCTCGGCACGTGCTCGAGGAAAACTAAAGACCCGTAATAAATAATTGTGTTAATCCCCGTGAACTGGCTGAACAGCGCGATCAACACGGCGACGACCAGGGGCTTGCGAAACGCGGGATCGAGAAGACTGCCGCTCTCCTCAGAAACCGCGGAACGGATCGCATTAATTTCAGCTTGAGCTGCATCCCGGCCCTTAATCAGGGAAAGGAAAAGTTCGGCCTCGCTCTCGCGGCCTTTTTGCACCAGCCAGCGGGGGCTTTCAGGGACGAAGGTCAACGCCAGCAGGAACAATGTCGAGGGCACTGCTGCCGACGCGAACATCCAGCGCCAGTTCGCCGCGCCGGCGCCTGTGAGCGCGTAGTTCACACTGTACGAGAGCAAAATGCCAGAGACAATCGCCAACTGGTTGACGCTCACCAGAAGGCCGCGGATGCGCGGCGGCGAAATTTCCGCGATATAGAGCGGTGAAAGCGTGGATGCCAGGCCGATGGCGAGGCCGCCAACCACTCGCGCGATGACAAACTCGGTGATATTGCGGGGAAGCGCCGTCCCGATCGACGAAAGCGTGAACAGCGCCGCCGCTGCCAGCAGCACCTTCTTCCTGCCGAAGCGATCGCTGGTGAAGGCTGCCAGACTGGCCCCGAAAACGCATCCCAGAAGCAGGCTGCTGGCGCCGATTTCGGTTTGCGAATCGCTCAGCGCAAACTGATGCTTCAAGAAAACGATCGCGCCATTGATCACCGCGGTATCGAAGCCGAACAGCAATCCCCCGATGGCGGCGACTGCAACCGGCAGATACAGATAACGAACCGATCCCTCCTGCGCGCGGGCAGTTTCCCTCATATTGGTCGAATTCATCTGGCCTTTCGCGCGCCCTCTATCCAACAGGATGGATATGCTTCAAATTGTCAGCAATCGCTCTTGCAGGAATACCAATCCTGCGGCCCCGGCCACGCCTCCGAAGCCCACCTTATTTTGAAGAATGATCGGTACTTCCCTTCCAAGAAGAACGCTGGTGCGGCGCGCAACCTCAGCTTGCAACGGAGCGAGCAGTTGCGGGCCGGCTGCGGCGATGTTGCCACCCAGAATCATCACCTCCGGATCGAACACGTGCAGGAAGCTCACGAGCGCAGCCGTTAGAGACTCGAAAGCCAGATCCAGAACGCGACGAGCGCTTGGATCTCCTTCCGTTGCCGCCTGAAAGATGGATTCGGCGGTGGGAGCACGGCCTTCCTCGTCGAGCGCTAAACGCGTAGGGGAGGCACGGTGGATATGGGCGAAGTAGGCGGATTCGATCGCGCGAGACGAGAAACTGGTTTCCAGACATCCGTAGTTCCCGCAGATGCACAGACCGCCACGGATATCGACAGTTACATGGCCAAGATGGCAGGCCGCTCCCGACGTGCCCCGCACGATCACACCATCGACCAACGCAGCGGCGCCCACGCCCGTACCCAACGTGAGGAGAAGAACATTGCGACGCCCTCGAGCCGATCCCCACAATACTTCGCCCACCAGAGCCGTGCGTGCGTCGTTATCGGCACAGACCGGGAGATCTCCCGCCTCCGCCAGTTCACGCAGCGTGCGTCCTTCCAGAAAATTCAGGTCGCCGGGCAGACGGTTGACCCGTGTGGTGGCCGCATCGATCACTCCCTTGCAGCCGATCCCGATGCCCACTACAGGAACCGAGGCCTGCTTTCGCACTGCCTCAATAAAATTCCGGAGGGCCGAAACTGTGCGCGGCGAGTCTTGCTTAGAACTCGCAAGCAGTTGTCCGTCCAACCCGACTAAGCCAGCCTTGATCGTGGTGGCGCCAATATCGACGCCGATTGCGACCGCTTCGTCTTGAGTCGCCGATCGAGTTTCGCTCACAGTGTTTCTGAATTATACTCACGTCGATCCTCGACAGCTCTAGCGAGGCGACAGGAGTCAACCTCACTTGCCAAACAAGGCGCTCGATCCGGTTACAGGTTCGAAGCAAGCCAGCCTAGCATTTTTCGACCAGGCGATGGTGCGGCTACAAGAATTGCGACGCACGCAAGCAGACGTAATTCAGCAAGCAGCAGAGTTATGCGCAGAGCGGATCTCCCGGGGCGGTCTGGTTTTCCTTTTTGGCAACGGCCACTCGCGCATGATGTGCGAAGAAATGACGCCGCGGCAAGGTTGCTACGCCGGATTCGTGGCGCTCGTTGAACTGGCGCTGTCGAATCATGCTTCAATCGTCGGTGCAAACGGTCTGCGCGCTCCGCTATATCTCGAAAACTATGAAGGCTATGCGGAGCAGATCCTGCGCAGCTTCCATTTCGGACCGCACGACGCCTTCATCGTTATTTCCACGAGCGGAATCCGGCCTGTGGTCGTCGAAATGGCGGCGGGCGCACAGCGGCGCGGGCTGTCCGTTATCGCCATCGTGTCCAAGGAGCATTGCGAGCAAGCGAAGCCGGCACACTCCTCAGGCAAGAAGCTCATCGACTTCGCCGATTTGATCATCGACAACGAGTGCCCGCCGGGCGATTGCCTCATCGAGCTAGAGGGCCTGGAATGGCGTACCGGCCCGGTTTCCACGATTACTGGTGCCACCATCATCAATATGCTCCGCTGCGCCACCGCCGAAGCGCTGCTGGCGCGAGGCGTAAAGCCGGTGTTGCTGCCCAGCCACCAGTTCGTGGGAAATGCGAGCGCCGCCGAGCAGTTGGAAACTTTCTACGAGGCCTATCGCAGGAGCCTCAAACACCTTTTTGAATAGGGGCCACGTGAGCGAAGTCTTACTGGTGACCGGGTCGTCCGGAATTGCGGCGGCAACTGCGCGTATATGGGGAACACGGGACAGCGTGTTTATCGTTGGTATGAAAGAGGAGGAGTGCCGGTCGCTGGCAGCGGAGTTGCCCGACGCCGATTTCAGCGTAGCGGATGTGCGCGGCGAGCAAGCGGTGGGCAAGAGTGTCGCGGCCTGCGTCGAGCGCTTCGGCAAAATCGATGCGCTGTTCAATGTGGCCGGGATCAGTGCCCGTTCACTCGGCGATGGTCCGCTCGACGAATGCTCGACTGAAGCTTGGGACACGGTCATGGGCGTAAATGCCACGGGGACTTTTTTGATGTGCCGTGAAGTGCTGCGCATCTGGACCCGACATTCCCAGCGGGGCGCCATTCTCAACATGGGAAGTGTTTTGACGAAGCACCCTCAGCGGGAGCATTTCGCTACCGCGGGTTATGCCGCGAGCAAAGGAGCCATCGAAGCCATGTCCCTTTCCGCCGCAGCGTATTATGCGCCCGCCGGCATCCGGATCAACGTCATCGCGCCGGGGTTGGTCTTGACGCCGATGAGTGCGCGCGCTCAAGGCGACGCACGCGTTATGGACTACGTGGCACGCAAGCAACCTTTGAAGGGCGGCCTGCTGAACGCCGAGGACATCGCAAAGACCGCCTGCTTCCTTCTGGGAAAAGACTCAAGCTTCATCACCGGACAGGTGATCACCGTGGATGCAGGCTGGGCGGTGAGCGCATGACGAAAGCCCGGCAAGTAACTTCGTCAACAGGTGCCGCTGTCAACGACCCGGTGAGACGAAACGATCGGCGGCCTTTGCGAACCAGCGTTATCGGCAGCTACCCGTTTCCGGGATGGCTCGAGTTTGGGTCGGCGCACCTTGATGAGTTTGGCGAGGCCGATATCGAAGAGATGCGGAACGACGCAGTGATTGCAGCCGTTCACGACCAACTCCGCGCCGGTCTGGACGTGATCACCGATGGCGAGCAGACCCGGTATGACTTTAATCTGTCGTTCTACGGAAGGCTCGAAGGTATTCGCGCGACGCCGTTCTCCCCGCGACGCTTCGGCCCGCCGGCCCACGATCAGCGCGGAAAATATCCAGTCACAGGAACCATCGCCTCCCGCCATGGGTTGGGAGCGGTTGCCGAATTCAAATTGTTGCAGAGAGTGGCGCCGCCCGGTGGGCCGGTTCTCAAAGCCAGTGTGCCAGGTCCTTATACGCTTAGCGGAAGAATCGAACCCGGCGGCGCTTATCCTAGCCGCTGGGAGATCACCCAAGCACTAGTTCCAATTGTTCGGGCTGAGCTGGAACAGTTAGTGGAGGCTGGCTGCCGCGAGATTACACTCGACGAACCTTCGATGAGCTGTTACGGATATCGCGAAGATTCTCGCCGGTTCGTGAAGATATTTACTGAGACCGTCAAGTCCATCGTCGGGCGATGCCGGCTCTCCACCCATCTTTGTTTCGGCAACTATAAAGGACGCGCAGTCGCACCTCGCCGTTACGCCCCGCTATTCCCGGCATTCTTCGGACTGCCGGTTGACGAGATCCACGTCGAGATGGCCAGCCGCGAATTTTCGGAGATCGAACTGATTGGAGAAATCTCGAAACGGAACATCGATGTAGCCGTCGGAATCATCGACGTTAAGAACTATTACATCGAAACTCCCGCCGACGTCGCCGAGCGCGTACGCCTCTGTCTCAAGTATGCGGCCGCTGAGCGGCTTTCCTTTGCGCCAGATTGTGGCCTCAGTCAGACCGCGCGGTGGGCGGCCCGGCAGAAGCTCATCAACATGGTCGAGGGCGTGGCGATCGTGCGCCAGGAGCTAGGCCTCGCGTGATCTCGCCGGTGCAGTCACACGACGCGCTGCTCGCCGATATCCGCGCCAACCTCGCAGCTCACGGCCGGCATGATCGCGGCTTCCGGCTCTGGTGGCTGGGACAAAGTGGATTTCTGCTCCAGTGGCAGGGCATTCACATTTTGCTCGATCCCTATCTTTCAGATTCGCTGACCAGAAAATACAGTCATACCGACAAGCCACACGTGCGGATGACAGAGCTGGTTATTGATCCAGCGCAACTATCGTTCGTAGACATCGCAACTTCCTCGCATAATCACACCGATCATCTCGATGCGGAAACTCTGTGCCCAATCCTCGCGAGAAACCCAACACTGAAGCTGGTGGTCCCGGAAGCCAATCGAGCCTTCGTCGCGGACCGTCTGAAGGTCGACCCTGCAATACCGATCGGACTCGATGACGGCACGGCAATCGAACTTTCCGGCATCCGATTCTCTGGCATCGCATCCGCGCATGAAGCATTGCAGTATGACGCGGAGCGGCATGTAAGGGCTCTGGGTTATGTTCTGCAGTTTGGCGATTGGAGCCTTTATCACAGTGGCGACACGCTGCGATACGAGAGTATGGCGGAAAAGCTGCGTCCTTTTGCCGTCGACGTCGCTCTGCTTCCCATCAACGGCCTTGCTCCGGAGCGCCGCGTGGCCGGCAACCTGTCAGGAGTGGAAGCGGCGGAGTTGGCGCATGACATCGGCGCGAAACTGGTGATTCCCTGCCATTTCGACATGTTCGAGTTCAACACGGCGCCTCCAACTGCGTTCGTCGAGACTTGCCAGCGGCTGAAACAGACATTCCGCATTCTCGGCTGCGGCGAACGATTTGACGGCCTCGCGAGGGATGACTGAATAGGAACCGATTATGAACCGAAGAGAATTTCTTGCCATGGCGGGAGTAGGCGCATTCCACAGACTGGGTCTGTCGAAGTTCAACAGCGCGCTTCGAAGCGGCACCCCGATGATCGCTCTGCCGGCGCAATCCGAAGAATCGAAAGCCTACGGCTCGGGGTATTTCGGCGATTGGATCACGGATCAGTTTGGCTTGCCGGCATACCGGTACACTTGCGATCAAATCATCGACGCCAGAGCGGTAACTCCCGTTCACAAGCAGTGGCGAGCTCCCACGGACCATACGCACCAGGTCGGCAATGATCGTGTAATCGCTGCGGTGTCGAACTACGGATACTTGCAGGTACGGCAGGATGAGGGATCGCCGAAATTCCTGAACGATTATTCCCCGGCACACGGGCACTATGGCGCTGGCGTTGGATTCCTCACCGATGGAAAAGAAATGCTCAGCACCTACTATCCGGGGAATGGCGAGTCCTTCGACAGAATCATGGGTGAAGGCTATTTCAGAAAGATCGTAAAAGGATACTTCTATGAAGTCGATCAAGTAATCTTCGCGCCGTTTGGAGACGATCCTGTTTTACTGTCGATGGTCACGGTCAGGAATCATGGTGCCGATGCAGCGAATCTTCGGTGGGTCGAGTATTGGGGAACACACAATTTCCAGTTCTCGTATCGTTCGTGGATGCAAGCGTCAATCCGGGGAGGGCAGGCGGATGCCGCCGAGTTGCGGCGACAATTTGGCGAACGCTTTGCGCACGAGTTTCAGGTGATGCCAAACCGCGCGGGTCTGGTCGAGACTCAGAAATTCCTGGGTCGCGACTCAAAAGACGAAGACGCGTGGGAAAAGGTTGAAGCCTCGCTGAGAACAGATCCTTCCGGATTTCTTGGCGGCCCGTTCACTCTAGCGGCTGGAACTGCGATGGAGGATCTCAATCCGCCGCCCACTTTTCTGGCTACGCTGGATGCCCCCGCAGACGGCTTCTCTACCGACGCTTCCGTTTTCTTGGGTAGTGGTGGTATCGAGCACCCCTCAGCATTGTCTTCGAAGCTAAACAATGATCTCAGCTCCACCGGCCCCGCCAGCGCGCTGTTACTCGAACGCCATCTCGTACTGCGACCGCAAGAGAGTCGCACTCTTTGTTTCATGTATGGGTACGCACCGCAAGGATTCGAGATTGACGCTCTCGTAGCAAAATACAAGCAGGAGCCAGAGCAGTGGTGGTCGCGGTCCAGCGCAGCATGGAAAGCAGACGGCATTCGATTTAGTGCTCCCAGCGAGCCTTGGGTGGAAAGAGAAACTTCCTGGCACAATTACTACCTCCGCAGCAACCTGACTTATGACAGCTTCTTTCGCGAGCACATTCTTTCGCAGGGCCACGTCTACCAGTACATCATGGGATTTCAGGGGGCGGCGCGCGATCCGCTGCAACACGCGCTGCCATTCGTCTTCAGCCGTCCGGAAATTGTCCGCGAAGTCATTCGCTACACGCTGAAGGAGATTCAGCCCGATGGATCGATACCTTATGGCATCGTGGGCAGTGGAGTGCCCATGCCAGTTGTCTTTCGTCCCAGCGACTTGGAAATGTGGTTGCTCTGGGTCACAACTGAATACGTCCTGGCAACCCGCGACAAGGCATTTCTCGAAGAGAGAATTCCGCTTTATCCCAAGCAGGAGTCAGGCCCCGCGGACCCGACGATTCGTGAACTCCTGAAGCGCTCCTACATCCACCTCGTCGAAGGCATCGGCGTTGGAGAGCACGGCTTGATGCGCCTCTCCAACGGAGATTGGAACGATGACGTGGTAGTCGGCCACGTTCCCCCGGCGCTGGCCGAGGACGTTCGCAAGAATGGCGAAAGCGTTCTGAACGCTGCCATGTCCTGCTATGTTCTCGACTACTATGCGCAACTGCTCTCTTACACTGGTGACGCCAAAACCGCCGGCGAAGCCCGCGCGAAGGCCGATGCTCAACGGCACGCGATTCGCGCCTGCTTTGTGGGGCGGTGGTTTCGTCGAGCGTGGTTGGGTTCGCACATCGGATGGATCGGCGAAGATCACGTTTGGCTGGAACCGCAGCCGTGGGCAATCATCGGCGAGGCAGCCACGCCTGAACAACAAACGAAGTTGATCGGCGCGCTCAACGAACTGGTGCGCAAGCCTTCCCGCATCGGCGCAATGATTCAAAACCAAGGAGATCCCACCATGGGATCTCCGGTCGGAACCCTGACCAACGGCGGAGTTTGGCCTTCCATCAATGGAACTCTCATCTGGGCGCTGGCTTTGGCCGATGGCGCGCAGGCCTGGGATGAGTGGAAGAAGAACTCCCTTGCAGCGCACGCGGAAGCTTATCCGGAGATCTGGTACGGCATCTGGAGTGGCCCCGATGTTTATAGCTCGGTGCTGTCGAGGTATCCCGGCCAGACCATGTTCGCAGAACCACCATCTACGGATCACAAAGTCCAGCCAGATTTTGGATTCAATTGGACGGACTTCCCGGTCATGAACATGCACCCGCACGCCTGGCCTCTTTACAGCGCCGCCAAGTTGCTTGGCTTAGAATTCCACGAGAAAGGTGTCAAGTTAAAACCGGATCTTCCCTTGCCGGAATATGACTTTGCATCCCTACTCTTAGGTTTCAAAAAATCCAAAGACGGCTACAGTGGATGGTACGCACCTGCGACTGCTGGAGATTGGGACATAGAGTTCCGGCTCCCCAACTCGGATGCGGCTCGATTCCGGCAAGTAAGAATCAATGGCTCCGCTCAAGCCTTGGCGCATTCTTCGCCGGTAATCCGATTCACGGGCGAGAGTAGGCTCGGCGCACCGCTGCGCTGGGAAATCAGCTGAACGAATTGCTCACTGGCGAGGCCGCAAGGATAGGTCAACCGAAACAAGATAGGGTCGGGGCGAGAGGATTTGAACCTGCGACCCCCGGTCGAGCAGCCCTCCCGAAGGGCTGCTCCATTACCGTCGGCGCTTCTTTACGGTTGTGAGGAATTGCTCCAGCGGCTTCCATTGGAAAATGGAAAGGCATCTCGGGGCGGCCGAGGACGGCTGTCAATCATCGTAAGAACATTCACAGCGGGGATGTCCATTGTCTCGGCCAAACAGACGGCATATAAAAGCGGCTGGAAGATCGCCAAGGTGACGCTTGAAATTAAGGCTAATCCCGACCTTTTACTCAACCATGGCTTTCGAAAGCAGGAGCGATACCCCACTTCAGCCTAGACGAAGAAACCCAAGACTTCGTTAGCGCTGCCGAGCAATGGAGACCAGAGAGGACAAAAGACCGTGAGACGAACAAGTGCGATCTCTACTGACATATCGCAGGCGTATGCAACCAGCACCGAGTGCTGTAGCGGGTTTGAGGAAAACATGGGCAGCATGCAATTGCTTTCGTTTTTGCTGACGGCCGATCTGGCGAAGGCTGAGGAATGTTTTGTCTGCGGCTTCGAAGACTGCGTCGAAGGAAGCTATGTGTTTCGAGATTGGGCGCAATCCGGGGCGCGGCGGAAGATTATCAGAACGCAATTCGCATGTTGACGCCGCGCAAGAACCACTCGGCCCTCACAGAAGTATCGAGTGATGCAGTCAGTCGCGGTTTTGGACGGACTGAGGAAGGCCATTACGCAGTCGGGAGCATTCTGGGTCTTGAAAACGTCGAGCGCTTTGTCTTTGTGATATCCGTCCTTGAGAAATACTCAGATCAGGATTGTTCCCGTCTCCTCGGGTGCTCTCGGTAGGATATCGGCGAGACAAGAATACGAGCGTTGTTACATGTCGGCGAGTCGGATAGGCAACGCACCGTGCCCGGGGCGGCGTTCGAGTTCAGGAATGACGAAGAGGCACAAACGCAGGAAGTGTAAATGGAGTCACCAGTTTTGATGAGCAGGAACTGAGGCATCTCTAGAAAGATGCCAAGGATTTCTCTGAAGCGGGATCTATGGCAAATCCGTGACAATCGTGGATGCGATGCGGGCCGGTCCGCGTGGTTGAGGACATGCCGGAGGATATCGCCAGACGAAATTGAATCGGTGACAGCACGCGGGAAAGGAAGTGACGCCATGCGTGGGCAGCAAATCAACCACGTCACCGGCAAAATTCTGATCGTTCTGTCTCTCGCAGCGTTGCTTGCGGTGCTTATTGGATACACTCAGCCGCCTCAGCCGGATGAAGGCACGGGGGCACATTTCTTTCAACTATCCATCGTGGCGCTGGTGCTGATGATCTTACTTTTCCTCGCTACAGCGGATTGGAGGCAGCCTTTGCAAAGCGCGCGACCATTGTCGTTTCCAGTCGCCGTTCTCGTTCTCGCATTTGGAGCGCTATATTACCTTGAACACTACCGGTAAACGGCGACTGGAGCGCTGATCAGGCGAACTATCACCCCGCCGCCGACGTATCAGTTTATGCCGCTTGCAGTACGCTGATCGGCAGCGACAAAGTTACAACAGCGCCGCCTCCCGGACGATCGGAGACCCGCGCCCCGCCGCCATGCGCCTGGGCAACCGCATCCACAAAGGCAAGCCCTAGACCGTGACCGGGAGAATGTTTTCCCTTTACGAATCGCTGGAAAACCTGACTGCCGATATCAGGCGGGAATCCCAGACCATTGTCTTCGATCACCAGTTCCGCAGACCCTTGTTGTGAGCGGAGGCGGATTTCAACTCGACATCCCGCTGGCAAATGAGTCAATTCGTTTTCAAGCAAATTGCTTACTACACGATTCAGCAGAGTCATGTCGGCATCCACAACCACATGCTCTTCGATGTCAGTCGTCACTTCGTGATGATGCTCGGCCATGGCCGGTTGGTAAATATCCACCAGTCGTCGCACGACGCCGGAAAGATCAACCGGTCCGCGATCGATGTGAAGCGCGCCCGCCTCCGCTTCCGCGAGATCTAGCGTGGTGTTCAGCAACTGCAGGAGTCTATCCAGGTCTTCGATCGCCTCCCCAACCGAGTCACGCCACCTTTCATTTCCCTCATTACATAATGCGGATTCCAGCGTTCCACGAATCAAAGTCACCGGGCTTTTGAGGTCGTGCGCGATACCGCCAGTAACAGTGCGAAGCTGATTCACGGAAGACTGGAGCCGGTCCAGCATGTGATTAAAAGTCTTAGCCAGTCGCGAAATCTCATCCGAATTCATCGGTTCCGGCAAGCGTTCCTCCAATCCTTCGGTGCCAATTCGGGCGACAGTTTCCGTAATCCGTTCCACACGATGCAGCGTACGACGAGCGCTCCAGTAGGAGATTACGAAGCCGAGCAGGAACATGCCGCCCCAAAGCATGAGAAAACGACGCGCCAACGTGTGCAGCAGATGTTTAGCACCACGATCCGATAACCCCAGATAAACGTTCCTTCCCTCTTGCGCCTTCACCACGACTCGAAAGGTTTGTCGATATCCTTCCACGGTTACGGTCTTGGGAGGTCCGGGAACCAGCTTCGCCCGCTGAATTGCGGTAATAAAAGCATCCTTCGAGCTCGGGCCTACCCACAGTGGAGCCTCGCTGTTAAGGGGATCTGTTGCCAAGAAGAAGACGGAATTCAGCCTTTCGCCGCGGGCATTGCGTTCATCTGGTACTTCCTGAGTTGCAAGCTCAGCCACTTCTCGCACGATCCGCTTGTAGAGGTGATCGCTTGGAGTATCCGCTGAGACCTGGGCCAGAACCTCAGCTTCGCCGGTCAGCCAAGTGTCACTACGCTCCCGTAGACCCTGACCGACAAGGAAATAAACTATGGAGAAGGCCCCGGCGGTTCCGAGCGCGAACGCCAGAGTTGTCCAGATCGAAATCCGCCAAGCAGCGGTAGTGTGTAAATTGTTAGGCATGTTTGAGAACGTAGCCAACGCCACGAATTGTGTGAATCAGAGGTCGAGGGGTGTCGTGATCCACTTTGCTGCGCAGACGATAAATATGGACATCCACAACGTTAGTTGCGGGATCAATCCGCATGCGCCAAACGTGGTCCAGAATCATGGTGCGAGTGACCACGCGACCTTCATTCCGGCAAAGATATTCCAACAGAGAAAACTCCTGTGGAGTCAATTGCAGCAGGTGATCGCCCCGTCGTGCTTCACGACGTACCAGGTCAAGTTGCAAGTCAGCGGCCTGCAGATGCACCGAGTCATTCTGCGGAACCGCGGACCTGCGCAGGAGGTTTCTCAGTCGTGCCAGGAGCTCCGGGAGAGCGAATGGTTTCGTGAGATAGTCGTCTCCCCCCTGTTCCAGTCCCCGGACACGCTCGTCCACAGAACGCCGGGCTGACAGGATTAAAACTGGGGCCGAACTACCTTGGGCGCGGCAACGGGCAATCAAGTCCAATCCATCCAGGTCCGGAAGGCCGAGATCGATGATGAAAGCATCGTGAGTACCTTCCAAGGCGGAGGCTTCCCCCGCTTTCGCTGTGCCGGCCGTATCCACCTGGTATCCGGCCTCTACAAGGGCCCGTTTCAGAAACTGTTGAATGGATATATCATCTTCCACTAACAACAATCGCATAGGAAGTCTCGCCTGCATCAAGAACTTTACACCCCAAGGTGGGATGCAGGAAACTCCTCGGACGGTGACTCCCCCTTAGAGAAAGCTCCAGTTTCCTCAAAAAGGCTACTTGGAGTGTTTCCGGAAAGTGGGAAGGGTGAAATTTAGCCGTTTGCATTTATTGCGGACGCCATGTCACGTCTACACGCACTGGAATCTGGTTCTTTACTGGCATCGTCAGGAGCGATGGCGGGTCGATTTTGAAATCGGAGAGCGTCGCCGGAATTGTGCCCGTGATGTGAGTCTCGCCGCCTTGCTTCTCCAGTTTGAAAGGAACTTGTTTGTATTGGGCAGTCTGGCCGGCGAACTGAATCTCCAGATCGGCGTTAATGGTCGCCGATGCGGCGACCGATTCGGGCAGGCGGGTGCGAACGGTGACTATGGGAAACTCCGCACCGCGTGTTACCTGAATCATGTGGAGGTCGCGGTTGCTGTCCCCGGAATCAAACGACTTGACGGGCACGGCGATCAGAAAATCACATTGTCCGGCGTGGCAAACTCCCTTCCCTCGCGACGCGTGGCTCACCCCTTCACTCTGGTGCAGCGGATGGGACACGTGGTAGGTGAGAGTGCTTTGTTGCAGAATCCATTGGCTGTCCGCGGCTGGGGCTATCGGTGGAAGCGTCAGAAGCAGGCCGCAGGCGGCGATGGTTTTCATTCTCGGCAGCGATGTCATAATCGGTCAGAACTTAACGGAAACAGACAGCAGAGCGGCGCCAAATGCCCCGGCTGTAACGATGGCTACCGGCCCATGCGCTTGGGCGATGCCGTGAACCTTTTCGCCGTTGCTCTTTTGATCGAACGCCATAATCCCCAGGATCGGCGTCAGGATCATTCCAGGGCCATGTATCCAAGCCATGGCCTTATGAAAACGGATCGGACCGCGGGTTTCTGCTCCAGGCACCCTGGGCGCGCGGATGGCATAGTAAGCGGTAATGCCATATAGATCTCCCGTCAGTCCGCCGAGAGCCGCATGCAGATCGCGCGAGGCTGTGCTCGTGTTCTTGCCCCCGGCGTTGAGGGAAGTCGCAACGGTGGCAATCAACGGGATGGTCGTGATCAAACCCATTCGTTGATGGATTCTTAGCATGTGTGTCCGGTTGTCGAGCAACGCTTGCTCCCGTGCGTTTCCCTGGGTCTGCTCCGGAGAAAGGCCGAGATCCGAAAGCGAAGGCGCTGTCGCACTGCTGGACGGGGCGTTCGGCAAATTGTCCCGCGGCGCCGGTGATGGCTTGCCACTGACTTGTTCGCCCACCTCCAGCTTCTCGTCCAGAACCGAAGCCTCGGTCCCATTAACCGTTGCGGAAGGAATCTCCAACGTCTTGAAACCGGCGCCTTCAAATTTCAGCCGGTACCTGCCCGGTGTCAGACCTTCAACTTTATAAGAGCCATCTGTCCCGGTGGTCGCAGTTCGCATCTCGCCATTGTCTACCCTCGTGGCCGTCACCGTGGCGTTTGCAACCACTCCGCCGGACGCATCAGTGATCCTGCCCGTCAATACACGCGTTCCAGCTGTCTGCGCCATCAGAGATGGAGCCAATGCAACGAACAGACAAATAACAACGACGCCAGGGAGACAACTATGCAATTTGCGAAAGATAGTCCTCCACATCTGTCTTCTCACCCTTTCTGATGACACGATGACCTCGTGTCGCGACAAGGCCTTACAAAAATACGATATGTCCGAAACATTACCGCGCCTTTTCTGGCAGATGACAGTTTGTTCATCGATGGACCGTTTCTTTCAGGAAGATGACAATTTGTTCATCGACGCACTATTTTCTCAATTCCCCTCAGAACTTGGTCTATGATTTCGCGCGTTGCCAAAGGCGAGGTATGGAGGTGAAATGCATTCGTCGCGGGATTCACGCGGTCGCGATGCTCATCAGCAGTGCCTTGGGGCAGACCCTCATGACCAGCCAGCACAACTCACTTTACAGCCGTCTAGTTCCGTTCCGTTGCCAAAGCAAGTCGAACCGTGGTGCAAGATGGCTGCCGTCTTCGAGTCAAGAAGGAGATTCCGTTTTAGGGGGACTTCTATGAATCGATACAAATCTGCTGCCGTGCTAGCGGCAGTGGTTCTGCTAGGTGGTGGCGCACTGATTCTGAATCAGAGTGTCAGCGCTGCGGGAGAAGGCAAAATCAGCGGTACGGTTAAGCTCGACGGCACGGCTCCCCATATGAAGGGCATCGACATGTCGAAGGATCCTTAT
>JBEKUD010000001.1:0-117528 GCA_049515395.1 Candidatus Sulfotelmatobacter sp. | reverse complement strand
GCCTGCCGCGGAAAAGCTTTGAGGAATGCCGAAGATCCCGAACACAAAGACAAGCAGGACTCCGATGATGAGTGCCAACTGCCAAGAAAGATTCTTGTTCATGATTCTTAATTTATGGAAATCGAAAGTTGGTTCGTGTCGCTTTTATTTGGTCTTCACTTCTTCTTCCGTGGTCGTGACCTGGGTGACGGACGCCTTGGTCACTTCCACCACAAGATTATTGGGAGGGACGCGCAGGTGAACGCAATCCTCCTTGAGCGCCATGATCGTTCCCCGCAGGCCGCCGCTCGTCACGACCTTGTCTCCGGTTTTAAGACTGTCGAGCATCGCCGTCCATTTCTTTTGACGGCGCTGCTGGGGAAGGATCAGGAGAAAATAAAAGATCGCGAAGATAAAAATGAGCGGAGCGATGCTCAACCAGCCCATTCCGCCACCGCCAGCCTGTATTGCCAAGAGCAAATGCGTGTTCATCTAATTCCGTTCACCAGACTCTTTCCCTGCTTGGCCGCCGTCCAGACACAGATCCGCAAGCAACCGCCCACGCCTGCCAGAGCCACGGTCCTGTCATTTGACGACGGGGGTTCCACTCGATTCCGGCCGGATCCTGCACTGCAGGCTTGTATCCGGGGAGGCCTTTTCGGGAAGGTCACCGCTTTCGGTCGAGACCAGACGCTAGAAAGAACCCGACTCTTCCCCAAGTCGAATAGAATGACGTACCCGCCGCATAGTGTCAAGGTAGAAACTCAGGTTGTGGAGGGTATTTAAGACCTGAGCGAGCATTTCATTCGAAGCATAGAGATGCCGTAAGTACGCGCGGGAATAGCGCAGGCACACGCGGCAGCCGCAGTTGGGATCGAGCGGTCCGGAGTCACGGGCGTAGCGTGCCTGCTTGATGGAAATTTTCCCTTCCGAAGTGAACAGCAAGCCATGTCGAGCGGCGCGGGTGGGTAAAACGCAGTCCATCATGTCGACGCCCAGGCCGGCGTATTCAGCAATCTCTTCGGGGGTCCCGACTCCCATCAAGTAGCGCGGCTTATCGGCGGGTAAGTGTTCGAGGGTGGCTTCGACCACTTCGCGAGTGCGTTCGCGCGGCTCGCCGACGCTCAGGCCTCCGATGGCGTATCCGGGGAAGCCGATCTCAATGGTGCGTACGGCGGATTCTTTGCGGAGTGCCAGGTCCATACCGCCTTGGATAATGCCGAACAGGGATTGAAGCTTCCCTGAATCTGTAGGGACAGCCGCCCTTGACGGTCGCTCGGGCCGAAGGCCCGATTTTTCTCCTGCCATGGAGGTAGCAGAATCGAAACCAGTCGAGTCTCGCTCGACCCGACAGCCGGGGGCGGCCGTCTCTACATGGTCTCTGCCGAACCACGGCACTTCGTGTTTGTGCTCCTCAAAATATTCCTTGCTACGCTCGGCCCAACGCAAAGTCAGTTCCATCGAAGCCCGGGTGCGGGCACGGTCGGCGGGATATTCCGTGCATTCATCAAACGCCATGATGATATCGGCGCCGAGGGCAATCTGGGCTTGAATGGCGCTCTCCGGACTGAAGCAGTGAGATGAGCCATCGAGGTGCGAGCGAAACAGGACCCCTTCTTCGGTGACCTTGCGCAGATCGTTCAGGCTGAAAACCTGAAAACCGCCGGAATCGGTGAGGATGGCTCGCGGCCAGGCCATGAAACCATGCAGACCTCCGAACTGGCGAACGGTTTCGACACCCGGCCTTAGAAAAAGGTGATAGGTGTTGCCGAGCAGGATCTGAACGCCGAGTTCTTCGAGAACGTCCTGCGGCATGGCTTTAACGGTAGCGGCGGTGCCCACAGGCATGAAGACTGGAGTTTCAATTTCCTGGTGTGGGGTGAGCAGGCGGGCGGCCCGGGCTGAACCGGCGCGGGCGTCGATATGAAACTCGATGGACATTGTTGGCGACTGTAGCAACGTGACAGCGGTCATTGGCTAGCGGCAGTGGTCCGCAAAGTCTGGAGTTCGCCGCGCACGATGCCGTCTTCCACAATTAGTTTGCCGACGCTCACCGGGAGCTTAAAGCGTCGAGGCCCAGCGCTGCCGGGATTGAAATAGAGCACATCATCGCACATCTCTTGTTTGGGAACGTGGCTGTGGCCGCTGATCACGACCGCGAATCCGGCAGCTTTCGGCTTGAGATCTAACTGCGCCAGATCGTGCAGCACGTAAATTGAAATGCCGCTTGTGTCGAGAACCTCGGTTTCAGGCAGCCTACGGGCCCACGCGTCTTGATCGATGTTGCCACGTACGGCGGTAACGGGAGCAATCGCCCTCAGGCGATCGAGGATCTGGAGTGAGCCCACATCGCCGGCATGAATGATGTGATCGGATCCGCGCAGAGCTTCGATGGCTTCCGGACGAAGCAGCCCATGGGTGTCGGAAATCACGCCGATCAGGATGGGGAGCATCGGGGCCTTGCGTCTAGCGATCGAATGGGCTGGGATGCTTCGGCTCATAAACGCCGATCTGGCCGCCGCCAGGAAGAGTGAACGTAGCAAGGATTCCCCAGCGCTGTTCGCTCACATCCGAAACCTTCACATTCTTCGATTTCAGATCTTTGAGGGTGGCGGCGATGTCGTCGCACATGAGGTAAATCTCATGGCGGTCGTTTTTATCAGAATCGTGAAATGCGACTTCCGCCGGAGGCATGGCGAAAATCAGCCAACCGTGGCCAGCGTCGACACAGGCGAACTGGAGTACGTCGCGAAAGAAGGCCCGGTCCGCTTCGGAATCCTTGGAGTAGATGACAACATGCGCGCCGTTGATCATGGATGCACCCGGACTCTGAAATGGCTGCAATTATATATCGCCGCTCGGCCAGCTTTGCCATCAGGCCTTCGACATCCCGCGGGCTCTTGGTCAGTGCCCGTTCCCCTTCTTGATAAATCTTTCCATGCTCACGACTGCCCGGCCCACCCTACCACGGCCAATTTCTTGCACGTCGTCTCTTGCGGCCACGGACAGGACGTAGAAGCGCCCGTCAAATGACTCCAGCACGGCCTCAGCGCAGATGCGGGCCCCAATGCCGCTCGCGGCACGGTGCTGGATGTTGATGGCAGTGCCGACGGTGATCTCGTCGCCCTCGCAATAGGGCTGCAGGGAATGAAAGGCCGCGGTCTCCATGAGTCGAATCCTACCGGGTGTCGAATCGACCGCTGGCAGCTCAGAGTGGTGCGCGCTAAGAGTATGCTTGAACGCCACAGTTTTCCCTCGCCCCACCCCGCGCCCCGAGGGGGATTTCCTTCGCCATACCAATTTTTCCTGCGCGTCGCTTCAAAATTAAAATGAAAGGCAGAAGCCGAAGAGCCAATGATCGCGGCAAAACTCACCGAGAATTCATGGGCTCACGATTTCTTACCACCCACTGAGACTAAACCGCGCAACTCATCCGGGCCGCCTCAATGCCATCCAGAGCCCGCCACAATATTTTGGCGGCGTTGTCGGCCGCATCCAGGGCCGCGTCCGCTGTTTCGGGGTGCAGGGCAATTCGCTTTTCCAGTTGATTGCGCCAGACATTCGAATGGTGGACGTCGGCGCTGGCGTGCAGCGAGAAATACCCGCAGGTCTTGTCGTCAGCGCCATACCTGTCGCGCAGACCGCGTTCTTTCTCCTTGGCCACCCGAGGCACCTGCGACTCGTAGACATAAAACGCGGCCAGTGCCTGTTCCGGCGTGCCTTCGCTGGCCACGTTATGGAAGAAACGCATCAGGTCGGCTATCTGCTGGACGGGCAAGTGCCACTGCAGGTCTCGCCTCGCACCCATGCCTTCTGCGAAGTCGAGCCAAAGCTCAGAGTGAGGAACCGCTTCCTTCCCAGCTTTGCCCACCGCACCCTTCTCGTCGCACATGTTCGCCAGAACCGCCCGGCGGAGCTCACCTTCGTCAAGACGAAGGGCAAACTCGGCGAGGTAGCAGGGGAACGCCCGAACGTGATGATAGTAGTGGCGGGCATATTCGCGCAGATCGTCGCGTGACAAGTCGCCGGCCGACCATGCTTTGTAGAATGGATGGCCAAGCAGGTCGTACCGAGAGATCGATGCCTCCAGCCGCTCAAAGAATTGAGTGCGATTCATGATTGCCCCCTGGGTTTGTTGGTGCGAAAGATTACTATACGGTCGGGCCGGCGGAGCGGCAAGTGATGGAAATCACGGTTGGGGCCAACTTGTTAGAATAAAGGCGGAAAGCCTGAGTCCGCTTTCTTGGGGAAGCTTTCCTGTCAGATGGCTCAATCATAACCAAGATGCAGTTTACGGAACAATTCGACGTGGTCGTGGTAGGAGCGGGGCATGCAGGATGTGAAGCCGCGATGGCATCCGCACGCATGGGACTGAAGACCGCACTGTATACGCTGAACGTCGACTTGATCGCGCAGATGTCTTGCAACCCGGCAATTGGCGGAATTGCGAAGGGACACCTGGTGAGAGAAGTGGATGCTCTCGGCGGCATCATGGGCGAGATCACCGATGCGGTCGGTATCCAGTTTCGTCTGCTGAATACTTCGCGCGGGCCAGCCGTGTGGTCGCCGCGCGCGCAGTGCGATAAACAAGCCTACCGGCTCAAGATGCGCGAAGTGCTGGAGTCCGAGCCGAATCTGAAGATCAAGCAGGCGGAGGTGGCGGAGTTGATTGTGGAGGAGGTTTCCGGCTCCCGGCAACCCGCTTCCGGGTTGGAGAGCACTCATCAGTCAGCAATGGGCATTCAGCCGGGCAGCGTTCGAAGCCGGGGACCGAACGTTTCTTCAGGGGCCGAAGACCGAAAACCGGACGCCGGACGCCGTGTTCTCGGAATCAAGCTCCGCGACGGCCGCACGGTGGGCGCGCAAGCGGTCATCCTCACTACCGGCACATTTCTGAACGGACTCATCCATTGCGGCGAGCAGCAATATCCTGCTGGACGTTCCGGCGAGCCCAACGCAGTTCTGCTCGGGGAGTCCTTGAAGAGGCTGGGGCTGCGCGGTTGCCGGCTCAAGACTGGCACTCCGCCGCGTCTCGATGGACGCAGCATCGATTGGGCGCGCTTTACCGTTCAGCCTGGCGATGCCGACCCTACCCCCTTCAGCTTCCGCACCAGGCGCGTGGCCCACCATGACGCGCAGGTTCCCTGCTACATCGCATGGACCTCGCCGGAAACGCACCGCATCATCCGTGAGAATGTACACCGCTCGCCGATGTATAGCGGGCAGATTCAGTCGATCGGGCCGCGTTATTGTCCGTCGATCGAAGACAAGATCGTCAAGTTTCCGGACAAGCAGATGCACCAGCTCTACCTTGAGCCGGAAGGTTTAAACACGCATGAAATCTACGTTAATGGGATGAGTACGTCCCTGCCAGTCGAAGTGCAGCTTGCGATTCTGAAGTCGATTCCAGGTCTCGAGAGCGCGGAGATGTTGCGACCGGGTTACGCGATCGAATACGACTCGATCGATCCGACCGAACTGCAGCGCACTTTGGAAACCAAGAAGATTGCCAGCCTCTTTCTCGCCGGGCAGATCAATGGAACGTCGGGCTACGAGGAAGCGGCATGTCAAGGCCTAATGGCGGGCATCAATGCGGCCTTGCAAGTGAAGGCACAGCCCCCGTTGATTCTCGATCGAACGGAAGCGTATACCGCGATTCTGATCGACGACCTAATTTCCAAGGGGACAAACGAACCTTACCGGATGTTTACCTCGCGGGCGGAATTCCGCTTGCACTTGCGCATAGACAACGCCGACCGCCGACTGACGCCGCATGGACGGCTCGTGGGCTTGATCTCGGATGAAGCGTGGGGCGATTTTGAAGCCAAGCAATTGCGGCTGGAGAAGCTGAAGGGAATGTTGGAGCGCACCAGATTGACAGGCGCTATGCTGGAAGAACTTACTGGTTGTCCTTCCGAGCAGAGAAGGGACGAGGAACCCGCGGTTGCTGCCAGCGCAACGGCTCGCGACTGGACATCCGGGATTGGTCAAACTTGCGCGCAATTACTGAAGAGGCCGGAGATTACGATCGAGCAATTCGCGCCGCTTCTCCGCAAGTTGGATCCGGTTTTCTTTGCCAGAGAGCGCGCTGCAACTCCGTCGGAATCCGTGGCCGCGCCTTCCTCCGAAGTGCGCAATGAGCTGAGGTCCGTCGAAACCGAAGTGAAGTACGAAGGCTATCTGTTGCAGCAACAGCGGGCGATGGAGCGCATGAAAAAGTCGGAGCAGCGAGCGATTCCCGGCTGGTTCGACTACCATTCGGTCAGCGGGCTCTCGCACGAGATGCGGGAAAAACTCAGCCATGTGCAGCCGCGCACGCTGGCGCAGGCCTCGCGCATACCGGGAGTTACGCCGGCGGCAGTATCGCTGGTCAACGTTTTCATTGAGATTCAGGCGAAGCGGCGGCAGCAGGCTGCGGCGATTTAGGGTATGGGTCTTGGGTCTTCGGTTTGCGCTGCAAGCCATGCGCGAGGAAGTCAAGGCCTCCGACCCATCACCTGTCACCTAACGGCGACGGGACACTGACCACCGATCACTGACGTTTGACTGCTCTTGCCATCCCTCCTAAGATAAATTTTCCCTCTCAATTTGCTTATGATCGGCCAGACCATCTCGCATTACCGCATCATCGGCCAGCTAGGAAGCGGTGGGATGGGAATCGTCTACGAGGCCGAAGATCTTGACCTCGGACGCCGTGTCGCACTGAAGTTTCTGCCACCGCAACTCTCCCGCGATCAGAATGCTCTGGACCGTTTTTTGCTCGAAGCCCGGACGGCTTCGGCGTTGAACCACCCCAATATTTGCACGATCTACGCGGTCGAAAAGGCCGGGGACCAAACCTTTATTGCCATGGAGCTGCTGGAGGGTGAGACCCTGGACAGGCGGCTCAGTGGCGGGCCGGTGCCGGTGGATCGGTTGCTGGAATGGAATATTCAGCTCGCGGATGCGCTGGATGCAGCGCACGCGAAGGGAATCATCCATCGCGACATCAAGCCGGCGAATATTTTTGTGACGCAGCGCGGGCAAGTAAAGATTCTTGATTTCGGACTGGCCAAGCTCACGCGACCTGAAATGGAAATGGAGACGATTGGGGCGACCGAGGATTCGCCAGAAGCGATGCCGTTGACGAGTCCTGGGGCAACGGTCGGGACCATCGCTTACATGTCGCCGGAGCAGGCACGTGGGGAGGAATTGGATCCACGCACCGATCTGTTTTCTCTCGGCGTGGTGATTTACCAGATGGCGACGGGGCGGTTGCCGTTCCCGGGCGCGACCTCGGCGGTCGTCTTCCACGCCATTCTTGAGCTCGATCCGGTTCCGGCGATGCAGCTCAATCCCACACTGCCGCCAAGGCTGGAAGAAATCATCGGAAAGGCCCTCGAAAAAGACCGCGACCTGCGCTACCACTCCGCCGGAGATTTGCGCGGAGACTTAAAGCGGTTGAAGCGCGACATGGAATCCGGACGCAAGCCGGCACAGACCGCAATCAGTGATTCCGCGGTTCCGGTCGCTGCCTCGTCATCGGAGGCTCCAGACGAACATTGGTCGGCGCCACGCTCCGCAGGCACATCCGGAAGTGCGGCCGTGATTTCTGCAGCCCGACAACACAAGATCAGGACGAGCCTGACTCTGGCAAGCGTGTTTCTGATTCTGGCAGCGGCGGCTTACGGAATTTATGCCTACTTCACGCGCAGCCGCCCTATCCCCTTCCAGAATATCTCTGTCACCAAAGTCACCGACACTGGCGACACCGTGCACGTCGCCATTTCGCCGGATGGCAAGTACATTTTGAGCGCTACCCGAAACAACGGGCTGGCGAGCCTGTGGCTGAGAAATGTGCCGACGAACAGCAATGTTCAAGTGGCGCCAGCCGCCGATGAATATTACACGGGGCTGCTATTTTCTAAGGATGGAAACTCTTTTTATTTCGTACGCAGCGATGTGGGAAATCCGGACCTGAAGTTCCTGTACCGGTCTCCCCTGCTCGGGGGGACGCCGCAGAAACTCGCGGTCGACGTCGATTCGAACATCACCTTCTCTCCCGATGGACAGAAGTTCGCGTTCATGCGCTATGACAATCCGGAGCATGGCAAGTACCAGATGATTGTCCGCTCGATCGAGGGTGGAGAGGAAAAGGCGCTGAGCAGCGGCCCGACCAGCGACTCTCTGTATGAGCCCACGTGGTCGCCTGATGGAAGGATGATTGTTTGCCAAATGCTCGATGTGGCGAACGCAATGATCAGGTTGGTCGCCGTGGATGCCACCAGCGGCCAGCGCAAGGCTTTCTTCAGCAGCAACGAGCGCACCGTCGACGTGCCAACGTGGCTGCCTGATGGCAGCGGCCTACTGGTTTTGGGGGGGGAACAAAGCTCAAATTTTACTCGCACGCAAATCGGTTTCGTTTCCTACCCCAAGGGTGCGTATTCTCCGGTCACGCGAGACACAAATAGTTACACCGATCTAAGCGTCGCGAGTAGCGGGCACATGCTCGCCACCGTGCAGAATGGCTACCGCTGGAGTTTGCAGGTGATGCCAACCGGGGCGCCGGCGGCCCAAGCGCGGCGAGTCACGTCAGCCTTAGCCGACACCAACTTTACCTGGACGCCGAAGAACCAGCTCATTTCCGATCAGTCGAACGTGCTCAATCTGGTCGATCCAGCAACCGGCAATAAGACGGTGATTCCGGGACATGCGGTAAGCAGCACCCCGTGGGCTTGCGGCGAAGGCGGCTCCATCGTCTTTGTAAGATTTCAGAGTGGTGTGCAGAACATCTGGCGAATGGACGTGGGCGGAAATTTCAAGCAGCTTACAAATGGCAAACTCGACGTAAATCCGGTGTGCTCGCAGGATGGGAAGTGGGTGTTCTTCATGGGGCAGAGTGGAGAACACAAATTGGCCAAAGTGCCAATCGAGGGCGGAGTTTCCCAAGTCATTTCGGAATCGCCGGGCGCCAGCATTTTTGATGTTTCGCCAGACGGGAAACGAGCCGCATTTCCGACGATCGAGCACACCGGAGAGCACAAGCAAATGCTGGCGGTGGTGGAGACCGATGGCGGTAAGGATCCGAAGATAATGGAATTCGAACGCCGGTGCTCTGGACTGCTGCACTTTTCACGCGACGGTAAAGGGGTAATTTACCCGGTGCGCGATAATGGCATCGACAATCTATGGCTCCAGTTCCTTGATGGGTCCAGGGGCAAACAGATTACGGATTTCACCTCCGAACACATTTTCGACTTCCACTGGTCGTTTGACGGAAAACAATTGGCGTTGGTTCGTGGGCATACCGATGCAGACGTCGTCCTGATCCGGGATGCACAGAAATAACTTGCAAATCAAATTCAAAAGGCGGCCATGGCTGGCCGCCCTTTTTCGAATTGTCTAACTGCGAAGCGGTTCAGGCACCCTTCACGTTCTCGGCCTGCCAGCCCTTCGGGCCTTTGACCACGTCAAACTGCACCTGCTGACCTTCCTGAAGGCTGCGGAATCCGCTCGCCTGAATGGCCGAGAAATGCACAAATACATCCTCGCCGTTCTGGCGGCTGATGAAGCCGTAGCCTTTGGCGTCGTTAAACCACTTCACTGTTCCGGTTTCCATGTGTTGCAATGTTCCTTTGTTTGATATAGCGCTAAAACTTTGGAAGGGTTCTTCTGCAGGCAGGTCACTCGCCGGAGCGGAGAAACTGATTACTGCGAGGAACTCTTAAGTCAAACGCAGCTGAATTGTATTTCAAGAGCCCGCGAATTGCCAGAAAAATCCTTCGGGACAGCATCTAAAGCAAGCAGGGACAGTAACTTAGGGACTCAGGCCACAGCTCGCGAAGAGCGCCGAAAGTTGCCAGTAGAAGGGCAAAAGATGGATTATGAGGTTATGCGTTCGCGCGCTCTTGTCTACAGGTTGGTACCCGTAATTCTGACGGTCGTGAGCTTCGCTTCGGCGGGGATTGTGGAAGATGTCCGTGGGGCATTAGCCCAGAACAGTTTTCCGACGGCTGATTCCGAACTAAAAGCCTATCGGGCTGGGAACGGAGTGACGGCGGAGTATATCGAAGCGTACTCCTGGATGGCGCGTGCCGCACTCCGCTCTGGAGCGTACGACCAGGCAGCAGCCTACGCGAAAGAAACGAAAGGTCTCGCTCTGGGTCAGCTCAAGAAGCGTTCCCTGGACGCGGAACCGCACCTTCCGATCGCTCTTGGAGCTGCCATCGAAGTGCAGGCTCAGACGCTTGCGGCGCGAGGCCAGCGAACCCAGGCGGTTGCAGTTTTGCAGGCGGCTCTGCGCACGTACGGCAAGAGTTCCATCCAGGCACGCCTGCAGAAAAATCTGAACCTGCTTTCCTTTGAGGGCCGGCCGGCGCCGGCGCTACGGGCGGAGCAGTTTCTGGGATCGAAAGCGCCGGCGCTCGCTCAGCTGAAGGGGTCCCCCGTGCTGCTTTTTTTCTGGGCGCACTGGTGTGGAGATTGCAAGGCGGAAGCTCCCATTATTACGCACCTGCGCTCCGAATATGCGTCGAAGGGATTGACCGTGATAGGGCCGACCAGGCTCTACGGCTACACTGCGCAAGTCGAGCATGCTTCTCCCGGCGATGAACTCGCTTACATCGATGCCGTGCGGCATCACTTTTATGGCGGGCTGCTGGATATGCCGGTTCCCATCAGCAAGTACAACTTTGATGAGTACGGCGCCTCGACCACGCCCACACTGGTGCTGCTGGATCGCGCCGGCAAGGTTGCGATGTACCATCCGGGGGCTTTGCCCTACGACCAGTTGCGGGCAGAGATTGAGAAGGTTGTGGCGCCATAGATTGCAGGCCGACAGAGTTTCAGGCCGCGTCCACTTCGTTTAGCGCCCCGGTCTTTACGTCATAAATAAAGCCGCGAACCGGGATATGCTTCGGGATCCAGGGATGGGCTTTCACCCGCTCTACCTGCTGGCGGACATTTTCTTCGAGATTATCGAAGGCATAAAAATGTGCAGGGGCGCTGACGGGCGTTCCCATCTTGGCCGACAGCTCCTTCTTCAATTCGTCTTCCCGCATCCTCAGCAATCCGCAGTCGGTATGGTTGATGATGATGAATTCCTGTGTGCCGAGCAGGTGATGGGAGACAATCAGAGAACGCAAGGCATCTTCGGTCGCAATGCCGCCGGCATTGCGGATCATGTGCGCGTCTCCGGGGTGCAATCCCAGGCATCGTTCGAACAGGATTCTGGAATCCATGCAGGCCAGGACGGCCAGGCGGCGCCGCGGCCGGACGGCGAGGTCTCCTAAATTGAAGTTCTTGACAAATTCCTCGTTGGATTTCAGCAGTTCGTCGGCGATTGACAATCGTCTCTCCTCGCTTAGGTTGTCCGGGCTGCGAATGACTGAGTAGTGCCGGCCATTGGTTGTACTCCAGTTTACCGTCTACAATCGCCCGGTGAACCTGGACGACACGATCGTTGCCGTCGCGACGCCGCCGGGGCGAGGAGGGATTGGCGTAGTGCGAATTGCCGGAACGAGAGCGCGGGAAATCGCCGAGCCAATGCTGCGGCTGAGACATGAGATGGAGTCGGGCCGGGCGATCTTCGGAGAGCTGATCGAACCCTGTAGGGCGGAGACTCCTGTCCGCCTGCCGGTACCCGGAACCAAAACAGCAGGCATCCCCAATGGTGCAATCTCAGCAGAGATGTCTGCGTCAGTCGTGCGGCGGACAGGAGCGTCCGCCCCTCACGAGCATCGTATCGACGAGGTTGTCGTTACCTATTTCGCCAAGCCTCATTCCTACACTACCGACGAGATCATTGAGATTTCAGCCCACGGCTCTCCGGTTGTGCTGCGTCATATTGTCGAAATGTGCGTGGCGGCCGGGGCGCGATCTGCCGAGCCGGGGGAGTTCACGATGCGGGCATTTCTCAATGGGCGCATCGATCTGACGCAAGCAGAAGCGGTGCGCGATTTGATCGAGTCGCAGACTCTTTACCAGGCGAAGGTGGCCGCCCAGCAGCTTGAGGGCGCGCTCTCCAGGCGATTGCAGCCGGTCAAGGAGAGATTGGTAGAGCTGGTCGCCTTGCTCGAAGCCGGCATCGACTTTGCGGAGGATGATGTTTCCGTCATGCCCGATGCGGTCATCCTCAGTCATATCTCCTCGGTTCGGCAGCCGCTGGAGGAGTTGGCCGGTTCATTCGCCTACGGAAAGATCGTGCATGAAGGGCTGACTCTGGCAATCGTCGGACGCCCCAACGTGGGGAAGTCAAGTTTGTTCAACCGGCTGGTCGAGCGCGAGCGCGCCATCGTCACGGCCACCCCCGGAACCACGCGGGACCTGGTAAGCGAAACCGTTGCCATCGACGGCATTCCCATCCGACTGGTCGATACCGCGGGCATGCGGCTGGCGCTCGACGAAGCGGAGTCGATCGGGATTCGCAAATCGAAGGAGGCTCTGGCGGATGCTGATCTGGTGCTGGTGGTGCTGGATGCTTCGCAGCCCGTGACAGCCGAAGACCATGACTTGCTACAGCTTGCCCAGAGTCGTCCGACGATCGTTGTCGGAAACAAGTCCGACTTGGCTTTCAGTGGCCAGTGGTCAGCGGTCAGTGATCAGCTTACGAGTATCAAGGTCTCGGCTCTTACCGGCGATGGCATCTCCGATCTCCGAGCTGAGATTTTGCGCCACATCGGCGGCGAAACCGGGACTCCGGGGGAATCCGGCTTCCTCACGAATGTTCGCCATCAGGGATTGGTCAAAGACTCACTCGCCGCGCTCGAGGCCGCCACTCTTGCGGTGAGGGGGAAGGTTCCGCACGAGATGTTGCTGCTCGACCTATACAACGCTCTTCGGCCACTCGATGCCATCACGGGCGCCACCACTCCGGATGATATTCTGAACCTGATCTTCAGCAGGTTTTGCATCGGGAAGTGAGGAGAGCCATTGCCTGAATTCATGCGGCCTTAAGCGTGGCGCGCCCATGTTTTGATTACGCTCGACCACGCCGAAAGGACACGGGGTCACGCAATCGCCGCAGCCGTTGCACTCGGATTCTCGGCACCGCAGCGGCGGTCCGTGAGGAAGATTGAGATGCGACAGGTCTTCAGCGCGAGATGGCCGACGCCTTTGCAGGGTTGTCTGGCTGGAAGCCGATTTTGTCCAACATGGGCTGGATCTCCGGATTCGACATAAACAACTTCCAGATCAGACCGGTACGACGATTTTCCACCATGACCACGATCGGTGCTTGATCCAGTCCCATATAAACGGGCGAGAACCAGTTCCGGGTCAGATTGAAGGCGTCGCGCGGACCGTAGACCCCCCAAAGCCGATCTCCAAGCTCTCGATAAAAAAACTTGAGAGCAGCCATGGAGGCTTCCGGCGTGTACGGGAATGATGAAAGCGCTCCTGTCGGGGTGATCGTGCCGTTGTCGGTGGCGCGGTCGGGAGCGTGCGCGGAATAGCCCAACTGGTCATCGCTGGCGGTGAGGCCCCAATCGTCAGGACCGTACCCCAGAAAGTGACCAGGATTGGACTCGCAGTAAGCCCGATCGATGAGCGCGAAACTGCGGTTGTTATCGAAGTAATCAGCGTATTTATCGTGCATGCCGCGGGGATCGAAACCCATGAACGAATACTGCGTGAAAAATAGCGGTCCGCCTGTGCCGACGCCCACGTCCAGCTTGATTCCGAAATAGCTGTGGCCGTTTACGTAACGATCTCCTTCGGAGGAACCCGACCAGCCGCTGCGATATGCGATTGCGGCCTCCGATTGCCCCGCCCAGCCCGTGTAATAAAGGCTGGCTGGAACCCCATGCGTGGGAGACGCAATGGCGAGCAAATACGTGATCATCGTCTCGTTGAATCCAGTAAGGCGGTGATCGATGAACCAGGACCACTGCGGTGACCAGTGCCACAGCAAGGCGTTATCTTGAGCAGAGCGACGGTACCAATCCCACTCCACGGTCTCCCACAGGTTCGTAATTCTCTTATAAACATCCTGTCCGGCTTCACCATCGCTTTTGAAGTACTGGCGCGCGGCCAATAGTCCTTGCATCAAAAACGAGGTCTCCACCAGGTCGCCGCCATTATCGAACATGCCGAACACCAGCATGGTTTGTGCCGTGTAACCATTCAGAAAATGTCCCCAGGCGCCGTGATAACGAGGAACCTTCTCCAGGAAATCCAGGATTTTCGTGAGACGCTCAAGGCCCTGTTCGCGCGTGATGAAGCCGCGATCAACCCCTACGATGAGGGCCATGATGCCGAATCCAGTTGCTCCGGTGGCGACAATGCGCTCGTCTCCGGGGATGTTTTCGAGCGTCGCTCCGGCGACCGGATGAGCCCCGTCCCAATAGTAACGGAAACAGGCTTCCTGCAGCATGGTGAGCAGTTCATCGTCGGACAACTCTTTGGTGGAGGCGGTCGCGGGTCCAGAAAGGGCGGACTGCCGGTAAGATCGGTCCACCGTTTTCACCCGGTAGGTTGCGGTCACTCCCGAGCGCCCAATAAAATCGGTGTACCGGTTGATGTCCGCGCTCTGAATTCCGATGGGTTGGAACTTGTGCTTCCCGATCGCGCGATAGATCGCATAGCTTTGCAGATCATTTCCGGCAACCGGGTCCCAGCTGATGTCAATGTGACGATCGAAGCCTTTGGCTTGTATATTCTTGGGCGATCGAGGTGTGCTCCTGACCTCGGCGCCGACGGGCGTAGCTATGGTTCTGTCGTCGATCTTAACTTCGTCGATGATCAAAGTTCGAGGCTTGTCGTCGGCCTCGCCTTGGCTGAAATAGATGCTGTGGAGTTCGCGCGCCTGAAAGGGATGGACGGACGCGGTTGCAAATTCGCTGAGCGGCAGTCTGACCTGAAACCAATGCTTCGCGGGCACGTCGCCTTCGATGCCGTCGAGTTTCACAGGGACCGTAAAGTTATGTTCTTCATCTTCCAACTGAATGAACGGCAAATCGGCGGCTGGAAACGCTTCCGGTGAATAGCACCACATGAACAGCGTATCGCCGCGGAACTCCGTGAGGCGGTTGCGCATGCTGACCACCCGCAACTCGGTCTCCCAACTTCCCCCAACCACGGAGCGCCACTGGAGTCGCAACGCATTGGGGGCGGTAAAGAAGTTCTTCTTTTCTACAGGCAGGGAGCCCGATAACAATTCAATCGAACTGGGATACACGGATCGTCCGCTGCTGTAGTAGTAGTAGTCGGGCGTAATGCTATTGTCGAACACCACGTGGTTGTAGTAGTCCGTGGGCGCAACCGCAGCGCAAGGAACGACAATCAGGACGAAAACCAAAGAGAGGTACAGAAACGAACGCACACGCACTCCCGCTCTTGGCAGATGGAGAGAGTTTTGTTGCACTTGAGTTCGCAGTTTAACATAGGAAAAATCGTCCTCCGCGACGGACGTCTTCACGTATACACGGAAGTAACCGCTGTCTGGATGATAAATTCAGGTATGGATTTTGCGTGTGGTGTTGCCAATATCGTGTTGGCGTTGGATTCGAGGACTCTGCCCCGTTGATAACAAAAAGCACCGCTCTCTCAACGCGGCCAGCAGCGGTCTCGCAGACCCAAATCGTCGGCGTCCTGCTTCTGTTCGCCGTGGTGTATGTCGGTTCACTTTTTTCTCCTGGATTGCAGGACGATGCGGACTCGACCCACGCCGAGGCCGCGCGCGAAATGTCGATCACTCATGACTGGGTAACGCTGAAGATCAACGGCAACCGCTATCTGGAAAAAGCCCCGCTGATGTACTGGGCAGTGTGCTTGTCATCCTTCGTTTTCGGGACAAATGAGTTCGCCGCACATCTGCCGGTTGCGATGTCCATGCTGCTCCTGATACTGCTCGCGATGCGCTGGGGATGTCGCGCCTTTGGCGAACGGGCCGCCATCTACGCCGGATTGTTTTTAGCCACTGCGGCCGGCTGTTACCTGTTCACGCGGATTCTGATTCCGGAAGCGATCCTTAGTTTTTTCATCGCCGCGTCATTCTACTTTTTTGCCACCGCGCTGCAAGATGGCAAACGCGGGCGCTGGTATGGCGGCTATGCTTGTTTGGCGCTGGCCGTGTTGACCAAAGGGCTGCTCGCCATTGTCGTGGTCGGGTTGGCTCTGGTGCTCTACGTATTGGTCAGCGGAGAGTGGCGACGGTGGCGGGAATTCCATCTGTTCACCGGAACATTGTTGTTCCTTTTGATAGCGGCACCCTGGCACATACTCGCGGGCATTCGCAATCGGCACTTCTTTTGGTTTTATTTCGTGAACGAGCACTTCATGCGCTTTGTGGGCAAGCGCATTCCCAAGGATTACAACAAACAGACCAGTTCTCTTTACTGGACCTTACACCTGGTCTGGCTTTTCCCCTGGAGTTTGTACCTCCCCGTAGCGTTGCGGCAGCCGATTCAAGAACGGATAGAACGCCGCCAGCTGGGTGCACCCAAGAGGCCGCGGGCGCCGCTAAACTTTCGCACGCGAACGGAATTCCTCTGCCTGACTTGGGCGGGCGTTACTCTCGTTTTTTTCTCTTTCTCTACGAATCAGGAGTACTACACGTTTCCTGCCTACTTCCCGATCTTGCTGTTGATTGCGGCGAGATTGGCCGATGAAGAAGAATCGGGCTCTGAGCGCTGGCTGGTGTGGAGTTCCGGCGCGCTGGCAGCGATATGCATGGGAGTCTCTGCGGTGCTGGCCGCGGGCCTTTGGAACTCGCGCCATCTTCCGTTCGTGCCTGATATTGGCACCGTGCTCGCTAAGCCCAACTTGCAAGCCGAAACGCTTTCGCTGGGGCACATGCTCGATCTGACCGGGGAATCGTTCGCCGCGCTGCGCCTTCCGGCAATTCTGGCGGCCGTCGTACTGCTGATTGGGCCGACCTTTGCATTTTGGTTGCGGCGACGCCGGGCACAACTCGCTGCCACGTGGGCAACGGCTGCCACCATGGCGGTCTTCCTGATCGCCGCTCATATCGCCCTGGTGCGCTTCGATCCTTTTCTCGGATCAAAAAGTATGGCCGAACAAATCGCCCCCGAGCTCCGGCCCTCCGACCACATAATGATTTATGGAGATGAATCGTTTGGATCTTCGCTTCTGTTCTACCTGAGGCGACCGATTGCACTGGTCAATGGAAACACAACTTCCATGTGGTGGGGATCCACGTATCCCGATGCGCCGCACATTTTTCTGGACGATGAGGACCTACTACGGGCGTGGGATTCTTCAGAACGAGTTTTTCTTTTTGTGCCGCAGCATGAGCGCGCGAAAGTGGAAGCGCTGTTGCCGGGACCGCTGCCCATTGCCAGCGAAGTGTCCGGGAAGGTGATCTTCGCGAACCATCCGTGAAGCTTGCCGCGCAATTGGCAATTGGCGCTTGGCAATCGGTGCTGGACGATAGGGCCGCCCGTTCTGCTATTTGCGAACGGCTACTTACCGCTAACGTCGGGAGATTAGCGGAACTTCCTTCTTCACGATCGGCAGCGAGTAACCGGATCTCACTGCATCTCTGCGAAACATCTGCACGGTTTCCTGGGAGAACTCATGCAGATCCTTACCAACGAGGGGAAGCTTCTTCAAGATGTCCGTGGTCGCCGTGATCACGTGGCATCCGACTTCATCGGCTTGGAAAACATTGAGCAGCTCCCGCGGACTTGCCCAGATAAGTTGAGCGTTCACGTCATTCACCATGGCCACAGCTGCGCGCATCAGGGGCACCGGATCTCGTCCGGTGTCGGCGATACGGCCGGCGAAGACAGAGACGTAGGCGGGCGAATTTCCCTTAAGAACGGCGCAAACATTCCGCACTTGATCGAGCGTGAGCAGCGCGGTCACGTTCAGTCGAACTCCCTCGCCGGAGAGGCGCCGGACCAAATCGTACGTCGACACTCCGTGGGTGTTCATCACGGGGATCTTTACGATGACGTTTTCGCCCCAACCCGAGATGTGCCGCGCCTGCTCCTCCATCTCGGTCTCTTCATCCGCGAACACCTCGAATGAGATGGGGCGGTCCTGGATCGTTGCCAGAAGATCAAGAGCAAATCGTTGATAATCCGTAACTCCGGTGGCTCGCATCAGCGTGGGATTGGTTGTGAAGCCTTTGATATGCGGCTTACGATAGAGTTCCAGCATGCTCGGAGCGTCAGCTCCGTCCGCGAAGATTCGTACGCGCAGGTCGGACACAGACTTCATGCGGGATGCGCTCCTTTTCTTGGCGTGGAACGGATAATCCAGTCAGCCGCTTCGCGGAGAGAGCCCACGCGCAAGTCGGGAACCCGGTCTGGAGGCCTCTCCGAATAGCCGTAATCGATAAGAATAGTCTTACATCCAGCATTATACCCGGCTTCGATGTCGCGCCAGCGGTCTCCGACCATGAAACTGGATGCCATATCGATGTTGTGCCTTCGTCCCGCTTCCAGAAGCATGCCCGGCAGTGGCTTGCGGCAGTCACATTTGTCTTCATCGGTGTGACAACAGACGAGGATATCGTCGACAGGAAGCGACGTGGCCAGAGCCTTATGCATCGCTTCCAGCGCCTCGCGGGATTGCTTGCCGCGTCCAACATCAGGCTGATTCGTCACCACCAGCAATTCATAGCCGTGAGATTTCAGTTCGTGAAGGGCTTCAGAGACCCCGGGAAGCAGCTCCAACTCTTGTGGGGTAGGCGGGGGAAACGGTTTCCCATCGCGAACAAAGGGGCGGTTGATAACGCCATCGCGGTCCAGGAACACGGCGCGATTTTTCGCCGCGGTGGCCAGGGATTCCCACTTTGTAGACTGCTGCTGCACTGCTGGATGCGACACTAACAGGTGCCAGATCACAGCCTGGAAGGCTTCGGTGTGCGGCGTGGTGTGAGCCGGGTTCACCGTCGGAATCAGCACACAAGCGTCGGCAACGGTCGCGGTGTAACCTCCGTCGCGACCCACCACGCCGATGATCTTCGCGCCAATCGACTTCGCATACTTCAACGCCGCAACCAGATTCGGACTGATGTTTTGCTCTACGTTTCCGCCCCCGACCGAGAAAACCAGCACCAGGTCTTCGGCGCGCAGCCGACTGGTGCGTAACCAGCTGTCGAAGATCGAACTCCAGCCTTCATCGTTGACGCGCGCCGTAAGTTCGGAGACGTTGTCGGTCGGTGCGTAGGCCTCAATGCCGGCGATCTTGCGGAAGTCGTTGACTGCATGCGAAGCATTGGCTGCGCTCCCGCCCACGCCGAGAATGAATAAGCGTCCGCCAGCAGCGCGAGTGCTGGCGAAAAGACCTGCTGCCTTTTCTATGCTCGACACATCCAGCTTCGCGATAATCTCGGTTGCCTCGGTGAGGAAGGTGTCGGCAAAGCTGTTCCGCTCAGGTCTGCGGTTGCTCATTTCCGGACATCTCCTGGTTGGCTCAAGAAATTCGTCATTTCCTGCAAACCTGCGGGCGAGCCGATTTCATAGAATCGCTCATGCACTTCCAGGGCGGCTAATTCGCCTGCCTTCAGCAGTTCGCCGTAGACATCCGCCAAGTCGGAGGCTCCGCTCCTGCCAAAGGCTTCTGCCCGAAAAACTCCCAACCCATAATCGATAAAACGCATGTGCGGAGTTCGATCTTTTTTGCTGTAGGCGATGATGCGGCCTGCTTCGAACTCCACGTTGCTGGCGTCCCATCGTCCGTCGTTATGGTAGACGGTCATCAAACCGAGCTTGCCGCGCCGTAAAAATTCCTGTTCAACCGCTGCATAGTTGCACGGCAGGTACGAATCTCCGTACATGACAAAAAACGGCTCGCTCAGTTTGGGCAACGCGGCCCGGACCGCCCCAGCGGTGCCCAGGAGGGGGCTCCCGTCGCAAGAATATTCAACCTTCACGCCGAAAGCGCTGCCATCCGCGACGATGCGCTCAATCATCTCACCCCGATGGCCGATGCACAGGATTACTTGTTGGATGCCACTGCTTCGCACGAGGCGCAACTGATGGGCAATAAAGGGTTCTCCGGCTATCGGGATCAGCGACTTAGGAAGTTTTCCGGTCAACGGTCCCAAACGCGTTGCCAATCCGCCGGCAAGTATGGCCACAGGTAGCATGGTTCTTCAGGAGTGCGCCAGGACGGATGTGCCGCTGAAGTCAAACTGCAACCGCACTTCGCGCAGGCCAGCCCCCCGCATGGCCGAGCGAAGACGAGTCTTGTCCTCGGTGTAGAGCAGGAGGAACCCGCCACCACCGGCTCCAATCAGTTTGCCTCCGAGCGCTCCATGGGCGCGCGCCAACTCATACATTTCATCAATAAAACTGCTGCTCATTCCCGGAGAACGCTTCTTCTTGTGCTCCCAATGAACGTGCATGAGTTCGGCGACTTTGCGCAGATCGCCGGCCAGCAGCGCGTCCCGGCTCTCGTGTCCCAGTTGCTTGGTGAAGTGAAGATTCTCCAGCATCTCGCTTGAGTTCTCCCGCGTTCGCTGATCTTGATCGCGCAAGACTTCGGCCGCGAAGCGCGATGCCCCGGTAAAGAACAGCAGCAAACTATCCTCAAGATTGGCCAAAGTCTCGGAGGCAATCTTTAAAGGCTCCGCAATCACGTGATCATCCGGTTGAAAATCGAAACAGGTAATGCCCCCGAATGCTGCGATGTACTGGTCTTGTTTGCCGACGGGCTCTTTCAATAAATCAATTTCGATGTGACACGCTTGCTCGGCCAGTTCCCGAGGAGGCACGAAGTTTCGTTTCATGGTGTGCAGAGCGCGCAGCAGTGCAGTCGTAAAGCTTCCCGAGGAACCCAGTCCTGTGCCTGCGGGGATGTCGGAGAGGCTTACGATCTCGAGGTACGGTCCGGTTACTCCGGTCAATTGAAGCGCTTCCCGGATGATGGGATGCTGAATGTCCTCCCATCGCTCCACATCTTCCAGTTTGGAGTATTTCAAAATGATTCGCGGCCGAAAGGCCTCATTGATGGTGATGTAGACGTAGCGATTGATGGCAGCGGACAACACGAATCCACCGTACTTGCGGTAATAAGAAGGAAGATCGGTGCCGCCTCCACCCAGTGAAATTCGCAGCGGGCTGCGGGTGATGATCAAATTCGAGATTCCCCAGAAACGGCTAAGTATAGCGTATTCAAAGCTCCGCCTTCGCCTCCGCGGCGTCTTCGCTGACAAACCGAAGGGTGGCAAGAACCGCCTGCTTGATGCTAAGTCGCGGTTGCCAACCCAGCGCGCGAATGCGGGAGCAGTCCAGCAGGATGAACGGGCTGTCTCCGATCCAGCCGCGCTCGCCGCCTGAATAAGTGAGTTTCGGATTTAATCCAAGATGCTCGCAGATCCAGCCGATCGAATCCTTCACTTCGCAAAATTCGTCGGTTCCAAGATTGAAGATGTTCACTCTGCCCTGCGCCTTGTCGAGCGCCGTAATGATGGCGTCGATGCAATCCTGCACGTATAAGTATGATTTTTTCTGATGACCATTGCCCAGCACATGGAGATGTTCAGGATGCTCGGCCAATTGGTGATAGAAGTCGAAGACATGTCCGTGGGTATACCGTTCTCCGAGAATCGACACGAAGCGAAAAATGTAAGCTTGAACCCCGAAACCTTCGCAATAGGCCTGGATCAGGCCCTCCGCCGCCAACTTGGATGCTCCATAAAGCGACGTCTGAATGGGGAAGGGACAGGTCTCGGGCGTTGGAAAAATTTCTGGCTCTCCATACACCGATCCGGTCGAGGAGAACACGATGCGTTGGCAACCTTGCTCACGCATAGCCTCGAGTACGTTCCAGGTCGCAACCGTGTTCTGATCGAGATCCTTTCGCGGGTGTTCCGTGCCAAAACGTACGTCGGCGTTGGCCGCGAAGTGGATCACCAGTTCCGCGCCTTCCATCGCTCTCGTCAGGGATTCCCGGTCGAGCAAGTCAGACGGATGGAAGGTGAAGCGATCGTGTAACACCGCGTTCGCGAGAAAGCGCCGCTGGCCCGTGGACATATTATCGAATCCAACCACATGGTGGCCTGCGGAAAGCAGTCGATCAACCAAGTTGCTGGCAATAAATCCAGCCGCGCCTGTGACGAAAACCCGCAATCGAACCTCCGACCTGAACAAGAATAATTTGAGAGGCTTAGCTTCGATCCGAAGAGGTTTGCCGCAGCGCGATACGCGTTCCCTTCAGTTCAAAGCGGCTATCGCGCCAGACATACCGCAAGTTCAAATAACTGGCAAACCAGACAGCAAAACCAAGCAAGTCTCGTAGCGGATAGAGCCAGGGCGAGCGCAGTATCCTCGGATCTCGAACGACCGTCCAACCTACAAGCCAGGCCTCCGCCAATCGGTTTAAGATCGCCGCTCCCAGCGAAATCGCCCCGAGGCCCCAGTGTCCCAGTGACCCTGCAGCCAGGAATCCCAGCAGACCGTAGGGCATTGCGAAAATCAATCCGCTCCCCAAGTGGCCTTTGGGCCGCGAGTATCGCGTGGTCTGCGCCCAGCGCAATTGGTTCTGCCACATCTGTCGGAACGACTTTTGATTCACCACATGGTCGATGATGTAGCTGGAGAGCACAACGCGATAGCCTGCTTTCTCGATTAGGTTGCCGATGGCAAAATCGTAAGCGATGTAATCCTTGAGCGCGGCGTATCCGCCAATGCGGGCCAGCGAATCTTTACTTACCACGGTGGTCGGTCCCAGCCCAAACTTCATCCCTTCCAACAAATTGGCGACCAGAACTCCGGCAGTCATTTCCACTGACATGCCGATGGCGGTGAGGCCGGAGAAAAATCCCGCCGCATTCTTGCCGCGATACAGGCACGTAACCATTCCCACTCGCCGGTCGAGCAAGGGTGGTACGATTTCTCGCAAATACCGCGGGCCCACTTCAACGTCACTATCCGTAGTGACCAGAATTTCGTGAGCCGCCGCCTCCGCCATGCAATGAAACGCGTAAACCACCGGATTGGGCCAAGGCGTGCCGGTTACCAAAATGCGGGTTCGAATCCGCGGATAGCGGGCGCAAACTTCTCGAACCACTTCAAGCGCGGCATCGTCCGCCTGGTCTGCGGCAAACAGAATTTCGAACTCGGGATAGTCCTGGCGGAAGAAGCTTTCGATATTCTCCTTCAGACGTGCTTCCAAACCGTGTACTGGCTTGAGCACGGAGACCGGAGGCAGATGCGCATCAACTGGAATCGAACGAAGCTGCTCGCGGGCCTGGCCGTGAAATCGAATTACACCCACGGCCGCAAGGCCCAGGAATACGGCCGAGGACAGAGTACCGATCACGGCGACAGCCAAAACGAAATATAGAATCAGCCACATCCGATTAGCCTTGTCCTCAGCGAACGCCCGGCGATACAGTACAACCTTTTATTTCACCACTTATTTCGAAAGCGCAGCAAGAGCCTCTCGGAACATGGCGTCGAACGATCTCGTCTTTCCCGCGCCGCTCGCCCCAGTCTTGACGATCCTTTCGAGGGTTCTCTCGGCTGCCGGACGTTGATAGCCCAGATTCACCAGGGCAGACAGAACGTCTTCCTCGATTCCGCTCGTTTCCGGGGCGGCAGGCGCGGAAGGGCGCATGGCTGCGGGCAATTTGTCGCGCAGCTCAAGCACCATGCGCTCGGCAGTCTTCTTGCCGATCCCGGGAATCTTCGTCAGCCGAGCCAGATCGTTTCCACGGATTGCATCCGCCATTTCGTCCGCCGCCATTCCGCTCAGGATGGTGATGGCGAGTTTTGGTCCGATCCCGCTGACGGTGATCAACTTCTCAAACAATTTCTTCTCGGCGGGCCGGAGAAACCCGTAAAGGGCAAACACATCCTCGCGCACTTGGGTGTAGATGTGCAGCGAAACTTCCGAGCCGGTGGCAGGCAACTCGGAATAGGTTGGGATGCTGATGTTCACTTCGTAGCCGACCCCGGCCGTCTCAACCACCAACTGATTGGGATGCTTGCTAAGTAATACTCCTCGCAGATGGGCGATCATGTTCAGGCCATTGTAGACGCAGAGCAGATTTCGTTCGTCTCCGGCGCACAAGAAAACGGCAGGGCCGACCCCCTGCCGTTTCGTGATTACGAGTGTCCCGTTTACTTCTTGTTAACAGCCTTCTTCAACTCGGCCCCAGGGGAAAACTTTGCGACCTTGCGGGCAGCGATTTTGATCGTTGCGCCAGTTTGCGGATTACGCCCGTTTCGCGCCTTTCTCTGCGATATCGAGAAAGTGCCGAAACCTATCAAAGCCACTCGATCCCCTTTGCGCAACGCACCGGTGATGCTGCTGACGGCAGTGTCAATCGCAGTTGTAGCCTGCGCTTTGCTGATTTCGCAAGCGCCAGCGATCTTGTCAACCAGATCGGCCTTATTCATAGTTTCTCCTCGCAGGTCTCGTTCATAACCCAGCACAAATACCGGGAGGACAGAAGCGTTGTCTGAGTTGGGAAACCTGACGGGTCGTATTCTCCTCTCTCCGTGGAGAATGTCAACTGTGAAAATCCGCGCCCGAAGCCTGTTTCGCACCCCCGGCTCCCGAAGTGGGCCTGAAGGAGCGGGGTTGGGGGAAGCAGTGGTCCGTGGTGAGTGATCGCTGGCCAGAACGGCCAAATAATCTGATGATCTTTACTGCCTACGGGGCCACCGATCACGGGTTTTCCTCGCCCCTCCACAGAACCAGCATAGGCTGCACAGGTTGTACACAGCCTGCTGCGGTTTGCCGCTTGCCGTCAGGTCCCAGACGGGTGCAGAGTCAGAAGATACAATTCAGAAAGTGTTCAAGAGTAGAGATGGTCATCAGGATGGAAGTAGAAGTTTGCCCTCTATGCGAAGGCTCGGGATGGAGGACGGTTCCGGCGAGCCCCAGTGCGCCCCGAGATCGCCGGGTGACACGCTGTGAGTGCCAGTTGCGAGCGCGCAACCAGACGTTGCTGGCCGCAGCACACATTCCTCGCCGGTACGAACATTGCGAACTCGCCAGTTATACGACAGACTTCCCCGGCGCCCATCCTTCGCTCGCTTTGGCGCATCTCTCGGCTGTTAAGTTCGCCCAGGAGTACGATCCGCGCGACGGCACCGGTCTTCTGATCATCGGCAAGATAGGAACGGGCAAGACTCATCTGGCGGTGGGCATCACCAAGGAACTTATCCTCACGAAAGGCATCTCCTGCCTGTTTTACGACTATCGCGAATTGCTGAAGGAGATTCAGAACTCTTATAACGCGACGGTTAAGACCACCGAGTTGGACGTACTCCGCCCGGTCTTTGAGACGGACGTTCTGGTGCTGGACGAATTAGGAGCGGTGAAACCCACGGAATGGGTTTGGGATACGGTCAGCCTGATTCTCAACACACGCTACAACGACAACCGAACAACCCTGATCACGACCAACTTTGAAGATCACCCTGCCGCGGGTGCCAATGGTGGGGGTTCGGCTCTGCGGGCCGCACGCGCTGAAAGCCTCGGCGACCGCATCGGAGAACGGATGCGCTCCCGCCTTCACGAAATGTGCCGCATCATCAAAATGGAAGGCGAGGACTTCCGCCAGAAATTCCGCAGTGCCAGCTTCCGCTAGACCCCTTTGCCACGATTTGCGCGGATCAACCCACCGGAAGTTCTCTGGGTCGGAGCCAGGCCTGAGCGCAGTCGAAGGATGCCTCGGTTGTTAATTCCCACTAGAATGAAGGCGTGCTGACCGAGCGGCTGGAGTTCGCCCCTGAACGCGATGCGGAAGTCTTTGCCGCGGTACCGGCCGCGCCTGCCGTTTTCCTGATTCGCGGCGACGACGAACAGGCCGAACCTTACGTCAGCAAGACAGCGAACCTTCGCCGTCGCTTGCAACGGCTTTTGGGTCCCGTCGAAGAACGCACCAAGAAGCTCAATCTCCGCGATCGGGTTCGATGGATTGAGTATTCGCCCACGGGTTCCGACTTCGAATCGGGATTTATCCTCTACGAAGTTCTGCGTTCTGCTTTTCCCGAAACGTACTCGAATCGGCTGCGCCTGCGCTTCGCTCCGCTGGTCAAGCTGCACCTTGAAAATGAATATCCACGCGCCTCGGTCACCCGGCGTCTGGGGCACTTTAAGCGCGGCACTCTTTACTACGGCCCATTCCAGTCCCGCGTGGCTGCCGAGAAGTTCATGAGCGATTCTCTGGACTTCTTCAAGATGAGGCGTTGCGTGGACGATCTTCACCCCGATCCCGCATTTCCCGGCTGCATCTATTCCGAGATGAAGATGTGCCTTGCCCCTTGTTTCAAGGGCTGCGGCGATGAGCAATACGGCGCCGAAGTCGCACGGGTGCAAGCCTACTTCGATTCCGGGGGAGAATCTCTGGCGCGGGAATTCTCGGCGCAGCGCGACGCGGCGTCGGCCAATCTGGCGTTTGAAGATGCCGCCGCGATTCACATCCGATTGGAAAAACTGAAGCCAATCCTCAGTCAACTTCCCGAGATCGTCCGCCCGCTTGATCGTCTTACCGGTCTCATGATCCAGCCAAGTCGTCTTTCAGACTCAGTCGTTTTCTTCCGTGTCGAGAGTGGAGCGCTATACGGCCCCACGACGTTCTGCATCCAAACGAGCGAGCATGCGAAATCTCACTCGATGGAGTCACGCGTGCAACAAGTTCTCGATTCATTCGTTCCCGCGAAACCACCTTCCGCGCTCGAGGTTATGGAGCATCTTGCTCTGCTCAAGCGCTGGTACTATCGCGGGCACCGCCTCGGCGAGATATTTCTCGCTGATGACAAGCGTGCGTTTCCCATGCGTCGCATCGTTCGCGGAATTGGCCGCGTACTGAGAGGAGAGAAGCCCGAGCAGGTGATCGCTCAAATAGGGACTGCAGCTGGAGCAACGGAAATCACGAATTCAAGGGAAACAGGAGGACCAACGTTATGACGCCAAAAAACCATCCACTAAATGATCCCAAGTTCCGGAAGCAGTTGGTTGAACTACTCAAGGGTGGCGGGGCGCATGCCACGTTTGACGACGCTATCAAAGGCATGCCTGAGAAATTGCGCGGGGCAAAACCCGGCAGTCTGCCGCACTCCGCCTGGATGCTGCTCGAACATCTCCGTCTCGCGCAGTGGGACATCCTCGAATTCAGCCGGAACTCCAAGCATGAATCGCCCAAGTGGCCTGAGGGTTACTGGCCCAAGGCTGAGGCTCCGCCGAGCACATCTGCGTGGGACAAAAGTATTCAGCAATTTCGTAAGGATCGAAAGGCTATGCAAGGTCTGGTCGCGAACCCTGAGATCGATCTTTGCGCCGCCATTCCGTGGGGCGATGGGCAAACCATTCTGCGTGAGGCTTTGCTGGTGGCCGATCACACCGCTTATCACATCGCCCAAATCGTCGACGTCCGTCGTCTGCTGGGAGCGTGGAAGAAATAGCGATCGGCGTGTTCTGTAGCTGCGAGCTCAGCTCGCTTCAGGTTTAAGTATTTCGGATCTTATTTCGGATCGAGGTCTCGCGCTCCGGTCGGGCGGCTTCCGGAACACGACTTTTATCCCCTCGCGCCGATGCTCGTCAATCCCTACGAATTCCCATGCAATTTGCGGCGAAACACGTAGTTGCCACTTCCCGAAGATCTTCCGGGCTGTGATCCACCAGTGCTCCCGCCTCAGCGGCAAGCAACTCACCCAGGGTGGCCTGGGTGCCTTCACTCTTGCTCGATAGAACCGCTTCACGCTGCAGGAAAGGGCGGATCAGAATATGAGGGTGGGGAAGGCGACTGGCTTCGCCCGCCAATCTTCCCACCAGGCGATCCGCGTCCAACAGGGCGCTAATCAGCCGCGGGTGTCCAATCCAGTTCGGGGGGCCAGTGGTGCTGGCACGAAGGCGGTATAGCTGCCCTGCGATATTTTCTTGCCGGGAATGGTGGCGGCCTTGGGCATTGCCCTTTCCAGAGTCGAAAATAGCGAGATTCGCGATTCGCGCCGGTGAAAGCAATCCTGAGCGGCCTGCAACGATCCTTGCGAGGCAGGGCTCGCACGTTGCGACTCCGTAGACTCGCGCAACGTAGGGGTCCAGCTTGTGCCTTCCTGCAAACATCCAGCCATACAATGGCAACGGTAAGTGAGGCATCAATGGACGACTGCGTCTCCTGCCTCGTCAGACGTGTGATCTTGAACTTGGGGAAGTGTCTTTCGAGGGCTCTCCGAAGCTTTTGCTCGTAAGCGATGCGGCCCATTTTTCGAGTTGATGAGATCGGCGGTCGCATTCCCGACAAATCTCCAACTTCGAAGGCCTCGCCTGCCCATTCGTTGCACGGCAAGTCGAAGCGTCCGGTTCTTAACTTCAGCTTGCAGAATCCCCTACACGGCATTTCGCTGCGCTGACCACAGATGAAGCAGGCGGCGGTTGTTATCGCCGGAAATCGAATCCTTGCATTGCGCCAGATCGAATGCAACAGAGCCATTTTCCAGCACGATCGCTTCCGCAGGATTGGCCCAAGAAATTCTGGACCGAACGTGTAAGAGCCTGAGTGGTCAACGTCGACATTCAACTGGCTTCCATGCCGGGATTGTCCAGCGCACACACGGGGGCGGCCGTCTGTGACATGGAACCATCGTCACGCGCGGGTGGTGATGTTTCCCGCGCTCCTAATCACCTGTCTATGGGATAATGAGCACATTCGCCCAACTGAGTCCGATTCCAGCACGGGGACATCTAAATACTGTGAGTAAAAGCTTGGATAAACCTTCGGATAAGCAGCGTTTTTTCTTCGATCATTACGGGGTTACGGAAAACGATCTCGAGCACTACCTGGCTGCCGCTCTCTCGGCGGGTGGCGATTATGCCGACCTGTATTTCGAGTATCTCTCATCCACCTCTCTGATGGTCGATGAGTCGATGGTGAAGTCGGCCTCGCAAGGCATCTCAGCAGGTTGTGGCGTGCGGGTGGTCTCTGGCGAGCGCACCGGTTACGCGTATACGGACGATCTTTCCGCCAACCGAATCTTGCACGCGGCCCGGACTGCGGCTTTGATCGCCAGTGCTCCGGCGAAAACTCTGGTAGCAGGATTTCAGAAGACTGCGGCTCGCAGCCTGTATCCCGTTACCTTGCCATCTGTGGATGCGGAGATTACGGCGAAAGTCGAATTGGTGATGCGGGCCGATAAAGCTGCGCGTGCTTATGATCCGCGCATTCAGGAGGTTCGTGCGAGCTATTCTGACGAACTGCGAAACATTCTTGTGGTCGCGTCGGACGGGACTTTCGCTGAAGACTCTCAGCCGCTGGCGCGCATGAATGTTTCCTGCATCGCCAAGACCGAAGGTAACTCCGCTCGCGGAGGTTCTGGTGGCGGCGGACGCGTGGCCCTCGACTTTTTCTTCGGCGACAAGAATCCCGAATTCTTCGCCAAGGAAGCAGCCCGGCAAGCCATTCTCCAACTCGACGCGCGGGAAGCTCCTGCTGGGGATATGGAAGTCGTGCTCGGCCCCGGATGGCCCGGCGTTTTGCTTCATGAAGCTGTCGGGCACGGATTGGAAGCGGACTTCAATCGCAAGAAGACTTCGGCGTTCGCCGGTCTCATCGGCAAACGTGTAGCCAGCGAAGGATGCACTGTCATCGATAACGGGACGATGCCGTGGCGGCGTGGTTCGTTGAACGTGGACGATGAAGGCGAGCCCACGCAGGAAACCGTGCTGATTGAGAAAGGAATCCTGAAGGGCTACTTAAGCGACAAGCTTTCGGCGCGTCTGATGGGCATCTCCGATACCGGCAACGGACGGCGTGAAAGTTACGAGCACATTCCCATGCCGCGCATGACGAATACCTACATGCTCGCCGGCCAAGACAATCCGGAAGACATCATTCGCTCGGTGAAGCGCGGCATCTACGCCGTTAATTTTGGCGGAGGCCAGGTCGACATCACCAACGGCAAATTTGTCTTCGGCGCTTCCGAAGCGTACATGATCGAAGACGGTAAGATTACTGCACCCATCAAGGGCGCAACGCTGATCGGCAACGGTCCCGATGTTCTGACGCGGGTCTCGATGGTAGGCAATGATTTGAAGCTCGACGAAGGCGTCGGCACCTGCGGCAAGGATGGACAAGCCGTCCCCGTAGGCGTGGGTATTCCAACGATTAAGATCGATCGTCTGACCGTCGGCGGCACTGCGAAGAAGGACCCCGGCGGCTTCATGCAATAGAATTCTTCTTGTCACGGGTTGGCACGGACTGATCACTCTGGTCATTGCGAACCGCTTCAGCGGTGAGGAATCTGCTTTTCTTCCGTGATCTTGTTTGTTCAAGGCATCTTATGTCTCAAGCCCAATTGGAAACACCGAAACTCGAAACTGACCTGCGCGACCTCGCCCAGGATATCGTTCGCCGCGCCATGAACGGCGGCGCAACGGCTGCGGAATGCGTAGTCCGCGAGGGTGACGAATTCTCGACCCTGGTGCGCCTCGGCCAAGTCGAAACGCTCAAGGAGTCCGGCTCCCGATCCATTGGCGTCCGGGTCTTCTCGGGCCAGCGCGCTGCCAGTACTTACTCCAGCGATTTTTCTTCCGCCAGCCTCGACCGCATGGTGAAGTCCGCGCTGGAGCTTTCAAAGATTACATCGGAAGATCCTTTCGGAGGAATTCCTGAGGCTTCGCAACTGGGCTCGCTCAAGGGCGATCTCGATCTCTACCACGAAGATGTTTATTCGCTGCCTGGTCCCGACCGCATCGAGTATGCCCGCCGCGCCGAAAAAGCGGCGCTCGACTTCGACCCGCGCATCAAGAATTCTGAAGGCGGATCGTTCGATGCCGCCACCGGCCACAAGGTTCTGGCCAACTCGCACGGCTTCGTCGGCGAGTACCGTCGATCCTATTGCTCAGTAGCTGCCGTTCCGATCGCGCAAACCGAAGATGGCGCCATGCAGCGCGACTATTGGTTCTCCGTAGCGCGGACTTTGTCAAAGCTGGAATCGCCGGAGCACGTTGGCAAGATCGCGGCGGAACGCACGCTGCGCCGTTTGGGCGCGCGTAAGGCAAAGACCGCCCACGTTCCGATCGTCTTCGATCCCACGGTTGCCACGTCCATCCTCGAACATATTTTTGAAGGAATCAATGGCGATTCCGTCTACCGCGGAGCCTCGTTTCTCGCGGGCAAGCTGGGACAGAAAATCGCTGGAGACAATGTCACCATCATCGACGACGGAACCATGCCCGGCGGATTCGGCACCAGTCCTTTCGATGGTGAGGGCGTTCCTACCCGTCGCACCGTTGTCATCGAGAAGGGCGTGCTGAGTTCTTACCTGCTCAATACCTATACGGCGAAAAAACTGGGGCTCGTCACTACGGGCAACGCGTCTCGTGGGCTAGCCGGCACCCCGGGCATCGGACCCGGCAACTACTTTCTGCAGCCGGGGACCCGGACGCCGAAGCAATTGATTTCTGAAATCAAGGAGGGTCTATATGTGACCGAGTTCCTCGGTCACGGCGCAAATCTGGTCACTGGCGATTATTCCCGTGGCGCATCGGGCTTGTGGATTTCCAGCGGAGAGTTCGCCTATCCTGTCGAAGAAATCACTGTGGCCGGGAACCTCAAGGAAATGTTCTTCAACATCTCCGAGATTGCTAACGATTTGGAGTTCCGCGGCTCGGTCGCCTGTCCTACGCTGCGCATTGACGGGCTCACCGTGGGCGGTGCATAACAGAGCGTTCCATGAAGTTCGCCGAGATTGTATTTCGGGTCGCTGGCATTTGGGGCGTGCTGGTGCTCACTCCGCTGTATTCCATGTTCGAACTGATCGGGCAAAAAGATCCGCCACCGATCACGCATCCCAGGTTTTATTACGGCTTCGTCAGCTTGGGCTGGCCTTCCAGTTTGCTTTCTTTGTGATGGCGAGGGATCCGGTGCGCTTCCGCCCCGTGATGATTCCTTCGGTGATCGAGAAATTTGGCGCGGCGCTTCTTTCGTTGTGCTTTATGTGCAGCATCGCCTAACCTCAGGAGATCTGGCTCTCGGCTGCGTCGACCTACTGCTGGGCGTGCTGTTTCTGACCGCTTTCTTCAAGACCGGCAATTAGCGTCCAGAGTACAATCGAGTTGCATGGGCAGCCTGATCCAGCCAACTCCGGTACGTGAAGAGCCCGATTCCAGCCGGCGCATCATCGCTAGCGCAGTTGTGGCCGTCATCGTCATCGCCATTGCTGCCGCCTTTTTGCTCCGAGGGAAGCCGAACGCCCCGTCCGGGCCGCCTTCCTACGCCGCGAATCTTAAGTTCTCCGATCTGCGCCTAAGCGCCGAAGAAAATTTCGTCGGAGCAACCATCAGCTACGTGGACGGAGTTATAACCAACGCCGGGAACAAAACCGTAACGCGAGTAATGGTCCAAGTGAACTTCAAAGATGACATGGGGCAAATCGCTCAGCGGGAAGAGCTTCCGCTGCAAATTTTGAAAATGTCCGGCCTCTATCCAGAAGCCGTGCCGTTCAGCACTTCGCCGCTGGGTCCGGGCCAAAACAAGCCTTTCCGGCTTACTTTCGAAAGCATCTCCGCGCAGTGGAACCACACCTATCCTGACATCCAGATCCTTGACGTCGCGGTGAAATAAGCTTCGTTGCTCCGGTTCAGTCTGGACGCTCCGATTGCCGATTTCCAATGGCCAATTGCCAGCCGAAAAGCCCGTCGCCGATCCCGTTGAACGGTCGCAAATTGGCGATCGGAAATCTGCAATTTGACAATCAGTACAATGGGTTCGTGGCTGAAGCAAAACCATTCCGCCTGACGGAGTCGGTAAAAGCTGCGGGTTGAGCGTCCAAGCTGAGTCCGGCGGCGCTGGACACGGTGCTTGGGAAATTAGCCCGGCAACACGACCCCAATGTTCTAGTCGGCTTTGACCACGCCGACGACGCCGGAGTGTATCAAATCGCGCCTGATCAGGCGCTGGTGCAGACGGTCGATTTTTTCACGCCGATCGTCGACGATCCGTACACGTTTGGCCAAATCGCCGCGACCAATGCCTTGAGCGATGTGTATGCCATGGGTGGCCGTCCCCTCACGTCACTTGCGCTGGTGTGCTTCCCGGATAAGGCGGATCTCGCGATTCTTGAGCGCATCCTGGCTGGCGGACTTTCCAAAATGATCGAAGCCGGGTGCACCGTGATCGGTGGCCACAGCATCCGCGACGAGGAAACCAAATTCGGATATGCAGTCACCGGAATCGTCCATCCCATGAAAGTGTTAGCCAATAGCGGCGCCCAGCCTGGGGACGCTCTTGTACTTACCAAGCCGCTCGGCACTGGAGTGATCTCGACGGCGATCAAGAAAGGCGTAGCGGAGCAAGCGTGGATCGATGCCGCGGTTGAATCGATGACCACGCTCAACAAGCGGGCTGCCGAACTGGTCGCCACCAGCAAATACCAGGTTCACGCCGTGACCGACGTTACCGGCTTCGGGCTGATCGGACATGCCCGTGAAATGGCTCTGGCCAGCAACGCCGCACTGCGGCTCTTCCCGAAAAGCATTTCTATTCTGCCTGGCGCCTTGGAATGCATCCGCGCCGGCCACGTCCCCGGCGGTCTCAAGGCCAACCGTGAATTCGCCGAGTGCATGGTGGGCTACGAATCCGCTATCAGCGATGAAATCAAAACCCTGCTTTTCGACCCTCAAACCGCCGGTGGGCTTCTCATTTCCGTCGCCGAGGTCGATTGCGAGCAACTTGTCGTTGCACTGCAGACCTCCGGCGTTCCGGCACGCTATATCGGGAATGTCACTGAATCCCAGAAGCCGCTCATCCGCATCTACTAACGAGCCACCTTCATGAAATCAAGGATTTTCGGAGAGGAATCATCATGAAATTTCGCGAACTTGGAGGCAGTGGTCTCAAGGTCTCTGCTCTCGGCTTGGGCTGCATGGGCATGTCGGAGTTTTATAGCGGACGCGATGACGACGAATCTGTGGCGACGATCCACCGCGCCCTTGAGCTCGGTATCAACTTTCTCGATACGGCGGACGTGTACGGGCCCTATAAAAACGAAGAACTTGTCGGCCGGGCAATCAAAGACAAACGTGACAAAGTTGTATTGGCCACAAAATTCGGCATCGTTCGCGATCCCGCCAATCCGCAAGTCCGCGGTGTGAACGGGAGGCCAGATTATATTCGCCGCTCCTGTGAAGGGAGCTTGAAGCGGCTCGGCATCGAGACGATCGACCTCTACTACCAACATCGCGTCGATCCGTCCACGCCGATTGAAGAAACCGTGGGAGCCATGGCGCAACTGGCAAAAGAGGGAAAGATCCGGCACATCGGTCTGTCCGAGGCTTCTCCACAAACCCTTCGTCGGGCTGCGAAAGTTCATGCCATTACAGCCCTGCAAACGGAATACTCCCTCTGGAGCCGCGAACCGGAAGACGAAATCCTCGCAACCTGCCGCGAGCTGGGCATTGGCTTCGTTGCATACAGCCCGCTCGGGCGCGGCTTCCTCACCGGGCAGTTCACCAAGTTCGAGGATTTTCCTGAAGACGATTACCGTAGATTCTCTCCGCGTTTTCAGGGAGAGAATTTTCGGAAGAATCTTGATCTCGTACGGCGAGTCGAGGAAATCGCGAAGGAGAAAAGCTGCAAGCCCGCGCAGTTGGCGCTGGCCTGGGTGCTCGCTCAGGACCAAAACATTGTTCCCATCCCCGGGACCAAACGCCGCAAATACCTGGAAGAGAATGTAGCGGCACTCGAAGTAAAGCTCAGCGCGGAAGACCTCCGGCGCATTGAGGAAATTTTTCCTGCCGGTGCTGCGGCTGGATTGCGCTATCCCGAGCACATGATGAGTATCGTGAACGGATAAATTGGTGCAGGAAATCGGGGCGGCCATCAGGCCGCCCTGAACTGGGAAGTGGCCTCGGATTACTTGCTCGTCATGAAACGCAGCCGAGTAAGGTAATCCCGATGTCCTTCGCGCTCGGTCAAGGCTCGTACCGCGTCACCAATCGCCGGATTGCTGAAGGCACCTTCGAATGCCTTGTTCGCTTTGTCGAGGGACGCCGCATCGGGTACCGTCAAGTAATCGTAGACGATGCCCAATTTTCCAGTGTGGTAGTCCTCGGACAGCTGCCCATAGGACGTAATCGTACCTTCTGCCAGAAGCTTCTCGAGGATGGGCACAAACACGCTCTTCGTCAGTTCGATGTAGGCATGCATCTGACCCGGCTTAACCTCCCACTGCGACCAAGTCAGATAGCCCGCGGAAGCTCCTGCCTTGGCGTTATAGAGGTCACCGGTCAGGATCTGGTCCCAGTGTTTGGAAGCACCCTGCACCGGCGCGCCCACCGATGCGGGCTGGGCATAAATCGCCTCCAGGGCTTTCAGCAGGTTGCCCTCGGAAGTTGCGGTGAACCAGGTTCCGTGCGTGGGTTCGCCTTCCTGGTGAATCAGGTTGGTGTAGGCTCCGTAACCGACGAGGGTGCCGTCGGCCACCAGTTTGTCGAGCAGAGGCTTGTCCTGCTCATCGAGCTTGACCATGTCGCCCCATTGGGCGCGAGGCACATCCCATGTCGCAACGTAGGTGTAGACTGGCGGCTTGGATTTGGCAGCCATCTGCGCCTGCAGTGGGCCGACCAACCCCAATGCAAGACAGAGGATCAGAAGACAAACACCCCAAGTTGTTCGCTTTTGCATAATCCCCTCACGTGAGTTAGATTCCGGCGAGGTTACACGCTCTCTCCGGTATGATGCCCGATTCAAATCGAGTCCCGCAGACGTAGGTGAGGATTCGTCAGAACATTTGTCTGGAATGCAAACGGGGCACAGTTGTACACGCCTCGAAGTCTTTTGTCTTCGCTACCCAAAAACCCAGGCCGGCCAGGAGGCCGCCCTGTGTGAAAACGAACCGCTGAGAACTGCTTTAAGCTCGCGCCGGACTTTCCCCGCCCTTCGCGATTCCACGTCCCGGCTCTGGCTTCAACACCTGTTGCACGCCGCCGTCATCGGGTTTTGACGGTGATTTCATCGGAGGCAATTCTTTGCCCTCGACCAGAAGCATCACCTCGGAGGCATCCAGCACTTCCCGCTCCAGCAAGGCCGCAGCGATCTTTTGGAGTGTCTCTGGATTCCCTTGCAGGATACTCTTCGCCGTTTCATATCCGTAATTCACCAGCTTGCGGACCTCACCATCGATCTTGATGGCGGTGTCTTCGCTGTAATCGCGGTGCTGGCTGATTTCCCGGCCTAGGAATATCTGCTCTTCTTTCTTGCCGAAGGTGAGAGGCCCCAGGTCGCTCATGCCCCATTCGCAGACCATCTTGCGCGCCATTTCGGTGGCTCGCTCAATGTCGTTCCCTGCGCCCGTGCTCATTTGATTGAGGAATAATTCCTCAGCAATACGACCTCCCATCAGGATCGCTAAATCAGTTTTGAGATAGTCCCTGGTGTAATTGTGCCGGTCGTCGATGGGCAACTGCATGGTCACGCCCAACGCCATTCCGCGCGGAATGATCGTAACTTTGTGAACTGGGTCCGATCCGGGGAGTTTTGCCGCAACCAGCGCATGACCCGCTTCGTGATACGCCGTCACCTTCTTTTCCTCATCGGAAAGGATCAGCGACTTACGCTCCACCCCCATCAGGACTTTATCTTTGGCTACTTCGAAGTCGAACATCAGCACGGCCTTGCGATTTTGCCGTGCCGCCGCCAATGCCGCTTCATTGACCATGTTGGCCAAGTCCGCGCCGGAAAATCCCGGTGTCCCACGAGCTAGGACAGAAAGATCTACATCCTCAGCCAGAGGAATCTTACGGGTGTGGACTCTAAGAATCTCTTCGCGCCCACGCACATCCGGCCGACTCACAACCACCCGGCGGTCAAAGCGCCCGGGCCGCAGCAACGCCGGATCCAGAACGTCCGGACGGTTCGTGGCGGCCATAAGAATGACGCCCTCATTTGATTCGAACCCGTCCATTTCAACCAGTAACTGGTTCAGCGTCTGCTCGCGCTCATCGTGACCACCGCCCAAGCCGGCTCCGCGATGGCGTCCAACGGCGTCAATCTCGTCGATGAATATGATGCAGGGAGCATTCTTCTTGCCCTGCTCGAATAGATCGCGCACACGGCTGGCGCCGACGCCCACAAACATCTCCACGAAATCCGAACCGGAGATCGAAAAGAACGGAACGTTCGCCTCGCCGGCAACTGCCCGAGCCAGGAGGGTTTTCCCGGTTCCTGGAGGACCAACCAGCAGCACTCCCTTGGGAATTCTGCCCCCGAGTTTCTGGAACTTCTGGGCCTCGCGCAAAAACTCGATAATCTCGCGCAGCTCCTCCTTGGCTTCTTCCACGCCCGCCACGTCTTTGAACGTGACCTTCTTTTGCTGCATGGAAAGCAAACGGGCACGGCTCTTGCCAAACGACAGGGCTTTGTTGCCACCGGTCTGCATCTGCCGGATCATGAAGAACCACAGCGCTCCCAGCAAAATGAGCGGAGCCCAAGTCCCCAGCAACTGCAGAGGCCAGCTTCCACTGTTGGCGTCCCGGAAACTCATCGAGACTCCCTTGTCGCGGAGCGACTTGATCATCTCGGGATAGTTTGCCGGCACCGTCGTATGGAAAGCGGAACCGTCGCTATATTTCCCGTGCAGTTGCATACCGTCGACCAGAACGTCGTGCACCTTGCCCTGATCCACATCACTCATGAACTGCGAAAAATTGACTTCCTTGTCCTTCTGCCCGCTGCGGCCGGCCTGAATCACCTGCCACAACAACAGCGCGGACAACCCGATGACCAGCCAGAAAGCTACGGTTTTGACTGTCGAATTCACCAAGAAACTCCTAAAGAAACCGGGGTCCGCTCAAAATATGCGACGGCCGAGGCTCCTGCCACTAAGATTAGATGCTGCTCGATCGATTTGGATAGGGGAAATTCCCTAAGAACTCCCTTAGAATCATATTCTACCTTTTCCAACGGAAAAAGGCGCGCCAGCCTTGCCATGACTTAGGTCACGTGGGGACTAGGTGCGGCGGCCAGATAGGGGAGATTCCGGTTCGTTTGCTCCGCTTCGCCCAGTCCGTAGCCTATCAGAAAAGTATCATCCACCAGAAAACCAAAATAGTCCGGCTGCAAAGCCACGCGGCGGGCGGACTGCCGGTCCAGCAACGTCACGAGTTTGACCGAGGCTGCCCCACGCGCACGCAAGTCATCCATGAGAAAATCACTGGTCACTCCTGAATGCACGAGTCCTTCGACCAGCAAAACATGCTGGCCGCGAATATCCGGCTCGTGGCTGAAGAAAATTTCCATAATCTCGGGTTCATGGGTGCCGGCTTCCTTGCTGGCCCGCTTGCTGTATTTGGGCTTGATGAACTGGCATACCACGGGAACCTCCAACGCCCGCACCAAGTCAGCCATGAACATGAATGCATTTTCCAGAACAGCCAGGGCTTGGATGGTCTCTCCCATGTAGTCATCGGAGATGTGGCGGCCGAGTTCTTTGACCCGCTTCTCGATTTGCTCAGACGAAATGACTTGGCGCAGTGCCTCGGCTTTCAGCCCATTCATGAAGTGACTTGCCTCCTGTGCTGCCACGCGCGACCAGAGCAAACTCTAAAGCGCGCTCTCGTCAGCCACCAACGGCATCTCTCGGATCCGGACTGCTTCCTGCCCAATTTTGGCGAGCCATCTTGCCGGAACTGGAAAGCCGAGCATCCATACGATCTCGTCTCCGCTCAGCGCAACCGGCCAAAGCTTGCGCTCGACCTGCGCAAGATGCCGCTCTTGCAGCAGTTCCTTCACCTTCTTCGGTGCCTTCGTATGCGCGGGCCAAAACCGGTCGCCGGGCCGCCAATTCCGCACGATCAACCGTCCAGGCAATAAATCCGCTCGTATAAGTTGCTCAGGATTATACTCTGCCATCTCAGCCTCCGGACTCATCCGTAACGCTTCGATTACTAGCCCGAGTTCCGCGACAGAGGCACGTCCCGGGACTGGGAGGGAGTACTCATAGTCCGCATGGCGCTCTTGCCGTTGTCGATCAGGCGCCATGAATATAATGGCCTCCGATTCCCGAACCACCCTCCAACCCAGCGGAAGAGACAATTCTTTTCCCGACGGACCGTCCTCGGCTGCGAATCGCAGGATCTCCTCGATATGCTTGAACTCCAGGGGAATCCCGGCCTGCTCGCCGACCGCCTTCAGTGCTCTTCGTTGAACCGCTCGCGGCTCGGTCAACAGCCACGGGCGGCTCACGGAAGCATTCATCATCGCCGCGCCCGGGTCTGCAAACTGCTCCTTGAAGGCCGCGTCAGACGCTTGAGAAGGCTGGATCTCGACCAGCCCTGTCGAACTGCCGAATCCAGATCGTCCGCGCGTCCATTCCGGCTGCGACCATTGCACCACCGTCCCGATCCAGCCTGAAATTTCGTTTTCCCAATAGTCTTCCTCGTCGCGGGCGATCTCCGCCAGTTCGGCGAACGCTTCGGCAACCGCCGGATTGAATTCCCGCTCCAGCAGCGGAACCACCAGCTTGCGCACTCGATTCCGGGTGAATCTGGAATCGCTATTCGTTGAGTCTTCGCGCCAAGGCTGTGCGAGATCTTTCAGATATTGTCCTAGCTCGCGCCGCCGGATGCCGAGGAGCGGGCGGATGACTTCGCCGTGGCCCTTTCCATCCTCGTGCTGCAACACAATGCGCGGATAGATTCCCCCCAGCCCTCTCAGGCCGGTCCCGCGAATCAATCGCATCAGCACGGTCTCGGCCTGATCGTCGAGCGTGTGGCCGGTCGCGATCTTATCGAGACCGGTAGGCATTTCTGTTTGAAAAGGCGTTTGGTCCGGACGGGTTGGTTGGCTTTGAAAGGGCACGGCTTCAGCCGTGCCGCTAAACTGCACAGTGGATTCGGGCTTTAGCTCTTGAGAGACGTCGCTATCGCCCGGACTCAGGAGCCAGCGAAAAAATTCATACCTCAACTCTCGCGCAGCCGCTTCAACTCCGGAGCGCGCATCCATAGCATGTTGCGCCACATCTCCGCTTTCAACGAAGAACACCAGGCCGTGCTCTTGAGCCAGCTTGGCCACGAACTCCTGATCCGCGTCGGACTCGGCGGCGCGCAGCTTGTGGTTGAAATGAACAACGGAGAGGACAATGCCCAGATCGGCACGCAACTCCAGCAGCAAGCGCAACAGCGCCACAGAATCCATCCCGCCCGAAACCGCAACCCCAACGCGGTCGCCAGACCGAAGGAATTCCTCTCGCCGGATATGCCCCAACGCGCGTTCCGCCAGTTCATGCACGGCACCATCGTACATCGGCAGGGTTAGGATCGGACGCCGTTGACCCGGCGACCAGATAGCAGCATTTTCGTTTTGAGATCCCGCGCCAGCGGTGAGTATTTGAGTGCCTTACGCAGGAGCATCCTCGAAATGGACCGTCGGCAGTTTCTCAGCCGTTCTCTTGCCGCCGTGGCAGGCGCCACTTTGCTCTCCAACCGCAGCTCCGCCGCTGCTGCGGATCCGGTTCCGCAGCAGGTTCCCGGCTGCGTTCCCTCTTCTGCTATCGCCAGTGCGCGATTTCCCGACGGATTTCTCTGGGGCATGGCCACGGCCGCATACCAGGTCGAAGGCGCCTGGAACCTGGCTGGAAAAGGCGAATCCATTTGGGACCGTTTTTCGCACACCGCGGGCAAAATCAAAGGCGGAGCGACCGGCGACGTCGCTTGCGATCAATACCATCTCTACCTGGAAGACAGCGCCCTTCTTAAGCGCTTGAATCAGAAGAGCTACCGATTCTCGATTTCGTGGTCGCGTATTCAGCCCACGGGGGCGGGTGCCGCGAATCCAAAGGGACTCGACCACTACAAGCGCCTCACCGACGTGCTACTGGAGGCAGGCGTCCGTCCGTTCTGCACGCTCTATCACTGGGATCTTCCACAGGCGCTCGAGGATCGCGGCGGATGGCCCAACCGAGACTTGGCTGCGATCTTCGCCGATTACGGGGGACTTCTGGCCAGGAATCTCGGTGATCGAATTACCGTGTGGGCTCCCTTCAACATGCCATGGTCATTCACCTACATGGGTTATGGCGTCGGCGTCTTTCCGCCTGGCAAGCGATTACAACCTATTCCTGAAGGCCGCGCACACCGTCAACCTCGCGCAGGGCGAGGCCTTCCACGCCATCAAAGCTGCGTCTTCCAAAGCCACGGTGGGCAGCGCCTACGGCATGGCTCCGGCTTATCCGAAGACCGGCAGCGAGGCGGATCGCGCTGCGGCTGCGCGCTATCACGCCATGAATAATGATTACTTCCTGCACACTGCGATGCATGGAGAGTATCCGAAGGCATTTGTCGGCGAGACTCCTCATCAAGAAATGGGATTCATGCCCGGCGATGAACAGATCCTGCAGGTGCCGCTCGATTGGATAGGGTTCCACTACTACACACGACGCGTTGTTTCGAATGCAGGCGCTCACCCGGGTGGTCATGGGCACCGAAACCGAGAAGGATGAGAGAGCCAGCCGTGATCGCCACACTCAATTCCATGCCGAGATGCCAACGGAAGGTCCGCTCACCGATGCCGGACTGGAGGTTTGGCCGCGCGGCATCTACGACCTCGTGATGCAGATCACGCGTGAATACAACCGTCCCATCATCGAGATCACCGAAAGTGGCTGCAGTTACCTCGATGGCCCCTATGAACGAGAAAATGGACGCGTTCCCGACGCTCGCCGTACCGCGTTCTTCCGCGACGAATTAGCAGAGTTGGCGCGGGCGATCGCGGACGGTGCGAATGTCCGCTCATTCCACGCGTGGAGTGCCCTTGACAACTTCGAGTGGTCCGATGGCTACAGTCAGCGCTACGGCCTTACCTATGTGGACTTCCGGGACCAGAAACGCACGGTAAAAGACTCCGGCCTCTGGTACGGGAGAGTGGCGGCTGCGAATCGGTTGGATGTTTGACGCGAAGGAGAACCCTGGCGTGCATCGCCGGATGTGACGCTTCGCCATACTGTGGCATCCGAACTGGACAGCCGATCAGCCGCCCTGAGCGGAGCCGAAGGGGCGGCCGTCCCCCATGAGTCCTACAGTCCCGGGCTCTTCTGGGCGGTCAGCTTCTCGACCTTCTCCACGAACTCGGCGGCGGCCATGTCCTCGGTCTTCTCTTTTCCGCGGGTGCGCACATTCACCCTCCCGGCCTCGGCCTCTTTATCGCCGACCACCACCAGAAAGGGCACTTTCTGCATGGCGTGCTCGCGGATTTTGGCGTTCATCTTTTCGTTGCGCGCATCCACTTCCACGCGCACACCGACGGCTTTGAGTTGGTCCGCGACTTTGTTGGCATACTCCGCGTGGCGCTCGCTGATCGGGATCATCGCCACCTGCACCGGAGAGAGCCACACCGGAAAGGCACCGGCATAGTGCTCGATCAGAACTCCGAAGAATCGCTCGACCGATCCGTAAAGCGCCCGATGCACCATGACAGGCTGTTTGCGCGAGCCATCTTCCGCCACGTACTCCAGCCCAAAACGTTGCGGCAAGTTGAAATCGAACTGCACCGTCGAAAGCTGCCACAAGCGTCCAATGGCGTCCACCAATTTGATGTCGATCTTTGGGCCGTAAAACGCCGCCTCGCCCGGGATCGTCTTGTATTCGATATTCCGGCGTTGCAAGACTTTCTCGAGCGACTGAGTGGCATGAATCCACTGCTCTTCACTGCCCACAAAATTCTTGCGGTCCTGCGGATCCCAGGTCGAAAGCTCAGTCTGGAATTTATCGAAGCCGAAATCCTTCAGCACATCGATCGCAAAATCCAGGCAACTGGCAATCTCATCTTCAATTTGCTCCGGCCGGCAGAAGATGTGCGCGTCGTCCTGCGTGAACCCACGTACCCGCAACAGGCCATGCATCACGCCGGAACGCTCGTAGCGATACACCGTGCCCAACTCGCCGAGGCGCACCGGCAGATCGCGGTACGACTTGAGCGAATCCTTATAAATCAAGATGTGTCCCGGACAATTCATCGGCTTCAGCCGGTATTCGGCGTCGTCGAGCTCCATGAAATCGAAAAAGTTCTGTGCGTAGTAACCTTCGTGGCCCGAAGTGAAGAACAGCTGCCGGCGCATGACGTGCGGCGTATACACCAGCGAATAGCCCCGTTTCAGGTATTGCTCGCGCATCCAGTCTTCCATCTGTTTGCGTATGATGCCGCCCTTGGGATGCCAGAAAATCAATCCGGGCCCGGCGAGTTCCTGTATGGAAAACAGATCAAGTTGCTGCCCCAGCGTACGATGGTCGCGCTTTTTCGCCTCTTCGATTTGCTGCAGGTGTGCGTCCAAATCTTTTTTGGAAAAGAATGACGTTCCGTAAATCCGCTGCAGTTGCGGATTCTTTTCGTCGCCCAGCCAGTACGCACCGGCGATATTAAACAGCTTGAACGCCTTGATCTTTCCGGTGGAAGGGAGGTGTGGTCCGCGGCAGAAATCCGCAAACTTTCCCGTCCGATAAATCGAAATCCTTTCATCGGGCTTGGTGAATTGCTCGATGAAATAGCACTTCATGAAGTCGCCCTCGGTCCTGAACTCCGCCAGGCCCTGATCGCGCGGCAGAAATTCCCGGGCATAGGGGATATTCTGCTGCACCAGTTCCTGCATCTTCTTCTCAATCCTTTGCAGATCGGTGGGAGTAAACGCGGTGGGGCGATAGAAGTCGTAGAAAAATCCGCTCTCGGTCGCGGGACCGTGGCCGAGTTTCGTCTCGGGAAATAGCTCCAGCACCGCCGCTGCCAGCAGGTGGGCGGACGAATGACGGTAAACGTCCAGAGCTTCGGGATCTTTCTCGGTCAAGATGCGCAGCTCGGTATCTTTTTCCAGCGGCCGCGTGAGATCGATAAGGTCGCCGTTCGAGCTTGGTTCGGACGGGTCGAGGGATCGCGCCTTGGCCGCCAACGCCGCGTCCGCCAGCCGCGGGCTAATCGACTTCGCAATATCGAGCGCGGTCGTTCCTTGGGGAACATCCTTCACGCTTCCGTCAGGAAGCTTCACATGAATGCTTTCTGCCATAAGTTGGGACCTACAGAGATGGTTGAATCTTTCAGTTTATTGGAGGGATTCGGGAGGGTCAAACAGCTGCCGCTCGATAAGAGAGAAAGGCGAGTGCGCCTCTCGCCTTCCTGCGGAATGGCCTTACTCCGTCATGTCCTTGATATGCGTCGCGATATACCAGGTGTTCCCGAATGGATCGGTCACCGCCGAATTGCGATCCCCATAAGGCTGATCGGTCGGTTCCTGCTTGGACTTCGCCCCCGCCGCAAGCGCCCGCCGGTACACGGCATCGCAGTCCGGCACGTACAGGTAGAACATTGATTCCATCGGCTGATAGGGACCGTGGGCCTCGCCCATCTCCACCACCGCATCGCCAACGCGAACCTGCGCATGATGCACCACTCCATCCGGTGACGCATACTTCGCAAGTTCCTGTCCGCCGAACGCCCGCTTCAGAAATTGGATGACTGGATCGGCCCGCAGCGGATGCAGATACGCATTCACGCTATGCACCCCTTTCGGCACAAAGCTGTCGCCCACAGCTGTGGCGATATACCAATGGTTGCCAAACGGATCTTTCACACTCGCACCGCGCTCGCCGTAATCCTGATCCTGCGGCTCTCCAATCGAAATGGCTCCTGCCTGCAAAGCCTGGTTGTACGCGACGTCTGTGTCCTCCACGTAAACGTGTAGGGCGGCCGTCATCGTCTTTGCGTTAAAAGGACGTCCCGGGATCCCGCCGCCGAGCATCAGCATGGTGTCGCCGATGCGCGCTTCGCCATGCAGTCCACCCGCGGAGCCTATGAAGCGCGCTGTTTCTTCGGCGCCGAACGCTTGCTTGGCGAACTCCAGCAACGCCGGCCCGTCAGCCGCCACCAGGTAGGGCGTGACCCTGTGGAAACCGCGTGGAACTGGATTTACCGCCAGTCCTTGATCTTTTTGTGTGGGGAGTTGCCCGCCTTCGGGTCCTATTGTTATCGCCTCCATTCGGCGGTGCATCTCTTCGACCGACATTTCCTCCTTCACGGTAAAGACATTCCAGGTGTATCCGAAGGGATCGATCAAAAGAACATCCCGGTGCCCGTAGAACTGGTCCTGGAGCGGCCGCTTCACGGTCAGCCCGGAAGACACGGCCTTCTCCGCAAATGTATCCACATCATCAACTCGGATCACCATCTGCACCGGCGAGGAACCCAGTGTTTCGGCGCTGAACCGGCCGCCCTCGGGCCACTCCTCCGCCAGCATAATGATCGAGTCGCCGATCGCCATTTCCGCATGTGCGACTCTTCCTCCCGCTTCGAAACGGAAGGTTTCCCGAGCGCTCAGGGATTTCTTATAGAACTCGATCGCCTTCGCGGCGTCCTTGAACGATAGGCTTGGAGACGCAGTCGTGGGAACGGCTGCAACTGGTTCAGCAACGGCAGACATATTTTTTCTCCCTTTCAGTAATTCAGCTTTCAGTCGCACTTTGAATTCCTCATGCGGTAGCAATCGCAGGTCGGCGGCGATGCGCACCAGCGGCTCAATGCTTGCATCCACCCGGCGGGGCTTGCCATCCGACCGCGCCAGCAGCACATCCACCGCGCGATTCAACTGCTCAATCTTCTTGGCGTCGTTGTTCCCCGGATTTAGAGAGCGCTTAGGCATCGGCACCCTCCATGCGTGTCCGCAGGCTGCTCAAAGCACGGAACTGCAGTTGTTTCACTGCGCCTTCCGTCTTGCGAATCTCTCGGGCCACTTCCTTGATGCTTTTCTGCTCCACAAACCGCAGCACCACTACGCGCCGCTGCTCCTCCGGCAAGCGATCCACCCAGTGAAACAACGTTGCGTGCCGCTCCACTTCTTCGAATTGGGCGCTTTTGGCTTGCACCGATTCGATCAGTTCCGGATCGTCCGCCACCTGCTCCCGGTTCGATCGCTGCCAGCGATCGGAAATCCGATTCGCGGCGATCCGATACAACCATGCCGCAAATGGAATTCCCCGCCACTCAAACCGCCCCAGGTTCGCCAGAGCCTCGTGAAATACCTCTGAGGTAATATCCTCGGTCTCGGTGCGGTCTCCTACCCGCCGCACCACGTACGCATACACTCGCTCGAAATGATTCTCGTAAAGCTGCGCAAAGCGCGCAGGATCCTTCTGCGCTTCCTCGATCAGAAGCCGCTCGTCCGCCTCTTTGCTCAGAGCCTTCAACAATTTCTCCGTGCGGAGTTGACTTACATAGGAATAACGGCTGGGAATAAGGAAAAGTTACGGCAGAAAATGCGGCTATGCCGGAACCGGGCATTTCGCGTAATACAAGTCCTCAATGGCTTTGCGTACTCTCGCCGACACCGCCTCCAAGTCACGCATGGTTAGCCCGGTCGTCGGAATCGGCTCGCCCACGCGCATCCCCAGCGGGCGGCACTTGATGTGATAGGTGTCCATGGGCAGCAGTTCAAACGTGCCCACCAGGGCTACAGGAACAATATCCACCTGCGCCTTGATGGCCAGAAAAAAAGCTCCGGGCAGAAACGGCTTGATCTCGCCATCTGGAGTGCGCCCGCCCTCCGGATAAATTACCAGAGGCATGCCCGCCTTCAAACTTTTCACCGCCGAACGGATCGCGGCAATCGAATTCGTAGGTTTCTGCTGATCAATGCAGACCTGCCCCGACCGCTTTAGTTGCCAGCCGACGACGGGATACGACAACAATTCCTTCTTGAAGACGATGCGGAACTGAAACGGCAGGTTGACATAGAGGACTGGAATGTCCATCGCGGAAGCGTGATTCACCGCGTAAACGTGCGACTTCGAGGTATCGATCTTATCGAGGCCAGTGACCTTCACCGGCGACAAGATCGTCTTCATAATGAGCCAGGACCAGGTGCGTGAGAACCAGTGTAAACGGCGTCCGCTGCGGTCGAATAACCCGCCAGGAAGCGCAAGCAATCCCAGAACCAGCGTGTACAGCCAAATCAGCGGATCCAGAATGACGTAGGATCGTAGACGGCTCAACCACCCGTGTTTCTCCCCGGGAACCGCGTGCGGACTTCGCCGCGGCGCAACCACCGGCGCTGCTTCTGCGCCGCTTTCAACTTCCAGCGATGAATTCACTTCCTGCACACTTCTATTTTAGGGGAAACGGCGCGCCAGCGCTGTTTCCTACCTCCGTTCCAAGGGAGCGCATCACTTCGCCAACCAGATAAATGGATCCTGTAATCACAATCACTTCCCCCGCAATTGCCAGCTCACGAGCGCGCTGCACGGCGCCCTGCACGTCCTCCACCGCTTCAACTTTGACACCGGATCGAACCGCCGCCCGCTGAATCTCCGCGGGCGACGCCGCGCGCGGATTCCGCGGGCTGGTGGCGATCACCCGATCTGCGAGCGGAAAGAGAATTTCAGTCATCTCCGAGATTGCCTTATCGCGCATCGCGCCAAAAATAAAAACCAGCGGACGGTCCTCATACTGCGCCGAAAGGGCGGATCGTAGGGCCCAGGCGCCGGCGGGATTATGCGCCACATCGATGACGATCTCAGGCCATCCCGGCCGCGGTGCGAATACCTGGAACCTCCCCGGCCAGCTGGTGTCGCGGATACCTTTTTGAATACTCCGGGGTGTGATGCCGCTGAATCCCTGATGGTTTAACTCCTCCGCCGCCGCAACGGCCAGCGCTACATTGCGCAACTGATGCCGCCCCACCAGGGGCGTTTCGACCGAAACCACTTCGCCTAAGATGTGGAGCGGATAGCGACAGACCAGGCCACACCCGCCCGGCAGGATACGCGGTACCAAGTATTTGCCGCTCCCCGGCGAAAGGGGAGGCACATACGGAACCGCATTCAAAGCTCGCGCCCCCAAATCCATGATCGCATTGCCAATCACGTCATTCGCCTCGGGTTGTTGCGGCAAGGTGACAACCGCCCCGCCCTGGCGGATGATTCCGACCTTCTCCCGCGCAATCTCGGCCACCGTATCACCAAGAAATTTTTGATGATCGAGCGAGATGTCAGTGATCACGCTGACGCGCGGGTCCACCACATTCGTTGCGTCCAGCCGTCCACCCATGCCCACTTCGAGCACCGCCAAATCCACCTGCTCGCGCGCAAAATATTCGAATCCAATCGTGGTCATCATTTCGAAGAAACTGGGATGCCACGGCAGTTCCCTTTTCTCTACCAGTGTTTCTGCGATCCGATCAATCTTGCCGTGCAGTTCCGAGAAATCGTTGTCGCTGATCTCTTTGCCGTTGAATCGGATGCGCTCATTGATTCGCATTAAATGCGGCGAAGTATACAAACCGGTCTTCAAGCCTGACGCTCTCAGGATGGATGCCAATGTCGCCGCCGTCGAGCCCTTCCCATTTGTACCCGCGATCAACACGCTCGGGAAGCGTCGCTCCGGATGATCCATCCTTTGCAAAAGCACCCGCATGTGCGCCAGATCGAACTTATGCGACGGAGTCTGCGCCAATTCGTGACCGAGCGCGAACATGCTCGCTACCGCGGTTTCATAGGACATAAGGAAGCTTTCGGCCGTCAGCTCTCAGCTTTTAATTCTTGTAGCTAAGATTAACAAGCAACAGGAGAAGATTCGAGGTGCCGCAGAACATGGCGTCGCCGCATTGCTCTATCTGGTGGCTGAAAGCTGAGAGCTGACAGACACCTCACGCTGCCATGAAGTCCAACGCTCGCCCGATGTAAGGTTTCAGCTGCTTGCGAGAGACCACCGCATCCAGCATCCCGTGCTGGAGTAGAAATTCGCTGCGCTGAAAACCCGCCGGCAGCTTCTGTCGGATCGTCTGCTCAATTACGCGTGGTCCAGCGAATCCAATCAGCGCACCGGGTTCGGCAATGTTCAAATCGCCCAGCATGGCGAAGGATGCGGTGACGCCACCCGTGGTCGGGTCAGTGAGGACCGATATGTACGGGACTTTCTCCCGGTCCAGGCGAGCTAGCGCCGCCGATATTTTGGCCAACTGCATCAGGCTGACCACCCCCTCCATCATGCGTGCGCCACCCGAGGCAGAAACAATAATCAGCGGCGTTTTCGAATCTAACGCGCGCTCCACCGCTCGCGTAATCATCTCGCCGACCACCGCGCCCATGCTGCCGCCGATGAAAGCGTACTCCATCACGCTCGCAACCACAGGCCGTCCCAGCAATTTGCCGTGAGCGTTGATGACGGCGTCTTTCAGCCCGGTATCGTGCTGAGCCTGCCGCAACCGGGAAGAATATGGCTTCAAATCCACAAACTTCAGGGGATCGGTCGACGACAGATTCCCATCCAACGTCTCATACTGATTTTCATCCAGCAACAACGCCAGCCTGGTGCGAGCGTCGATGCGAAAATGCCTTTCGCATTTCGGGCAAACGTTTAAATTCTCTTCCAAATCTTTTTTCCAGATGATCTGGCGGCAGCTCTCACACTTCACCCATAGGCCTTCGGTGCGAACTGTCTTTTTGCCCGAATTATCGAGTTCCCCGGATTCCCGTTTGAACCAAGCCATAATAGGAAACTTGTTGATGGTTGATGGTTGATGGTTGATTCAAGGCCTAGATCTTCTGGCTCTTCCATCGACCATCAGCAATCGCCAATCAATCAATACTCGATCCCTCTCTGCGCCATGACGCCCTTCTCGTATGCGTGCTTCACCTGGCGCATCTCTGTCACGGTGTCGGCGGCCTCGACAATTGTGGGGTGCGCATTCCTTCCCGTCAAGATGACATGAACCATTTCCGGCTTCTTCTTGAGGCTCTCGACCACCTTTTCCGGATCCAACATCCCATAACTGATGGCGTAGTTAATCTCATCCAGCACGACCAAATCCCACTCGCCCGAATGGATTGCCTTCTCGGCCTCCGCCCAGGCGTCCTGCACCATCTTTACATCTTCCGGGTCTGGCTTCTCGGTGCCCACTTTCACAAAGCCGCGTCCCATCTGCTTCATCAGGAACTTGTCGCCGAAGGCCTGCACTGCATCCAGTTCCCCGTAGTGCCAGGAGCCTTTCAGAAACTGCAACATTAAAACTCGCATGCCCTGGCCGACGGCACGCAATGCTGTCCCCATGGCCGCGGTGGTTTTGCCTTTGCCCGGACCGGTGTTGACGATGATCAGACCTCGCCGTATGTCAGCCATGGTTTCAGGAAGCTTGATTCTACTAGAAAGCCTTCCCTGGAGTGGCCGTGGACCTACCGGCGATCATTGCCGAAAGATGGAAGAATGAATATTCAAAGAAAGTAGTGAATTTTCCACAGAACTGCAGCATCCAATTTCGCGTATTCGGGTGCCAGCAGATCTCTGCCCCCTGGCAGACTGCGGAGGTCTCGTTGTGATCAACAAATGTGCGCTGTTATTGTTTTGCGCGCTCTCGTCCTTGCCTGCATTTTCCGCTCAGCACGTCTCACTTCACCCCAGACAAGGCTTCGAGTCCGCCGATCAGGAAATCATTCGCCAGATCGTTGACATGGAGCGCCGGTCCAAGGAAGCCAGCCTGCGCCGCGACTCGGACTTTTCCGTGCGAATCCTGTCCGAGGACTATGTCGCCATTACTCCGCTCGGTCAGGTCACGACCAAACAGGAGACGATCTCCGCCCGCCGTAGCGGCCAACTCCGCTACGAAGCCATGAACATCACGGATATGGTTGTGCGGGTATTTGGCGATACCGCCATCGTGACCGCCCGCGCCGAGGTGAAAGGACACCAACTGGGCGAAGATTTCAGCGGCCCCTATCGCTACACTCGCGTCTGGGTGCGCCGCAACGGCCAGTGGCAAATCGTTAGTTATCAAGCCACCGTTACACAGTAGAACGCTCTCGATTTGGATTGTTTCCCGCGGTCTACAATGGATTCTCGTTTTAGGGAAGCCATCATGACATTCAATGCCAAGCCGTTTCCTCGCCGGCGCTGTTTCAAGAGGGGCCGTCTCTTGATTCTCATTGCCCTTTGTTCAGCGGCTTTGGCCCTGGGGGCAGCACAGGATTCCAAGCTTTCTTCCAGCAAGCGGAAACAAATCAACGACGCCGTCTCCAAGTTCATGGCGTCAACTCACGTTCCCGGTCTCTCTATCGCTGTGGTGGAGGATGGAGAATATGAGTGGGCCGACGGATTTGGCTTCGCGGACCTGGAGAACAACGTTCCGGCCAGCGAACACACGCTTTTTCGGCTGGCTTCGATTTCCAAATCACTCACGGCCACCGCCGCCATGCAGTTGTGGGAGCGCGGTCGGCTTGATCTTGACGCTCCCGTGCAAAAATATTGTCCTTCGTTTCCTCAAAAGCCGCAGCCCATCTCCACGCGTCAGGTGCTGGGGCACCTTGGCGGAATTCGCCACTACAAGTCCAGTTCGCAGGATGACCCCGAAGTCGGCAACACGAAACACTTCCATGATCCCATTCATGCCGGGCTGGATTTTTTCAAAGATGATCCCCTGGTGGCGCAGCCCGGCACGTCGTTTCACTACTCGACGCAGGGATATACGCTGGTAGGGTGCGTCATCGAAGGTGCGTCGGGTACAAAGTACGTCGACTTCATGCGCCAAAATGTTTTCCTTCCGGCAAAGATGGAAGAGACTCAGGTTGATGACCGGTTCGCCATCGTCCCTTACCGTACTCGCTTCTACGAAAAGACCGATTCCGGGGCCGTGCGCAACGCCGACTTCCTGGATTCCAGCTACAAAATTCCCGGCGGTGGGTGGCTCTCTTCAGCCGAAGACATGGGCAGATTCGAAGTGGCGATTCTGAATGACAAATTAATTCGCCGCACCACCCGTGATGTCATATGGACTCCGCTAAAGCCTTCCGACGGTTCGAACGACCCCTACGCTCTCGGCTGGGGCTGGGACCGGGAGGAGGGGAAAGAAGACAAGGTCGCGGGCGTGGGCCACAATGGCGGCCAACAAGGCACCAGCACCGCTTTTGTGATTGCGCCGGAGCGTCGAGCCGGGGTCGTGGTGCTAACGAATATGGAGGGCCAGCCCGCGCACGACCTTGCTCGAGAGATTTTGCATATTCTGGTTCGAACTCCGCCGGATCAACCGTGACTGGGGGTCAAGAAACCCGGCAGTCGCGATTTAGTCATTCCTAGCCGGCGTCGCCCCCGGCCCGCGCCGAACGATTGTTAGCCGGCGTCATCGCTGGTCCGTGCTGATCCTCATCCGCGCCCAACAAAGGCGCTGCGATCCGCAGAGCTTCTACCTGCCGCTTCACTTTCACTAACTCCTGCTCTTTCGCCCGCAACAGTTCCATCACATCTTTCATTAATCCACTCTCCGAATCCACTCCCTATTTAATTGCGTGAGCGAGTCGACGTTGTCCTACCTCGAAAGTCTAGCATCGGAAGTCTAGGACGCGCAGCAATTAAGATCAACTCACAGAGGTGCACGTTCGCATTCCTCGCTCAGTGCCCAGAATGGTAAGGATGGCCCTTTAAGATCGTCAATGCCCGGTAAACCTGCTCCAGCAGGACAACGCGAGCCAGTTCATGGGCCAACGTCATGCTGCCCAGGGAGATGATGTGCTGCGCCGCACCGCAAGTAGCCACGCTGAACCCGTCGGCTGGCCCCACGGCAAACACCAGCGGCAGCGGATTTTGTTCCTGATAGTTACCCAGAAAACGCGCGAACTCTTCTGACGAGAACTGCTTGCCGCGGGAATCCATCAGGACCAGCGTCGCCTTGCGGCTTGCGACCTTGCCGCCTTTGGACGATGCCGCCCGCCCACCCAGTTGCAGCAACGCAGCTTCATCCCGCAGCGCAATCCCTTCCACCGGCGTGTAGTGCGCAATTCGCTTCAGATACTCGTCGGTCAGCGACTGGATCGCTGGCTCTTTCGTTTTTCCGACCCACGCAATCCTGAGATTCACAATAGGCAAAGAGTCACTTGGTTCCGGATGCCAGCACGACCGATGCGCCGAACTCGATGTTCTCCCCGTTTACGTATTGCCCAATCGCCGCTTGAACGTCTTTATCAACCTGTGGCCACACGTTGGCGGGAACACGATCGAGCATTGGCCGGAAGGGCACGGCTACAGCCCGAGTCTGCTCCCACACCTCTTCAGAAGTGCCGGGCCAAGTCCAGGGTAGGGTTTTCGTTTCTTCTTCCACCGCGCGGAAGCCCGCGCTTCTCAACACCGCGGAAAGACTTCCCGGCCTTGCGAAACGAAACGGATCCGGGCCTCCCTCGAGCAGCAGCGGGCCACCCACGTGCCGGTGCACAACGCCCATGGTGCTTTTCCAGTAAGGCTGGTCGAAGGAACCCCAAGCCAGGAAACAGGCGCGCGCTTCCTCCCTGAGCACCCGATGTAGTTCCCGCAAGGCGAGAACAGCATCCTGAAAGAACATGATTCCAAAGCGGGACGTGGCCAGATCGAAGGCGTTGTCCCCGAAGGGCAATGCCTGCGCGTCGGCCTGCCGCGTGGAAAAATTATTCAGACCACGCTCTTGCGCACGTCCTTTAGCGACCTCAAGCAGTTCGGAGCTAAGGTCAAGAGCCGTGACTCGCCCGTGGGGCAGCACCCGCGTGGCGAGGCTGATGGCGGGCTCTCCTGTGCCGCTGGCCAAATCCAGAATGTTCATCCCGGACCGTGGCTGCGCGTATTCCACCAACGCCGCCGTAACCGCCTTGCCCATCGCCGCTGACTTCGCCTTCCATTGGTCGGAGGCGATGAGCCGGTACGAACTGCCCCAGCTGGTTTCCACAGAAGATTTCGGTTTGGAGGAAATCGTCATACGACTTCAGAGCATGTTGAAGGAATCGAGGCGGGCACCAGCACAGTCAGCATTACGCCTTCTTGCGACCGGCGCTGGCCACGGCCGCAGGCTTGCGTGGCGATGTGGTTTTCAACCGCTTCAACTTCTTTGCCGTTTTCAACGCTGATTTCCGCTTCGGCTCCGAGCTCAATTCCGAGGGCACAAGCCGCTTGGCCGTTTTCCACAGTCGCTCCAGATCGTAGAACTTGCGCGCCTTCTCGGAAAAAACGTGCACCACAAAGTCGACGTAATCGACGAGGATCCACTCCGCCTGTTTGTAGCCTTCGACGTGCGCCGCATGCAATCCCGCCTTTTTCAATCGCAGTTCAACTTCGTCGGCAATTGCCTGCACCTGGCGCGGGTTGGTGCCGCTGCATAACACGAAATAATCGGTGAACGAGGATCCTTTTTCCATCTCCAGGATGGACAGTTCTTCCGCCTTTTTGTCGAGGCAAGCCTGTATCGCCGCCGCCACCTGCGATTTCAAATCGTTTTTTTTCATGCTGAAGAGTGCGTGGTTCTAATCATTGTAAATGGGAAGGTGCCTGGCTGCCGTCGTCATTCCTGTGGAAAGCGCTCTTTGTACAACCCCATCTTCTTTATGTATTCCGCCACGCTTGGTTCCACGAAGCGGCGAAGCGACTTGCCGGCGGCGGCGGCTTTACGAATTGACGTAGAGGAAATGGGCTGGTAAACCTCATTCAAAAGATGGATGGTCACTCCATTCAACACCAAATCTCCGCTGGCTGCTTGCTTTTCAAACGGTCGAGTGGCTTCCGCTCGTGGGCGCAGACTCGCTGGCAAAGCGTTGGCGACATCGGCCAGCGAATAACCCGGCCTGCTGGCAACCAAAAATATGCACTCCCGAAACAACTCCTCGGCTTGATACCACTGAGCGATGTCAGCGAAGGCGTCGATGCCGATGAGCAGGAACAACCTGTCTGCTTTGTTAAATGAGTGTTTGAGATGCCTGACCGTATCCATGGTGTAGTTCGGTTTCAGTTCGCGCTCTTTGCCCTTCTTGGTTCGCACAACGTCAGGATCAAAATCTTCCGGCGCTTCCAGCAAGGAGGGGATGAAGTCTTTCTCCTGCGCAGTCGCCAGAGCAGTCATGGCGTAGCGCAACGCAAAGGGCGATAAAGGTTGCGCCTGCTTGTGGGGTGGAACATTCGCTGGTGTAAACAAAATCCGGCCGAGCTTGCAGCGTTCTCGCGCCGCGCGAGCCAGCGCCAAATGCCCGACATGGATGGGATCGAAAGTTCCGCCGAATAATCCAATGTTCATGGCGGCTAGTGTCTTCGTTTCGAGCGTTCCTTGGCAAGTCGAACTTTTAAAATGCAGAAAAGTTCTATCGGTGTTGTCCAGTTGTTCATTGTCTGTTTGGCCAAAATTCAAATGGCAAACAAATCCGGCCTTGAGCCTTGGGAGTGAACTCATGTAATCTGGCGCAACACAGAACGCGCCAGTAACGTCGTGTCATGCGAGTATCCCTCCCCCTACTCCGCATCCAGCCGGCCCGTGCGCCCATTTTGCGCTATGGTGTCGCCGTCCTCAGCACAACGCTGGCGCTGATCCCGGCATTATTGCTTCCCAACATTACGGAGAGCCGCCTGGCCGTCTTTGCGGTCGCGGTGATGGTGAGTGCCTGGTACGGAGGGTGGAAGCCCGGACTGGTCGCTACCTCCTTCGCGGTAACCGTGAGTGCATATTTTTCATTTTATTCTGAGCAGACCCCGGCACAATTCCGTTCCACGATGATGCGGCTGGCATTGTTTGTGGTGCTAGCGGCTTTGATCTGTTGGCTGAATGGCGCTCTGCGAGCAGCGCAGGAGAGTTTGCGCCGCTCCGAGATGAATTTTCGGTCACTGGTCACCAACGCTCCCTATGGCATCTGCCGCTGTGATTCCGCAGGCCAACTGCTCGACGTAAACCCCTCATTCCTGGATATGCTGGGATATTCCTCCGCCGCGGACCTGGTGGGAAAACATCTGGGAGGACTTTATACAGATACGACTCAGTGGTTTGAACTGGCCGATTACCTGCGCGGCGCCGCACCCTTCACCGGCCTAATTGCAGAATGGAAGCGGAAAGACGGATTGGGCGCGGAAGTTCGCGTTTCCGGCCGCGCCGTTTCTGATAGTGACAAAGAGAGGGCGTTCGAGCTGTTTGCCGAGGATGTGACCGAGCGGCGCGCACTGGAGCAGCAACTCCGGCAGTCTCAAAAAATGGAGGCGGTGGGAAGGCTCGCCGGCGGCATCGCCCACGATTTCAACAATCTGCTCATGGTGATCTCGGGCTATTCGGAATTCCTACTCGAGCGTCTCGGTCCCGACCCTGCGCTCCGTGCTCCCGCGCAGGAAATTGCCGGGGCAGCGCAACGCGCATCGTCTCTCACCCGCCAACTTCTCGCCTTCAGCCGCAAGCAAATGCTCGCCCCCAAGATTCTCGATCTGAATGGAGTCGTCACAGAAAACTTGAAGATGCTTACGCGCGTAATCGGCGAGGATATTGATCTTGTAATGGTGCCAGCACCCAAACTGGGGACGGTGCGAGCCGACGCCGGGCAAATTGATCAAGTCATTATCAATCTGGCAGTCAATGCGCGGGATGCGATGCCCTCCGGAGGCAAGCTCACGATCGAGACCTCCAACGTTTCCCTCGATGAGGATTATGCCCGCTTCCACGCCCCGCTGCGGCCTGGCGACTATGTAATGCTGTCCATCAGCGACACCGGCCTTGGCATGGATTCCGAAACCCAGTCCCACATCTTTGAGCCCTTCTTCACGACCAAAGGCCCGAAGGGAACTGGGTTAGGTTTGTCCACGGTTTACGGCATTATCAAGCAAAGCGGCGGTTACATCTGGGTGTACAGCGAGCCCGGCAAAGGCACGACGTTCAAAATATATTTTCCCCGTGTGGCGGAGAGAGTGGAACCCGCACGGGTCGTCTCCGCGGCAGCGGAGTCCGCCTTCACCGAGCCGGGAACCGAAACCATCCTGCTGGTGGAGGATGAAGCCAACCTGCGCTATCTGGCCCAGCAGTTTCTGGAGAAGCAAGGCTACAACGTGATCGAAGCCGCTGATGGAGCTGTGGCCATGCAAATCGCGGTCGCCCACGAGGGCGTTATTCACCTGCTTTTAACCGATGTGATTATGCCCGGCATGAATGGTCGCGAACTGGCGCAGCGGATCTCCGAAATTCGTCCGCAGACGAAGATTCTTTACATGTCCGGTTATACGGAGAATGTGATCGGCCATGACGGCACGCTGGACGCTGGCGTTCGCCTGCTCCAGAAACCTTTCACCTTGCGTGACCTCAAAGGTAAAGTTCGTGAAGTGCTGGATTCAAGCCCGAGTGGCCTGGAGGGTAATATGCCGGTTCGTACAGTTCGCGCCTCAGCCGCGCAGGGACGGGAACAGCCTCTATCGCGCGCACCACGCTTTCAATTGCACTTGCCCCTGAAGTACCGTCGGTTGGACGAGGAGAAATGGCACGACGGCGAAACCAGAAATATCAGCCGTTCCGGATTGTTGTTCCAGGCTGAGGATTTTCTTCAACCCAATATCCAACTGGAGATCAATCTTGTGCTGCCGGCCGAGATCGCCGGGCTTTCTCCCACAGAAGTAGTTTGCCGGGGGGAAATCGTGCGGACGGTGAAATCCGCCGCAGAACAATTGCCGCCCGCACTCGCGGCGAAGATTCTGCAATATCACTTTCAACACGGGGCGCAATTGCCGAGGGCGTAAAGGGGACAGCGCGATCAGCCGGCTTGGCCTTCTGCGGGCTCCGCTTTCTGCACGGCTTCTGCGCGCAGAGCATCCACTTCCTTGGCCATCGCATACTTTAGCTCGTCGATGCCTTTGCCGGTGACTGCCGAAATTTCGTAAAGTTTCAGCTTGCGCATCTTGCAATAACGTTTGAGCGCGGCCACCTTTTCTTTGTTGGCGACGTCGATTTTTGAAGCCACCATGATCATCGGCTTCTCTTCCAGGTGAGCGCCGAAACTGGTCAGTTCCCCAAGAATGACTTCCACATCCTTCACGATGTCAGGACGGCCACTGGCGTCGGACACATCCACCAGGTGAACCAGCAGGCGCGTACGCTCGATGTGCCGCAAGAACTGCGTGCCCAGTCCTGAGCCCGCGTGTGCGCCTTCAATCAAGCCGGGAATGTCGGCCGCCACAAAACTGATCTCATGGTTCGGGTCGCCCACCGCGACCACGCCGAGATTCGGTTCGAGAGTGGTAAACGGATAATCCGCAATTTTGGGGCGCGCCGCCGAAATGCGTGAAATCAGGGTGGATTTTCCGACGTTCGGATATCCCACAAGTCCCACATCAGCCAGCAACTTCAGCTCAAGGCGATAATGATGTTCCTCGCCGGGGCGTCCCGGTTCATGCTCGCGCGGAGCCTGGTGCACGGAAGTGGCAAAGCGCGCATTGCCTCGTCCCCCGCGGCCGCCACGGGCGATCACCATGCGTTGATCGGGGCCGGAAAAATCAAACACTTTCTCCCCCGTCTCTTCGTCGCACACGATCGTTCCCACAGGAACTTTGAGAATTACATCTTCCCCTTCGCGTCCGGTCTTATTCGACCCCTCGCCGTGACGTCCGCGCTCCGCCTTGTACTCCGGATTGAAGCGGAAATGGACCAGCGTGTTATGCCGCTCGCTGGATTCCATAATCACATCGCCGCCTTTGCCTCCATCGCCGCCCGAAGGCCCGCCTCGCGGAACATATTTCTCCCGACGGAAAGCCATGCAGCCGTTGCCGCCGTCTCCCGCCTTCACGCGAATTTTTGCTTCATCGATAAACATGGTCGATATCACGGATAGTCCAAAACAAAAGCCTCGTCCCGAAGGCGAGGCTCAAGCCGCGTCGCACAACCCGTCGCGGCCGATAAAGCACTTTGCCGGTTCCGCAGATGGGCGCGGCTTAGTCCGACACTTCCATCGGTTCGACCATCACGAACTTGCCCATCGAACCCTTGTTCAAGAACTTGATCCGTCCCGTGACCTTGGCAAAAAGCGTATCGTCTTTGCCTCGCCCCACGTTGAGCCCAGGCTTCACGCGCGTACCTCGCTGCCGCACGATGATGGTCCCGCCGGGCACCAGTTGCCCGCCGAATGCTTTGAATCCGAGCCGCTGCGCGTTTGAATCGCGGCCGTTTCGAGAAGTTCCCTGTCCTTTTTTATGTGCCATAGAGAAACTCTAAGCTCTCAGTCTTTTGAAAGTAGCGCCGGCGTCCCGCCGGCCGTTGCCAGAGGATGCGACTCTGGCAAACTATTTCTTCTTCCTTGCCGAAGTCTTTTTGGCCGCGCGCCTTTTCGGAGCAGCTTTCTTCTTTGCGTGCGGCTTCGTCGCGTGTCCTTCAACGCTCGCTGCCGCGGAGTCATTCTCGTGCTCGTCCGCCGACGCAGCCTTCTTCACTTTCGGCTGCTTCTTCTCCACTTCCGGAGCCTTGAAGCTTTGGCCGTCGAAGGCTATCTCTGTGATCCGCACCGCGGTGTAGGACTGCCGGTGCCCACGCAGCTTCTTATACTGCTTCTTCCGCTTGTAGTGAAAAACCAAAATCTTCGGACCGCGGCCCTCTTCGAGCACCTCGCCGACGACTTTCGCTTCGGATTCCGGTTTGCCGATCTTTCCTTCGCCGCCCGACACGGCCAACACATCGGGAAAATTGACATGACCGTCGGTTCCCGTAGCAAACTTCTCCACTCGAATCACATCTCCGGGCGCCACCCGGTACTGCTTTCCACCGGCGCGGATGACCGCGTACATGCGTCTGCCTCCATCAAGATATCGTGAAGTCGGTCCAACAGGCGCGCTTCCCGCGCGCGCAATACCACGCCCGTGCCGTTGAACTTTCTGTGCTTGCTGTGTTTTCCGCCTCGGCGCTTCAGCAGCCAAGGCAGGCGTCCCCAGAACGGGTCGGCGAGTACAGGCAAACTCGTCTATTTTAGCTTGGGCTACGGAAAACGGTCAACGTGCGTGCTTTGCGCATTGCAGATGCATGTGCGAGAATTCCGCGAACTCGGAGGATAAGAATGAAACGCCATTTCAGCGTGCTGTTGTGCCTATTCGCTCTTGCACTGTCGAGCCTTGCCGCTCCGCCTAAGCAGACCAGAAAACCTTCCGCCGGCCCCGTTCCCGACAAAGCTTACATGCAGAAAATCTGGGACGGGTGGTCGACTCTCGACCCCGCCAACGTCGCCAAATACTATGCCGGCGGCCCACACACCTTCTTCGATATCGCCCCTCTAAAATATGGTAGTTGGGACGAATACGAAAAAGGCGTGAAAGGCGTGCTGTCCGGCTACCAGAGCGCGAAATGCTCGGTGAACGATGACGCTGCCATTCATCCCCATGGAGACCTGGTCTGGGGCACTGCGACGATAAGTGAGGAGATGACCACCAAAGCGGGCAAGGTTGAGATGGGCAACTTCCGCTGGACCGTGGTTTGGGAAAATCAAGATGGCAAGTGGCTGATCGTTCACGAACACGTCTCCGAGCCTTTGCCGTAGGGCCGTCCTTGGCAAACAATTTATTTGTCGCGCTCGCCGCATTCGTAGCCCTCACATTTTCTGCGGCTGGGGTCGCCTCCGCGTTCACCGCGCTTACAGTTCGCAACTGGTATCCCGGACTGCGCAAGCCGCGTGGTAATCCACCGGCCTGGCTCTTCGCTCCTGTGTGGGCCGTCCTTTATATGGGGATGCCGGTCGCTGCCTGGAACGTGTGGAAGATGGGAAACGGCTGGTCCGGAGCCACGACCGCGATTACTGTCTTTCTGGTTCAACTCGCGCTGAACGCTGCCTGGCCAGCGATCTTCTTCGGGATGCGCTCGCCCGCCCTGGCCCTGGCTGAAATCATTTTGCTCTGGACGGCCATTCTTGCGACCGTAATTTCATTCTGGCGCATATCGCCGTTCTCCGGAGCCGTGCTCCTGCCCTATCTCGCGTGGGTCAGCTACGCCATGTATTTGAACGCGGCGATTTGGCGTTTGAATCGAGAGCGGTCCGCCTCCTGACGCCTCCTCCGCGATTCTGGTGGCCACCGGCCCGATCGGAGTAAGAGATAATTACTTCTGTAATCCCGATAATCTCGGATTGCTTGCAGAAACTACCTGGCTGCTACAGGGTTATAACAACTCAGAACGGAGATAGATTTGTCATGCGCGACCGGATTGTGGTTCTGATTCCCTTCTTACTGTTGGCCTGCGTGACGTGGGGGCAGCAGCAACCCGCCGGCGGCAATGGACAGCAGGATATGCCGGGAATGGACATGTCCGACCACACCATGTCCGACCACACCATGTCCGACCACACCATGTCGAACAAGCAAGACATGCCCATGGCCGTAGACAAAGACAGCGATGCCGGCATGCACGCGATGCATTCCATGGAAGGGCACATGGATATGGGCCCGCACATGAAGATGACGGCCCTGCGCCACGCCAAGCCCGGAGACGCGGAGCGTGCCCGGCAAATTGCGGAATCGGCGCGAAAGGCTGCGGAAAAATACGTCGATTATCATGCCGCGCTAGCCGACGGCTACAAGATTTTTCTCCCCAACATTCCCCAGAAGATGTACCACTTCACCAACTACGGATATGCCATGGAAGCCGCCTTCCGTTTCAATCCCGAGCACCCCACTTCGCTGCTCTATGAAAAGCACGGAGACGATTACAAGCTCATCGGCGTGATGTACACAGCGCCGAAGCGCCTAGATGAGGACCAGCTCGATGAACGCATTCCTCTGAGCGTCGCACAATGGCATGAGCACGTGAACTTCTGCGCAGCCCCGGCAAATCGCAAGAGTGAAATGCTGGCGCCACATCCGCAATTCGGGTTGAAAGGATCGATCACCACGCAGGAAGCTTGCGATGCCGCGGGTGGAACTTTCCATCCCGTGGTCTTCAACTGGATGGTTCACCTGTACCCCTTCGAAAAAGATCAGGCGGGCATCTGGTCCCTCGACCGTCAGCATGCCGACTGATTTTCAGGCAAGTCATTGCAGATGAGTGGATTTGTCTCCGGGTCGTAACCAGCAATCCGATCGTCCCCGTTTCCGGTCTCACCGGTCCGAGAATGTTTTTAGTCCATCCCCTGCAGAACCATCCCGTACCGAATCATCCGATACAAAACACCAGGCCACTGTCCCGGCGCGAAAGCTGAGCCTCTGCTAACTCTGGCCCACGCCCTTCGTCAAAGGAGGTGTGACTGCAATCGCGGAACAATTGAAACTTTCAGCCTTGCGGTTACGTAGTGTATGGGAGAAGGACGAGCGGTCAGGAACGAACTTCCGGAGGGGTGGAAGTTCACAAGATTCTAGCGGGGTTTAGGGGATTCTCTCACTCTCGGTTTGGCGGCCCAGGTGGAAGAACCCCCGTGCACAGCCAGCCGGGCCTTGCGGCTCGTCTGCTGAAACCCCAGCGGATGCATTGTAGGCGATTCGCGGCGAAACACCAACGTTTTCTCGCGCAAGTCGTGAGCCGGGCCGCCCTAACCGTTCTCCGACCAGACTCGGGGAAGAAAAAGGAGCAGTCATGAATTTCGCGACAATTTCGAAGAGCGTTGTTTTGGGCTTGGCGGTGTTGTTGGCCTCCAGTGCTTTCGCCGCAACCAAAGGCAGTTTACAACTGATCAACCCGGCAATCGTGAATGGAACAACGCTGAAACCAGGCGACTACAAAGTCGAGTGGGAAGGCAGCGGCCCCAACGTGGAACTAAGTATCCTGAAAGGCAAAAAGGTCTTAGCGAAAGTGCCGGCGCATGTCGTGGAACTGCAGACGCCTGCTTCCAACGATGCGGCCGTAACCCGCCAGAATGGCGGCGGACCAAACACGCTGGCTGGCGTCCGTTTCCAAGGCAAGAAGTTCGCGTTGGACTTGGCGGACGGCAGCGACAGCATGCAGGCCAACGGCTCCAGCAAGTAATGTCACTGCAGCAGCGTTTTACAACGGGATCAAGGGGAGCACGCGCGTCGTGCTTCCCTATTTCCAAGTCGCTAGAGAAGGTTATGTGGGGACAGCGCTTCAAAGCGCTCCCCGCCAAGAGTGGCGCCGGCCACTCGCGACTACCCGCTGCCCTTCAGTATTTCGGCACTTTCGGGTCCACTCGCTCCGCCCAGGCATTGATCCCGCCCGCCAGATTGTGGACTTTTCTAAATCCAGACTGCTGCAGGAAGGCAACCGCCTTCGCGCTGCGTCCGCCCATTTTGCAATGGACGATGATTTCGCGGCTGGAATCCAGTTCATTGACGCGCCTCGGCAAATCATTCAGCGGAATCAAATGCCCGCCGATGTTGCAGATCTGATATTCATGGGGCTCACGGACATCGAGCACATACAAGTCCTCTTTCGCGTCCAGCCGCCGCTTCAGCTCTTCTACCTGAATTTCTGGAACTCCAGTTTCCACCGGCTTTCCCCCCCCGCGGATTCCGCAAAACTCGTTGTAGTCTATCAGCTTCGTCACCGTGGGATGCGTACCGCACACCGGGCAATCCGGATTTTTTCGCAGCTTAAGCTCGCGAAATTTCATGCCGAGCGCATCGATGAGTAACAGTCTCCCAATGAGAGGATCGCCCACCCCCAAAATTAGCTTGATCACCTCGGTAGCCTGCATCACCCCCACCAACCCCGGCAGGATGCCTAACACTCCGCCCTCCGCGCAGGAAGGTACCAGGCCCGGCGGTGGCGGCTCGGGATACAAACAGCGATAGCACGGGCCATCGTCCGTCGCGAACACGCTGGCCTGTCCTTCGAAGCGAAAGATGGAGCCGTATACATTCGGCTTGCCGGTGAGCACGCACGCGTCATTCACCAAGTAGCGCGTCGGAAAGTTATCGGTGCCGTCGGCAATGATGTCGAAGTCGCGGAAGAGCTCTAGCGCATTCTCGCTGCTCAGACGTGTATCGAACTTGCGTAGATTCAGGAACGGATTGATGCCCATCAATTTATCCGCGGCGGAATCCAGCTTCTTGCGTCCCACATCGGCAGTGGAGTGGATGATCTGCCGCTGCAAGTTGGTGTAATCCACCACATCAAAATCCACCAAGCCGAGCGTGCCCACGCCCGCCGCCGCAAGATACAACGCCAGCGGAGAGCCCAGCCCGCCGGTGCCGATGCAAAGCACCCGTGCCGCCTTCAGCTTCTGCTGCCCTACCATGCCGACCTCCGGCATGATCAAGTGCCGCGAGTAGCGCAGAATTTCTTCTTTGCTCAAGGTTGCTGGAATTTCGGTGGTGATCGTGGCCATAAAATCCTCGATTGAGTTTTGAGTCTGGCGTTCCGGGGTCTCAGGACGCTAAGGGCAGGTAGGGTACATACAACATCGCTTTGGGGCGGAGTATTTCACTTTCTGCAATTGTGTAATCCCGGAACGTTCGGAAACCGCATCAAACTGCGCCTCCGGCAATGGAGGGCACGATGGAAATGTTATCACCTTCCTTGAGCGAGGTCGCTTCTTTCTGCAGGTATCGAATGTCCTCGTCGTTCACGTACAGGTTGACGAAAGCGCGCAGCTTGCCATCGTCGGTATAAAGATGGCGCCGCAGATCGGGATGTTGTGCCAGCAAGGCCGTCATCGCTTCGCCCACAGTGGCGGCCTTCACCTCCACCGTGGTTTGCTTTCCAACATACTGACGCAGGGGCGTAGGAATGTGAATCTTGCTCATAGGGTTCATCATAAAAGATGCCTCGACGGATACGGAAGATTCATTGCTGTCGGATTCGGTCTCAGAGAAGTTACTTTTGCATAGGCTCGGTGCGCGCCTAAGATCTGAGCGGAGAAGAACTGATGACGGTCTTGGATCCAGCCCGGGGAAGAATTCTTGAGGGAGGCGGTGGAGGCGGTGGACTCGTGCGACTGATCGGAATCGGAGTCGCCGCATTTTTACTCGTCATTCTGCTGTTCAGTTGCGTGACGCGAGTCGGTACGGGGCATGTTGGCGTGCTCACGCTTTTCGGAAAGGTGCAGACCGGTCAAACCTTGGGCGAAGGCATGCACCTCATCAGTCCGCTGAAGACCAACAATGAACTCTCCATCCAGACACAAACCCTGAAAGAGTCCGCCAGCGTCCCTTCGAGCGAAGGCCTCATGATGAGCCTGGACACCTCGCTCATCTACCACCTCAATCCCGACCGGGCTGCCGAGGTTTTCCAGAAAATTGGAGCTGATTACGAAAATGTCGTGGTCGAACCTACCCTGCGTTCGGCAATCCGCGAAGCCACGGCATCGCACACCGCGAATGCTCTCTACACCGGCGAAAGAGAAATGGTCGCAAAGCAGATTTACGACCAGGTCAGCTCGCAGCTGAACTTGCGCGGCCTTACGGTGGAGAACGTTCTGCTTCGCGACATCCAGCTCCCAGCCACGCTCAAGGCTGCCATTGAAGCCAAACAACAGGCCGAGCAGGAATCACTTGCCATGAATTTCCGCCTGCAAAAAGAGACGCAGGAGGCTCAGCGCAAACGCATCGAAGCCGCCGGCGTCCGCGACTTTCAACAGATCGTCGCACAGGGCATCACGCCGTCGCTGTTGGAATGGAAAGGCATCGAAGCCACCGAGAATCTTGCAAAGAGCGCCAACGCCAAAGTCGTAGTCATCGGGAACAACAAAAACGGCCTGCCGCTTATCCTGGGACCATAGAGCCCAGGTGGGGACCGCCGCACTCGGCTGTCCGTTCGCAGGCAACGGCGAACGTCTTGCCCGACGCTGCTAACATGACACCGTGCCCCCGCTTCTCGAAGTCCGCAATCTAAGCATCCAATTCCCCGCCTCATTACCGGCGGGAGGACAGCCGGGGGCTGCCATCCCCACACAAACCCTTCCCGCCGTCCGCGATCTGAATTTCTCAATCGCTCCCCGTGAAGTCCTCGCCCTGGTGGGCGAATCCGGCTCCGGCAAATCCATCACATCCCTGGCGATTATGCGGCTGCTCCCTCTTCAGGCGCGGGTTTCCGGCGAAGTTCTCTTCGCCGAAAATGGCATTGCCCGCAATCTCGCCACCCTTCCTGATGACTCCATCCGCCATTTGCGCGGCTCGCGCATCGCCATGATCTTCCAGGAGCCCATGACCGCTCTCAATCCAGTAATGCGCGTGGGCGACCAGATCGCCGAGGCGGTCTTGGCCCATGGCACTCATTCAAAAAGCAAAGCGCAGAAGCTGGCGGTGGAAGCCATGAACGACGTCGCCATTCCCCAGGCTGACCGTCGGGCCCGCGATTATCCTCATCAACTCTCCGGTGGCATGCGCCAGCGGGTGATGATCGCCATGGCGGTCGTGAACCGCCCACTGTTGCTGATCGCCGACGAACCCACGACGGCGCTCGATGTCACCATCCAGGCCCAGATCCTCGAACTGCTCGCGGGGTTGCGCTCCAAGTTCGGATTAGCGATGCTTTTCATTTCGCATGATCTGGCCGTGGTATCCCAGGTTGCCGATCGTGTGGCGGTGATGTACGCCGGAAGCGTGGTAGAGGTCGGTCCAAAGAAGGAAATCTTTCGAGCCCCGGCGCATCCCTACACTCGCGGCCTTCTGCAAGCAGTGCCCAATCTAAAGACCGACCGCCGGCGTCCGCTCGAAACCATCGAAGGCACGGTCCCTCCGCCCCACGCCATGCCTCCAGGATGCGCCTTCGAACCTCGCTGCCCGTATCGTCTGCCGCAATGCGCTCAAGCTTTCCCGCCGCTGGAACAAGTCGCCCCCGCGCATTGGGCCCGTTGCCCGGTTGTCAATTCAAGGTAGCCATGCTCGAACAAAAGCGACCGTGTATCCTCTTGCGTGTGCTCGGTCTATAATCGGCACTTTGTTTGGTGTCAATTGCGGATACTACTGCTCAGCGACATTCACGCCAACCTGGAAGCAATGGAGGCCTGCCTGGCAGGAACTCCATCATTCGATTTTGTCGCCAATCTCGGCGACGTCGTCGGTTACGGCGCTTCTCCCAATGAAGTGATCGAGCGTTCGCGTGCCCTGGGAAATGCCTTTGTCCGCGGCAATCATGACAAGGCGGTAACCGGCTTGCTCGACCTGGAGGACTTCAACCCCATGGCCGCCGCCGCCGCCATCTGGACGCGCAACCAACTTAACCCAGAGCATCTGGAATGGCTGCGCTCGTTGCCGCAGGGCCCGCTTCCCTTGGAGCAATTTCCCCAGGTGCAATTAGTGCACGGTTCGCCGGAGGATGAAGATGCCTACGTAGTTTCGATCGGCGACGCCCTGGTCCCGCTCATCACCTTCGACACCCCGATCACCTTCTTCGGACACACCCACTTGCAGGGCGGATTTTTCGCCAATGGCTCCAGCGCCGACGGCTTCCGTCCGGAATATCGCACTGTCGGTAAGGCCGAGTCTGTCTCCCTGCAGCTGAAATCCTCAACCCGCTACATGATCAATCCCGGGTCGGTCGGACAGCCGCGCGACGGAGATTGGCGCGCCGCCTTCGCTCTGTTCGACACGGAGGCTCAGGTCGTGCACTTCCATCGCACTCCTTATAACCTGAAAGCAGCGCAAGACCGCATCTTCTCCGCTAATCTGCCTGCCCGGCTAGCCACTCGTCTGGCCGCAGGTCGGTAACACGTTTGTCATTCCGGCGTGATTGGCCACCCGCCGGGCCGCCGGCCACTGACACTTTTGTCATCCTGAGGGAAGCAAGATGATTCGAGAAGCGAATCGTCTTGCGCAGTCGAAGGACCCCTTTCGGTCTTGCCATTCAAAGTCGGGCAAGGGGTCTCGAATAAACTGCTCAGCCATTTGGACCTCTTACGTTCCGAAACTGTTCCCACCTGCCGCGACAAAGCCAACGGAAGTTGTAAACTCGTTCCCATGCCTTACCCGCGCCGCGCCGCAACCAAGTCTCTGTTTTCGCAGCGTGAAAATTCCCCGCGCGAAAATCCTCCCGAGCACTACCTGATCGCCCATAGCGACGGCGGCGCCCGCGGCAATCCAGGCCCGGCCGGCTATGGCGTCGTGATTCAGGATCAATCCGGTAAGAAAGTCGCCCAACTCAGCGAATATCTTGGACACCAGACTAATAATTTCGCCGAATATCAGGGGCTCATCGCGGCTCTCGAATACGCCCTCAAGCATGGTCCCAAAGCGCTTAAGCTGATCAGCGATTCCGAATTGCTGGTGCGGCAAATCAAGGGTATCTACAAGGTAAAGAATGCCACGCTGCAGGATCTTCACGGCCGCGCCCAGGAACTGATCGCTCAATTGGAATGGTTCTCGATCGGCCACGCCTTGCGCGAACACAACACCGAAGCCGACCGCCTGGCCAACGCAGCCATGGACAAGGGCATGGGACGAAGCACAGCTCATGTGGGGCGGGCACGGTTGCCCGCCAGCCCCGACTCAGGCCTGGAACAAGTTGGCGCGGGCAATGTGAATCATGGACTACAGGAGCTAGAGGGCGTAATTCGAAACGGGATAGTGGAATTGCTAGACGGGAAACTCCCAGAAGGCACGCGAGTGCAAGTCCGCGCAAAAAGATGACCGCAGCTCAGAAGCCTCGCCGCAAACTGGGTTGCTGGCTTACTCGCTGCAGGTGGGTATCCTTGAAAAACGTCGGGTCCTTGAGGCCGTATCCGAGCGCACGATCGAATCCGATGTGGGCAAGCCAAATCAGCACAAACTACAACCGAGGGCGAGCGACATGATTGTAGAGAATAATAAGAGGAAGGAGTGAATGAATCGATTGCGCATCCGAGCCCGCGTCAGGTGAACCAGTGCGCACCAGTTTCGCACGAGCAATCGTTGAATGGGATTACTAGGTTGGCAGTACTCGCGGCAAAATCTACGCTCGTCCCTTCTTGGCGCCGACAGCTTTGGCCGCTACCGCTTTACCGGCGACTTCCCAGGGGCGCTTCGGACGATCCACCGGCGCTTTATCGCGATCCTGAATGCGATCGTACTGGTAGGATTCGCTCACCGTTCCCAGCGACTCGTTGTAAAGACTGGGCAATCCAAGACCAACTTTCAGCTCTTCCGCGAACGACTGCAAGGCTTTGAGGTGTTCGGCGGTCGCCGGCACTTCGGCTTTCGAGGTCTTCAGAAACTGTTGGTAGCCCCGGTTGATGAGTTTCGAAATCTCGCTGCCGATGAGATATCCGGGATAGGCAAAAATCTTTACGCCATCGTCCGGCGTTTTCTGTATCGCCGCCGCTACGTTGTACTTTCTTAGGAACACCCTGCCATTGGTTCCCGGCGCTTCGGTCACATCGAAGCCGTGGTCGCGCAGCCAGGCAAGGGCTTCATCGTACGTCTTTGCTTCAATCGCTTTGGACATCATTCTTCGCTTCCTCTATTTGATGCAAACCTCCAACTCATTGCACAATGCTTATTTGCGGCTGCATCAATTTCTTGGTCCGCGTCATCTAAAGACACCATACTACATAGCCTATTCTGGCGGTTCTTGCATAATTACGATGGTCACGAGGGAATAGTTCGATAATGGGTCTTGGTTCAGTCAAGTTAGGGATATCTTCCGAAACAGGTCCGGCGCCGGATCTCGCGTTGCAACGGCCCGGGCAAAGCCTGCTTGAGCGCATCGGCAATACGCCCCTGCTTCGTTTTGATCGGCTCACCGCGCATATCCCCGGCGTCACACTTTTGGGCAAGGCCGAATGGCACAACCCAGGAGGGTCGGTAAAGGATCGCGCCGCCGCCAACATTGTTGCCGAAGGCCGGCGCAGCGGCAGGTTTGGCTCCGGCAAAATTCTGCTGGACGCAACCAGCGGTAACACCGGCATTGCCTATGCCATGCTGGGCGCGGCCGAGGGATTTCCGGTCACTCTCTGCATGCCGACCAATGTTTCAGTGGAACGCAAAAAAATCCTCCAGGCCTATGGCGCGAATATTCTCTACACCGATCCCGCCGACGGTTCCGACGGCGCCGTTCGAATGGCCCGCGAACTCGCCGCAAAACATCCTGATTTGTATTTTTACGCTGATCAATACTCGAACGATGCCAACTGGTTAGCGCACTATCACGGAACGGCGAATGAAATCTGGCAGCAGACGGAAGGGCGCATCACTCACTTTGTCGCCATGCTCGGCACCAGCGGTACGTTTATGGGCACAACTCGTCGATTGAAGGAACTCAATCCCGCAATCCGCTGCATTTCTCTCCAACCCGATTCGTCTTTCCATGGCATCGAAGGCGCCAAGCACATGGCCACCGCAATCGTTCCCAAGATTTACGATCCAACGCTGGCCGATCAGAATCTCGAAATCGCAACCGAGGACGCCTATGCGATGGCGCGCCGCATAGCTCGGGAAAACGGACTGCTCCTGGGAATCTCCGCCGCAGCCGGCATCTTCGGCAGCCTGCGAGTCTCCGAGCAACTTTCACTACGAAAAGAGCAGGAGGCGGTTGTGGTTACGATTCTCTGCGACTCCGGCGACAAATATCTGAGCGAAAGATTCTGGACGGAGGGATAAAGATGGTTGATCGATGCTGAAGATCTCCCACAAGAACTACGAAACTCTTCGCCGTCACGGCGAAGAAACCTACCCGCACGAATGTTGCGGCGTGCTCCTCGGTCGCATGGGCGACGATGGAGCCCGCATCGTCACGACGTCTGCAGGCTGCGGCAATACCCGCACTGACTCGCCACAGAACCGTTACAACATCGATCCGCGGGAACTGGTGAGGATCCAACGCGAGGGCCGCGAGCGGGGCGAGGACATTGTAGGCTTCTACCACTCTCATCCTGATCATCCCGCACAGTGGTCGCAGACGGACTTGACCGAAGCACACTGGATCGGATGCTCCTACGTGATCACCAGGGTGGAAAAAGGCAAAGCGGCAATGACGAACTCGTTTGAACTTTCTGGCTCCGACGAGGCCGACAAGCGGTTCCTCGACGAGAAGATCGAAGTCATCTAGGCCGATCCAGTCAGACGCCACCGAAGATGTGGGGACAGCCGCCCTCGGCTGTCCGGTCAAGCGAAGCTCGACTGATTTTCCTGGCCAGCAATCGGGCGCTGTGCCGCCATGCAGGAGCCGAGACTGTCCCCGTTCTGCCGAACGCATTGCCAGTCGCCGCTTCTATCGATTTTTCACAGTGGCGAAAGATCCGCCCGCCACATCCAACATACCCCTCAGTGACTTCTCAACGTGCAAAGCCGCGCCCCGCTTGCCTTCTGCGCGAACTCGCCCTACCGGTCTGCACAAATTCCGGTCACATGCCTGTGGACGGCGTGCACTCGGCTGAAAACACGTGAGTTACAAACACAAACTTTTCATTGACTCTCAAAATAGAAAGCGTAAAAACATAATCGTTCTTTGACATCTTCTAAAGTTTTTCCGGTTGGTGCCGCGTCCGGGACTCAAGCGCAGTCACCCTCTTCATGCAAATGAAGCTAGGGAGGGCAAGCAAGGGTCTATAGCAAAGCGCTGGTTGAGGAGAACAAGAAGAAACGTCGAAGGCAGGATAGAGTTCCGAGGCGTAGGGTAGGTTTTTCCGGTTGGCGGTAAGCCCGGAGCCCGAGCGAAGATCGCGCGCGGCACCCCGCAAGGGGAGCTGCGACAGCAGGTCAAGCAAGGGTCTAACGCGAGCTACTGGCCGAGACGAACGGACCCAACACCACCTCGGAACTCTTAATTTTTGCGCCCGCCTACGCTGTAAGCTGCGCCCGCGAACGACCTTGAAAAACTTGCCGGAAGGACTTCAGAATCGCGACGCAGCTCGCACCATCAGGAATTGGTGAAGCGACTCACTGCCGACCCACAACTGCCGCAACCTTGTACTTTTCCTAGTGCTGCTTGAGGTGTTCCACGATCTTTCGAGCCAATCTCTCGGGAGAAAGGTCCTGCCCGTTCAGGCGCCAAGATCCTTCCCTGGTTCCCTCGACAAACTCTAGTTTCCAGGTCACAGGGCGAACCGCTGCATTGCCGTGAAAAATCAAGTACGCGACTCGCTTGTAGTCCGAATCACTGCTTGGTCCGTCCCGCGTATTCAGCACGGTCTCCCCGGACGCTTCGCGCCGTCATATTAGGGTCGCTCAGCTTCACAAGCTCAAGTGCCAAGCCTCGAGGAATCGCGAGCGTCGGAGCACCTCCCCTATCAACATTCTAGCGCCACGGCAGCGACCTCCGAATCTTACAGCGGTATATTCCCATGCTTCTTCGGCGGGTTCTTGTCGCGCTTCGTCTCCAGCATCGCTAAAGCTTGAATCAGCTTCTTCCGAGTCTCACTCGGTTGGATGATGGCGTCGACGAAGCCGCGATCGGCGGCGACGTAGGGACTGGCGAAGCGGTCGCGGAATTCTTCGATCTTCTTTTGGCGGGCCGCTTCGCGATTTTCCGCACCGTCGAGTTCGCGCTTGTAGACGATGTCCACCGCGCCCTCCGGGCCCATGACTGCGATCTCCGCCGTCGGCCACGCGTAGTTCACATCCGTACGAATGTGCTTGGATGCCATCACGCAATAGGCGCCGCCGTAGGCTTTGCGCGTGATCACGGTCACCTTCGGCACCGTGGCCTCGGCGAAGGCGTAGAGCAGCTTCGCGCCGTGCTTGATGATGCCGCCGTATTCCTGCGCGCTGCCGGGAAGAAATCCGGGGACATCTTCGAAGGTGATCAGCGGAATATTGAAGCAATCGCAGAAGCGGACGAAGCGCGCGGCCTTGACCGACGCATTGATATCGAGCGTGCCCGCGAGCATGGCCGGTTGATTCGCGACCATACCGACGGAGCGGCCGTCCAGGCGCGCGAATCCGACAACGATGTTCTTGGCGTAGTGCTCCTGCACTTCGAAGAAATATCCATCGTCAACCACGGCGTGGATCACATCCTTCATGTCATAGGGAAGGTTCGATTGTGCCGGGACCATTTTGTCGAGCGCGGCATCGGCGCGGTCCGTGGGATCGGTGCAGGGTTTACGCGGAGGCTCCTCCAAATTATTCGAGGGAACAAAGCTCAGCAACTCCCGCACCATCGACAAACATTCGGCGTCGTCGTGCGCCAGAAAGTGCGCCACGCCTGAAGTTTCGTTGTGGGTCATGGCGCCGCCGAGCTGATCTTTGGTGACATCTTCGAGCGTCACGGTTTTGATCACGTCCGGGCCGGTAATGAACATGTACGAGGTCTTATCGACCATGAGGACGAAATCAGTAATCGCGGGAGAGTAAACCGCGCCGCCGGCGCATGGCCCCATGATCGCCGAGATCTGCGGAACCACGCCGCTATATAAAGTGTTCCGCAGAAAAATGTCCGCGTATCCCGCCAGCGACATCACGCCTTCCTGAATGCGCGCACCACCGGAATCGTTCAAGCCGATCACGGGAGCGCCCATCTTCGCGGCCAGGTCCATGATCTTGACGATCTTCCCAGCATTCGTCTCCGACAGCGAGCCGCCGAAGACGGTGAAGTCCTGCGCGAATACATAGACGAGCCGGCCTTCGATGCGGCCGTAGCCGGTGACGAAGCCGTCGCCGTAAGGCTTCTGGTCGGCCATGCCGAAATCGCTGCAGCGGTGCGTGACCAGCTTGTCGGTCTCTTCGAAGGTGCCCTCGTCGAGCAGGAATTCGATGCGCTCTCGCGCCGACATTTTGCCTGCTTTGTGCTGGCGCTCACGCCGCTTTGCCCCTCCACCTTCTTCGGCAAGTTGGTTGCGCTTTTTCAATTCTGCGATTTTTTCTTCGAGATTCATGGCGGGAGGATTATAGCGGGTGGGTGGGCGGACAGGTGTAAGGCAGATCACAATCCTGGGAAGATCGGAGCGGTTCGAGGAGTAGCAGAAGCAAGCCGGTGCTCAGAACCGCCAACATCGAACCTTCGTACGCGCTGGCGGTTGCGCCCGCTGGACAGCCGAGGGTGGCTGTCCCACCGGAAGCTACTCTAAATCAGCACCCAGGATTTGATAGCGGTATTTCTTGCCGTCCCAAAAGATGACCGAAGAGGTGTTTTCGCCTTCACCTTTTTCTTCCATATAGATCCCCAGCACGGTCTTTTTCTTCAGGGCGAGCCTTTTCACAGTGAGCGTCTTAAAGGGCAAATTGATCAGCAGAAATTTGGGCTTTGGTTTGTCCGAACGCCATCCCTCGGGGCCGACTCCATGAACGATCAGAAGGGATACGCCCTTACGCTCGGGTTCGTCCGAGGCAAAACTCGAAGTCACTTTGACGTCGCCGAAGCCGAGAAAGCTGTTGTAAGGATCGGTCACCTGGAATCCGTACTCAGCCTGGTCGGCCATGGGATTCTTGCAGCGGGCGGCGATCACAAGGTCGTCCACGCCGTCCCCGTCGAGGTCGCCGACGAACTGCGGCGGTCCCCCCAGCACGGAGCAGTTGTCGCCAAATTCCTTGTGCACATACTCATCAGTGACCGCGGGCACGGGAGAGGTGGCATGGGCCGGCGGCGGGGGCTGCGGTTTCTTCTCGGCGGCAAGCCTGGCCGATCCGGCGGCGATCACGAACACTACAAGCGCAAGGCGGAGGGAAACAACTCGGGAGAACGACATGTTCGTACTCTAGTACCGTTTCCGGCGGGAGGGTATAGACATAGATGATGACCGGTGACCAAGGTACCCATTACCTGCGGAAGTGTTCCCATCCCCCGGGCTTAAGTTCGCGGGCGGCTCCAGTCCGACCGGCCAGGACGATGCGTCGCCCGCGCGTGATCATGCCAATTTGGGTGACTCGGATGCCCCCGATGCGAGATGGAATCCGTTGGTTGCGGTGGGCGGTGAAGAGCAGTTCGTAGTCCTCCCCGCCATGCAGAGCCAATTTGAGATCGACCTCGCGCAGGGGCTTCCCTACTCGGGCACGAGGGATATGCTCTTCACGCAATTCCGCTCCCACTGCGCTCTCTTCGCAGATGTGCGCCAGATCGGTGGATAGCCCATCGCTGGTATCGATCATGGCAGAGGCGAGTCTTTTTTCGCGCAGAGTGCGGCCCAGATCGATTCGAGGCTCGGGGAAAAAATGCCGCTCAAACTCCCGCACGTTCGACTTGTACGATGACTTTTTCCTCGTGCCTTTTTGCAACCATGCGACGGCGGCGGCCGACCCGCCGAGTTCTCCGCTGACGTAGAGAAGATCGCCCGGACGCGCCCTCGAGCGCAACACCGCCTCGTCTTTCGGCACCGTTCCCACGAGGACGATGTCCGCGAGAATTCCATTGGGCGATTCAGCCGTATCGCCGCCGGCTAGGGTGACGCCGTATTTTCTGGCCAAAGTGAGGAAGCCACGGAAAAAACCCGGGATCCAGCTCGCGGGTAAGTCCTCCGGTAAGGCAAGCGACAGAAACGCGGCCACTGGCCGCCCCCCCATCGCGGCAATGTCGCTCAGTCCCCGAGTAAGGCACCGGTGGCCGACCGACTCTGGCGAATGCCAGTCACGCCGGAAGTGAATTCCTTCCAGCGAAAAGTCGGTTGTAACCAGCGTGTCGTTCAGGGCGCCCTGCGCCCGAGTCAGTCGCAGCACTGCGCAGTCGTCGCCGATCTCGGTGGGAACGGCAGGATTTCTTCTTGCTCTTGTTTGTCGGCGAATCTGTGCGATTAGCACCTTTTCGGCCAGCACGATGAAATCAATATAAAGGCTTTCTACCCGGTAATACTGACGACTTCCGAGCTGCCCCGGAGACCACTCCCTGGTTTCTGCACCCACCTGCCCCTGTAACCGTCCGGAAATGGCTTTCGATTACCCGCCTTACGTAACGACTAATACAGCCGGCTTCCATTGACAGGGGGAACCTAGTTTGTTAACGTCTATCTGACACTTATCAAGACTCTGGCCGAGCTAAGTTCTGCATTTATTAGGAATTGCAGACAATATCCGGAGTTAAAGCTCGGGCGGTTGCTTTAAGGTGGCGCAACAGGGCACGTTAAAGCCCTCAATTCCCACGATGGGAAGCGCGTGACCTGAAGATCAGTTTGGCCGAACGGGCTTTCTGCAGCACCACGCTCTCGCCTGAACCGGCCCTGATCAATCAAGCAGAAGGAAGGCATTTGCGGAAGCGCTTCTACATACTGTTCGTGGCTCGGGGAGACGATGGTCAGCTGCGCAAGATCTCCATCCCAGTCCACTACCTGTACGTATTGGCGATCGGTGCTGCAATCGGATTTCTCAGTCTCACGGGGATTGCCAGTTCCTACACCCGAATGCTGCTGAAAGTTTCCCGGTACAACCAGTTGCGCACCGAAAAAGAACAGTTAAAGGATCGCTATTCCAAGCTGGAAGAGGTGGCCAAGGAGAGAGACGTTCAGGTCGCTTCCCTGGGTTCGATCGCCAGTGAAGTGTCAGCTCTCTACGGTCTAAAGTCGCAGCCTACGCTGGCTTCTGCCTCGCAGCAGCAGATTAACGACGCTGACGTCAATTCTTCGCTCGACCGCCTCGGAGCCCTTCGCACGTCCGCTCTTACCGGCGATGCCACGGTAGGCATCAGCTTGGGCATGACCCGCAACGCCACCACCGCCGACTGGTATCACGCCAGTACCCTTCCCAATCTATGGCCCGTGGAAGGCCAGGTTACAGGAAGCTTCGGCGAACGCATCGACCCGTTCAACGGGGAGGGCGCATTTCACAGCGGCGTGGACATCAGCAGCAATTATGGCCACGCGGTTCTCGCCCCGGCCGACGGGGTCGTCACGTTCGCAGATTTGATGAACGGATACGGTAAGACCATCATGATGGATCATGGTCATGGAGTCTCCACCCGTTACGGCCATCTTTCCGGGTTCGCGGTCACTTCCGGACAACACGTTCACCGCGGCGATACCATCGGCTATGTCGGCCTCAGCGGCCGCTCGACCGGTCCGCACCTGCACTATGAAGTCCGTATCAACGACACCCCGGTTAATCCTTACAAATACCTCCGAATCACGATCGCCCACAGTGGCGACTTCCAGACGGGCAGCTAGGAAACCACCAGTTCTCGGTTCCCTTCTCAATCTCAGCCCTACCCTGTTCTTGGCCCTACCCTTGCACTCTTTCCGTGGCTAAGTTACGTTCATTGGGACGAAGAAAGTTCGCCGTCTGAGTTCTCAAGAAAGCGTGCACAGTCGCGCAGTTACTGAGAACTGAGCACTGAGCACTGCGCCATGATCAGCTTCTTCCACTCCGTGCGCGAGGATGTCGCGGCTGTTTTCGAGTCCGACCCGGCAGCACGCTCGTACGCCGAAGTTCTGATTTGCTATCCGGGACTACATGCCGTGTGGGCGCATCATCTGAGCCATTGGCTGTGGCGCCACAAGCTGCGTTTCTTGGCCAGATTCGTTTCACAAGTGGCGCGACTGTTCACTGGCATCGAGATTCATCCCGGCGCGGAACTTGGACGACGCTTATTCATCGATCATGGCATGGGTACGGTGATTGGTGAGACCGCCGTCGTCGGGGATGATGTCACGCTCTATCAGGGAGTGACTCTGGGTGGCACGGGCAAGGAAAAGGGCAAGCGGCATCCCACACTCGGGAACAACATTTCTATTGGTTCCGGCGCCAAGCTGCTGGGCAATATTACGATTGGGGATAACTGTCGCGTGGGTGCGGGCTCGGTAGTGCTGCGCAACGTGCCGGCCAATTCCACAATTGTCGGTGTGCCCGGACACATCGTTCTGCGTGACGGAAAACGGGTAGTGATCACCGACCCAAAGGATATCCGCGATCCGCTGTCCGATGTAATTATCAAAATGGCCACGGAACTACACGAATTGCGTACAAGGTTCCAGAAACATACGCATGAAGTGCTGGGTGAAGAACCGAACCTGGCCATCGACGAGGAAACGACCGTGAAAAATATCTCTCCCGAGGAACTGTTTCAAGACGATTACCAGGACTATCAGATCTAGAGAGGCTAGTGATCGGTGGCCAGTAATCGGTGATTTCGGCCACACAACGGCAACCAGCTATAACCTAGGATTTCCTACCGGCCACTGCTCACTGCCTCAACCCCATCCAGCTCTCGGAAACGACCAGCGAGTTCCCCGGATTGTGCGGGTCGTACTTCACCGACGTAGGAAGTCCCAGCCGGCAGGAATGCAGGTTAATCCATTGGCGCAGGTACGTAACGTCCTGCGAACACTCGTACGACACTCCCGCGACGTCATACTTGTAGATGAGCAGCACCGCCGAGTGATGGCCATCAACCGGATCCAACTCCTGCACATCGATGACGGTGCCGTCCGTAATGCGACCGATCCCGTCAAGCCACGTGCGGCGCTCGCGTTCAAGATCCGCTGCACCCTTCGGTTTGCGTCGCAGAAGCGCGTAGGCGCCAAGGGCGACGGCGCTCCCTGCGACTACCAATGAATAAAGACGGACGGAATCCATACCTAGGGTCAATGCAATGCCAAAGCGTTTTCACAACCAGAATATGACGGAAGCGCGGCGGACGGAAGTGGTCGTTTCGGTTACCGAGGTTCCATTTTTGGGCGTCCAGCTGTGGAAATCTGGGCTCGATAGGATTCTAAGAGAGTGGATTACTTCTGCTTGCAAACAAAGTCGCGAACCATTTCGCCGAAATTGCCTTCGGACGCCTGGCCGAATTGATCGTCGCGCCGCGTCTTCTTGCTGACTACCAGTTTGCCGCCACGATCGCGCGAGTAGAACCATTCTGAGTTCGTTACCGCGTTTCCGCTGCCGCAATTGAAGCGGACTCGCGCCCGCAGTTCCAGGAAGGGACCTCCCTGCGGTAGCTTCGTGGGTTCTTTGAATTCCACGCGGATCCAGGCGCTCCGCAGGCCATTCTTCTGTGCCGTGACCGAACTGACCAAAACCTGATCGCCCCCTGCGGTAGCGCCGATCGTTCGCCAATCTCCAGCGGCGAATGCGGCCACTGCCAAAAGCAATACCGGAGCCAGAACAACCGCAGCCGCGATGAGCAACCCTTTCTTGATGGGGGATGGGACGATGGGCATAAGCGCGCCGCAGCCACTTTGGGCCAAAAGCGGATTTCTGTCAACTCTGCTGCCGGTGCTGAAACCCGGCCCGTCTGCTATCGTGGTCTGCTGCTGGAGGTTTTGTCCTCATGGAGACGCTTCTCTGCATCCACACGGAGTCGGCGATTGGGCCCCTGTTTCTGGCTGCCTCCGTCAAAGGACTGGTTGCTCTGGAATTCGATGTCAGGTTGCCGCGGCCGCAATCGATTCGTCCCAATCCTCGCAATCTTCGTGAAGAGCGAAAGGGATTCAAGTTCGAAGACTTTCCTCGCGCGATGCAACCTTACCGGATTGAACTTGAGGAGTATTTTGCGGGCGCGCGGCGCGAGTTCTCCTTCCCGCTCGATCTCCGAGGCACAAACTTCCAATTGGCCTGCTGGCATGCGTTGCTCGCCATTCCTTATGGAGAGACTCGTAGTTATGCTGACATCGCCCGCGTGGTGGGTAAGGCCAATGCGTTTCGTGCCGTGGGCATGGCCAACAATCGGAATCCAATCGCGATTGTCGTCCCCTGCCACCGTGTAATTGCCTCCGACGGCACGCTCTGCGGCTACGGTGGCGGCCTCGACGTGAAAAGAAAGCTCCTGGAACTGGAAGGCGCATTGAGGGGAGTGCTGGCGGCTTAGAAATTGTTGATTGCTGATGGTTGATCGCCGATTGAAAAGCCGATAGACTCCGTGGTTTTCCATCAACCATCAGAAATCAACCATCAGCAATCTTTCTTTGACGACTCACACCAAATCCTCCGCGCTCCGTAAAGCCGGCCTCTTCTATCTCGTCTTCGTGATGTTTTCCTATACCACGGGCGGGCCTTTCGGCCTTGAGGACATGGTGACCACTTCGGGCCCGGGGATGACCCTCATTTATCTGTTGGCGCTGCCTTTTTTTTGGTGCATCCCGGTCTCGCTGGTATCGGCGGAACTCACCACCGCGATGCCTGTCGAAGGCGGCTTTTATCGCTGGACGCGCGCCGCCTTCGGCGACTTCTGGGGATTTCTCGCTGGCTGGTGGAACTGGTCGGCGTCGTTCCTGCTGGGTGGAGCTTACGCGGTTCTGTTCACCGATTATCTTTTTCCCGGACTCACAGGATGGAAACACTACATCGTCTCCGTGGCCCTGATCGCCGTAATTACCTGGATCAATGTGCGCGGCATTCAGATGGTGGGCAAGGTCGCGACGGCGCTGGAGATCTTTATTTTTGTGCCGGTCATGACCATGGTTGTGATGGGCTTCTTCGACTGGCATCACAATCCGTTTAGTCCTCTGATTCCGCCGCATCAGCCGACGTTCAAAATTTTCGGCGTGGGCCTGGCGCTGGGCCTGTGGCTGTATTCCGGCTACGAACAACTCTCCACGGTGGCGGAAGAAGTCGAGAATCCGCAACACGCCTACCCGCGGGCGCTGGCGCTGGTGGTGCCGCTGTCGATTGCGGCTTACTTTCTGCCCACGCTTGCGGGGCTGGCGTCGGCCGGCCATTGGGAACAATGGCATACCGGATTCTTTTCGGACGCCGCGCGAATGATTGGAGGGACATTGTTTGGACGCCCTTGGCTGGGCTCTTGGATGGCGCTGGCGGCCATGGCGGGAAATGTTGCGCTGCTCAATAGCACGGTTCTGACGACGACCCGCATGCCCTTCGCCATGGCCGAAGATGGATATCTTCCCGCCGCACTCACGCGCAAGCATTCGCGCTACGGCACGCCGTGGCTGGCCATCGTTGTATCGGCGGTCATCTATGCGCTGCTGGCATGGCAGAGCCTTGGCCAGCTCATCTCGGTGTACATCTGGCTGCGCTCGGCCACCACAGTGTTGACGGTACTGTCAGCCTGGATGCTGCGCCGCACGCGCCCGGAAATGCCGCGCGCATTTGTGATTCCCGGCGGGCAGCTGGGACTGGCTTATGTAGTAGCCGCGCCTGTGGTGATGGCGCTAGTAGCGCTGCTGGGGAGTGATCGATTTGCTGTGATCGGCGGAGCGATCGCGATCGGGTTGGGACCGGTGGTGTATGGAATGATTGCCTTCAAGACGCTATAGATATACAATAAAGCATGTATATCTGTGGAGGGATCGTGCAAGTTTCCAAGTGGGGAAATAGCCTTGCCATCCGTTTACCTGCGGCTGTCGTCGAGGCGCTTGACCTAGAAGAAGGCGACAGGATAGAGATTCGAATCGCGGGCGACCGGCTGTTCGAAGTCAGCCGCGATCAAAGCCGCCAACGCGCTCTGGCTCGCCTGCGGGGATTGCGCCGGCCTTTGCCCGCCGGATTCGTTTTTGACCGGATCGAGGCCAATGCCCGATAAGGCGTTCTTCGATACGAATGTGCTCATTTACGCCATCGCCCAGAATGACCCTCGCGGAACTCGGGCCGAACAGTTACTTGCCGGTAGCGGGATCGTCAGCGTGCACGTCCTGAATGAATTCGTATCAGTCGCGCGGCGCAAGATTCATATGCCCTGGCGCGACGTCACAGAAGCGCTCGATGCGATCCAAATCCTATGCCCTTCGCCAGTACCGATTACGCCGGGCACGCATGCAGCGGCGCTCAGGATTGCCCAAGAGTACGGCTATGGCGTCTATGATGCGCTGGTCGCCGCTTCCGCTCTCGAAGCCGGTTGCTCCACGCTTTATTCGGAAGATTTGCAGAATGGCCAGGTCATCGATAAGCAATTGACCATTAAAAATCCCTTCCGGTGATTGGTGTTGGCTTGTAGCCTTAGCTTGGACTGACGGCAACACATACACGCCAAACGACCCATCCAACCAAGGCATAAATCCATCGCTCAAACCGCGCCTTGCCCGCGAATGATCGAATTTCGGTCCTTAACCCTGATCCACGCCAATAAGGCGAATGCTCCCATGACAAAGATCGAAACCGACGCGGAAGCGGCAGTGATGTTGCTCACCTTCCAGGCTGTGCCGGCCGGATCATAAACAACAGTAGGTCCAGCCCGCGGAATCGTGAGTAGGATGTTTCCAGTGGCGGAAACGCCGTAGAAGATCACCGCCAATCGCCAGTAACGGCTCGGCCATCGGGTCGGTCCAACTGGAGTCCTTCGAAGGTAAAGCGCGAACAGCTGATAAATAATGTAAACCGTAAGATACCAACCCAGAAAGTTGGTCGCAGGTACCCCGAAGTAGACCCCGCCTTGCAGCCAGATCCATCCATGCAAGACGGTGGCCCAGATGGGATCCATAGAAAAATCCCAAGCGACCATGATGCACGACGCAAGCAGAGGCACGAACAGAACGTTCGCACCATCGAGATTTCGAAGTTCCCGTAAAATAAGGCGGGCGAGCGTCCAGGAGAGATAAGCCATTCCCGTGTATGCAAGTCCGAGCATAATTGGAACGACCAAGAGCTTGGGCCCCATCAACTCGGTAAAGTAATAGTGTCCGAAGGGAAAGCCAGTGCGGACCCCTAGGTTCTCAAGAATGTTCCCGACAATGACACCGAGGGCCAGGAAAGTGACGATACCGCGGATGCGATAGAACAAGGCCCCGTGGATAAAAGAGAAAACCAGAGGCGGAAGGACGTGCAGGGAAACCAGCGCCAACATTGGAAACTTCGCCGGAAAAATCTGTAAGACTCTGGCAGCAGCATAGATCACGATGAGGGTCGAGAGCGCAAGGTTGATGACGAAGGGCAGCTCGGTAACTTTGCTGGATGATGGATTCACGCTCAACTCACCCAATCCAGAAACTTGTACCACCCCCCCGCAAACGGCAGGAACCACGGCTTTCCGTTGTACAAACCCAACGGCGCGCCGGGGAACCGGATGCCAACGAAAGGATTCTCCGGCTTATCGCCCGTCATCAACTCCGCCATCTTTTGGCCCTGATACGTGGCCATGGCCACGCCGTGTCCCGCGTAGCCGACGGCGTAGTACATGCCCTCGATCTCACCGGCGTGCGGCATGATGTCGAAGGCAAAGTCGAGCGTACCGCCCCAGACGTATTCAACTTTGGTATCGCGAAGTTGCGGATAAACGTCGATCATGCCACGGCGCAGGAGTTCGGCGCTCTGGCGAATGGTCTGGTCATTCTCCGGTAAGAATGCGGCGCGACCGCCAAATAGCATGCGTCGGTCGGGCGTCAGCCGGTAGTAATAAAGATAGTTCTTCGAATCGTAGATCATGCGGTTGCGCGGGCTGAGTTCATGCGCCAAAGCTTCCGGCAAGACTTCCGTCGTAATGATGAACGAGCCGATCGGGATAATTCTCTTTTGCAGAGCGGGCGTGACTCTGCTGGTGTAACCACTCGTTCCGACGAAAACGTCGCGCGCCCGCAGCGTTCCTCGTGAGGTGGTGATGCTCCAGCCTTGCTCGCCGCCATGTGCCGCCCGGCCGATTCTTTGCGCGCATGCGTGCTCGAAAATTTCCGCTCCGGCTTTCACCGCGGCTTGAGCCAGTCCGGCAACATAGCGCGCGGGATTGGCTCCGGCGCTGACTTCATCGACCATGCCACCGTAGTAGATCGTCGATCCAATTTCATCGCTCAGCTCACTTTTCTGCACGACGCGCAACTGGTGATCGAACTCGCGCGCAATCACTTCTGCCTGCCGCGCGTAATCGTCAAAATGCTTTTGCTTGCAGGCCACCTCCAGATGGCCGCAACGCCAGAAGTCGCAGTCAATCTTCTCCTCGCGCACAATCTGCTCGACGCAGTCGATGGTCGCCAGCGACGCACTGTACATGCGCCGCGTTAACTCGCGTCCGTACATGGAGACCAGTTTATTCACACCCAGCTTCATACCGGTCAGAACCATTCCGCCATTGCGGGAACTCGCGCCCCAGCCGATGGTTTCGCTTTCGAGCACGGCCACCGTGGCCCCACGTTTCGCGAGAATCCGCGCGGCGGAGAGTCCGGTAAAACCGGCGCCAATCACCGCGACGTCTACTCGTTCAGGAAGAACGCGGGTCCCATCAGTTCTCGGAAATTCAGTGGTCGTGAGCCAGTAGTTTTCTTCTCTTGGTCCCATGCTTGTCCTTTTGAGATTTTCTTGCGTCCGAAAGACCAGCTTCCGAGCGTCTGAGCCGCGCCCTCGGAAGCCTTAATTTCAGGAAAAATGCTATCAGCTTATAACACCGCGGTCTCGTGAATCAGGCGGCCCTCCGAGAAGCGCGCAAGACTTAATAATGATGCATCGATCAAATCCGTCTTCCCCGTGAGTATGAGATCGCTAAGGATTTTTCCCGTTGCCGGGGCGTGCATCACTCCATGTCCACTAAAACCATTGGCAAGAAAAAGGCCGGGCACACCGGGCGCCTCGCCCAGAATCGGGTGATGGTCGGGTGTCATCTCATAGAGGCCCGCCCACGCTCGCTGGGGATTCACCGCAAGGTTCGCGAAGCAAGGCACGCGGTCAGCGGCGCGGGTCAGGATCTTCTCGACAAAGGCGGGATCGAAATCAGTTTTGAAGCCGGGAGTTTCTTCCGGATCGTTCCAGGCCAGAAGAAAACCGCGGGCCTCGGGGCGGAAGTGAAATCCATTGGACATATCGACAATCATGGGCGCAGTGTGTGGAAATTCGTCAAAGGGCTCACTGGGAACCAGCATGCGGCGCAGCGGTTCGACGGGCAATTCCACGCCCGCGAGTTTGGCAACGCTCGCCGCCCAAGCCCCGGCGCAGTTCACTAGCTTGCGGGTGGCCACCGAACCACGCGTGGTCTCGACGGATGTAATGCCGGTCGCATCCCGCGTGATGCCCACGATAACCGTGCTCTTCCACAACGTCGTGCCCCGGTTGCACGCGCAAGTCATGAATCCGGTCATGGCGCTGTAGGGATCGACGAAGCCATCGGTGGAACAAAAACTTCCGCCCAGAATGTCATCCGCGCGCAGCTGCGGAAACATCTTCCTGATCTGATCGCCAGCCAGAAGCCGAGCGTCCTTCAACCCCATTTTCGCCTGCTGGGCATGATTCGCTCGCAGATAAGACATCTGTTTATCCGACGTCGCGCAAAACAGGTAGCCTTGCGGCCGATAGTCACAAGGGTAGCCTAATCGCTCTTCGAAGCTGGCATAGAAAGGAATCGAGTACAGTGACATCTGAATGCTGACCGGAGTCGAAAATTGGGCTCGCACTCCGCCCATGCTCTTGCCGGTGGATCCTTTTCCCTGAGCCGACTCGCGCTCGATAACCAGAACATTGCGACAGCCGTTTGCCGTGAGGAAATAGGCGATGCTGGAGCCAACGATCCCTCCTCCGATGATCACAACATCCGCACCGTGCATAAGTCTGGGCGATCCGGAACGACCAAGCATTCTAGCGCACGTGACCGGCAACCATACTGCAATCTCTTAGCTGCCCGGTCTGACAATCTCACGCTGATGGACATGTACTGCCGGAAAATGCCGGGTCTGGATCGTTGTCCACCTCGGTAACTTGCCGCGATTACCGACGATGCCTAGTCTGGATTAGTATGCCCTTACGCTGCCTCATATATTCTTCCAGTGAGGAGATCGTCGAGCCCATCTTGCAGGTGCTCACCGACCTCGGGATCGACGGGGAGTACTGCCAGAACCCAGTCGACGCGGTGGAAAGGGTTACAACTCAACTATTTCAAATCGTCATCACCGATTGGGAGGATCAACCCGAGGCCGCATTTCTGCTGAAGACCGTACGGGACTTGAAGGCGGCCAACCGTCCGCTGGCGCTGGCCATCGTCAGCGATGACGCCACGCTTCCGGAAGCGCTTCGGGCGGGAGCCAACTCCATACTGAAAAAACCGATTCGAGCCGATCAGGTGCGGGATACGATGCGCACGGCATGCGAACTACTTCGCTCCAAGCAGCCATCGGGACAAGCCAAGGTCACGACGCGGCCGTCGCAGGCGCCGGATACAGCCGCCCGAGCCCCAGTCGCGCCGACGGCGACGGCGGCGGCAGCCGGGCCGGCGCGAATGCCACCCTCCGTGGCCGGGACAACCGAGAAAGCATTTCGGGCGGGAGAATTCCTGCAATCGTCAACCCCAAAGCCCGGGGCGCAATTCGACACAGAGTGTGATGTTCAAGATTCGCTCGAACAACCCGCGGCGGCGCAGGTGGAAGCACTCACAGAGTTGGAGCCCATGGCCGCCTCCGTCAAGGATGCAGCCGCAGATAAAGCTAGGTCTAACGCGTCACTGGTCGGCTGGGCATCCCTGCAAGCGCGGCGAACCGCCCCGCCAGCGCCGGCAGCCCCTAGGAAAAATGAATTGCTGTCCTACGGGGAGGCGCCGTCTTATGGAGTGCAAGCTGTTTCGCAAAATAATGAGAGGGCCACGAAGCAGTCATCCCAAGACGCGCTCTCGGAAGCGGCCCTTTTCTCCTACCTGTCAGGAGAATCCAGAAAAGACCCCGAGCCCTCCGTAGAGAGACGGCAGAACCGACGCAGAATCGCAGTGGTGAGCGCACTGGCGGTCACCTGTTTAGTCGCGGCTGCGGTGCCCCAAACACGGCAAAGTTTGCGCATCGGGTATCGCGATGCTCTACGCGCCGCTGTGAGCTGGCTGAATCCCAAGCCGGTCCCGGTTCCGCAGACGGTCACGCAGCATGACAGCTTTGGCCAGGAGGGGGACGAATACAAGCTGCCAGCGGTGGCTAATATTCCGGATGCGACCACTGATCCATCTCAGATCCGCGTCCTTCCCGTGACCGATCCAACGGCAAAGCCGTCCCCAGGTTCGGAGACAGGCGGCACGCCGGCGGCTACAACCGAGAACTCTCCGGCCGCCCCAAGTCCGAGTGGATCGAGCGCAGACGGTAAGGCGCAGTCGGTTCAAAGTCCATCGCCAGATTCATCAACGCCTTCTGGAACGACAGCAGCCGCATTGGCCCCGCATGATGTGAACTCATCGGCGGTTCAGCCGACAGCAAACTCGCCGGTATTGCCGGAGACTGCTCCCCCACCGAGGCCGCAGCCAATTTCTCCTCCGGTGCAAATGGCTGCACCTCCGCATCAAGTTTCGTCTCCCACGATTGCAACCATTCCATCGAGCTTGAGGTCGCAGACAAATTCCACGACTCCCGATGCCAGCGGAGCCAGGCCGGTTGATGCGGGAATGTCATCCATTGAACCAGTGAACTTGCCCGAGTCTATCGCTCGGGAGCTACTGGCACAGCCCGTTGACCCGGTCTACCCGGAGGCGGCGAAAGCAGGTGCGCAACACGGCAGTGTCGTTCTGCAGGTTCTCGTGGGGCGGGACGGCACGGTGCAGGACGCAAAGTTCACCCAAGGGTCGCTGGTGTTTGCCCGGGCGGCGATTGACGCGGTGAAGCAATGGAAGTTCAAGCCCTATATCTTGAATGGTCGACCGGTGTCGGTTCAGAGCCTGATTACGCTCAATTTCAAGCCTCCGGCTTAAGCGATTGGTGACGAAGCTTCGCCCGGATCGTCTGAGGGCTATGCCGATTTCGGGCAAGGTTACCGGTGAGACCCGGGACCGGGACAGCCAGCAGGAAAAACCCGCATCTACCAGATATAATGATGTTCAGTGGGTCAGGAAGTAACTCCTTTTTCAGAAACGAAGAAATTGATGTCTATGAAAACTAAAGCTGCGATCCTGGTTTCGTCCTTTGTCGTGTTATTGTTCGTGGTCGTGGGCTCGCTTGGGGGCGTACACGCCTCTTCGGGCGACGGCTCCTACCGGCAGATGCAGGTCTATAGCGAGGTACTCTCGCGCGTCCAAAGCGAATACGTCGAAGATCCGAACATCCCCAAAGTGACGGACGGAGCTTTGCACGGGCTCGTGGAGTCGCTCGACGCAAACTCCAGCTACCTGACGCCGGCCGCTAATAAAGCCCTCAGGGCTCACAAGTCTGAGGCCAAAGGAGGGATTGGGGCGACGGTTTCGAAACGCTTTGGATATGCCGACGTGGTTTCTGTGCTGCCAGGGTCGCCGGCGGATAAGGCGGGAATTGAGGATACGGACATCTTCGAGTCGATTGAAGGCCAGAGTACGCGCGACCTGTCGTTGCCGGAGATTCGCGATGCGCTCGCCGGGACGCCAGGATCTACGGTAAATGTTTCGGTGGTGCGGGCCCGCAAAGCCGAGCCGCAGAAGATGGCGATCACTCGCGATGTGGTGAGCATTCCGCCGATCTCGGACAAGATGTTGGAAGATGGCATCGGCTACATAAAAGTCGACGCCTTGACCAAGGGAAAGGCTCAGGAAATCGCTGGGAAGATTAAGTCGTTGGAAAAATCCGGAGCAAAGAAGCTGGTGCTCGATTTGCGGAACACCTCCGAGGGAGAAGAAGGCGAAGGCGTTGCGACCGCCAACCTTTTCCTGAACCACGGCACCATCACTTATCTGCAGGGGCAAAAGTTTCCCAAACAGGCATTCAACGCGGATCCGGCGAAAGCTGTCACTTCGCTTCCGGTCGCCGTTCTGGTGAACAAAGGAACGGCAGGCGCCGCTGAGGTTGTCGCGGCCGCCATTCTGGAAAATGCCCGAGGAGACGTTGTGGGCGATAAAACCTTCGGCGACGGATCGGTGCAGAAAACCATCGATCTGCCCGACGGTGGCGCTTTGATTCTTTCGGTGGCGAAGTACTATTCTCCCGGCGGGAAGGCAATTCAGGAAACTGCAGTCACGCCGAACATACTGGTGGCCGACGAAACGGACAATGCAATCTCGGACGATGAAGAACCGGAGCCTTCCACTCCCGAACCCGAGGCTAAGCCAAAGAGTACGCAGGATGACCAATTGCATAAGGCCATTGAGGTACTCAAAAGCCGGGCGAGCTAAACAGCCACACAATTTGTCATCTCGTCGCGCAGCGTGAGGTGCACGATTGCTTTTTCCATCCGTCCGCCGCGTCGCCATTGCGTTTGTTGGGGCCAAGATCAATCCCTTCCGATCGAGGCTCGCGACTACCGGAGCCATGAATGCCCTGCTATCCTGAACGTATCTCACCATGAAGTCGCTCTATGCAGATCTTCCGCCGGTGGAAATCGCCGGACGGAAGTTTGTGGGCCGCGTATTATTCGGCCTGCTTGTTCTGGTTTCCGCCTTGGTGGGTGCGACTGCCGGTTTGCTGCTCGTCTACACCACCAACTTGCCCCAGGTGGAAGCTTTAGAGGCGTACCGGCCCAGTTCGATTACGGAGTTGTATGACGATCATGATCGCGTGATCGGATCTTTTGCGCTGCAACGCCGAGTGGTGGCTGGCTACGATGACTTTGCGCCGGTCCTCCGGGATGCGTTGGTGTCGATCGAAGACAAAGACTTTTACCGCCATTCGGGAATTAATTTCTGGCGCATTATCGGTGCGGCGTATCGCGACCTCGAGTCGGGCGGCAGAGTTCAGGGCGCGTCCACGCTAACCATGCAATTGGCGCGCAATCTGTTCCTCTCGCCCGACCGCTCGTTTCATCGCAAGGTACAAGAGACCATGCTCGCCATCCAGATCGAGCGGCGCTTTACCAAACCGCAGATTTTCACGCTCTACGCCAATCAGATTTTCCTCGGACACGGCGTATACGGATTCGAGGCCGCTTCCGAGTTCTACTTCAGTAAACAGGCCAGGAACCTCTCGCTCGCCGAAGCCGCGCTGCTCGCTGGTTTACCGAAAGGGCCGGGACTCTACTCGCCAATCAATCACACAGATCGGGCGATGAAACGACGAAACCTGGTGATCAACGCCATGCTCGAGGATGGGAAGATTACGGCGCAGCAGGCCGCCGACGTACGGTCGTCGCCCGTAGTTTTACACCTGCAGCACGATCCCAACTCGTTGGCGCCCTATTTCGTGGAGGAAGTACGCCGATATTTGGAGAACAAGTATGGCGCAGACCAGGTCCACGAGGGGGGATTGAAAGTTTATACCTCGCTCGATGTCGATATGCAAAAGTCGGCGAACCGGGCGGTGCTGGAAGGTTTGGCGGCATACGAACGGCGCCACGGATGGAAGGGACATTTGGAAAACGTGGTCGCCGAGGGAAGTGCGATCGACAAGTATTCTCATCCAGACTGGGATGATGAGCCGGAAGTCAATGGATACATTCACGCGCTGGTGACTTCCTCCGAAGTGTGGACTGCAAGACTAAAGTTTGGGCGCTACTCCGCGTTGACCGGGCAAGCCGACGTGGCTTGGACGAAGGGCAAAATCCAAGATCTAGTGCGCGCCGGCGATATCTGCTACGTAAAAATATTGTCGCTGAATGCCAACGGAACCGCACGCGTGAGTTTGGAACAAGACTCCGGCGCGCAGGGAGGGTTGGTAGCCATTGACAACACCACCGGCGGAATCAAGGCGATGGTAGGCGGACGGGATTTCAACGAATCCAAATTCGACCGTGTCACCCAGGCGCTCCGGCAAGTGGGATCCTCATTCAAGCCGTACGTCTACACCACGGTGATCGACAAAGGCGGAAGCCCGGAGGACACGATTCTGGATGAGCCCGTCACTTTTGAAACCGGCTCCGGGCCTTACTCTCCACACAACTATGACGAAAAGTTTGAAGGCATCATCACGCTGCGGCGCGCTCTCGCGCAGTCTCGAAATATTCCAGCTCTGAAGTTGGCCAGCAAAGTCGGAATCAAGAGCGTCATCGAGTACGCCGAGCGCTTCGGAATCACAGCCCGCCTGCCTCCCTACTTGCCGGTCGCTCTGGGCTCGGCGGAAATTACCTTAATGGAGCAAACCTCGGCGTATAGCGTTTTTCCGAATGACGGGGTGCACGTCACTCCTCGCTACATCACCAAGGTCACCGACTATGAAGGCCGAGTGCTGGAAGAAGATTATCCCGACGTGAAAGATGTAATCAGCGCGCGTACCGCTCGTATCATGACGTCGATGTTGCGGGAGGTGGTGCTCCACGGTACCGGCGTAGCAGCAGCGAAAATGCCCTTCCCGGCAGCAGGAAAAACGGGCACGACCAATGACTTTACAGACGCCTGGTTCGTGGGATTTTCCCCCACCATGACTTGCGGTGTCTGGGTGGGTTTCGACGAAAAGAAAACGCTCGGCGCCAAAGAGACAGGTGCGCGTGCCGCGCTCCCGATCTGGATGAACTTTATGAGCGACGCGATGGCGGGAAAAGATGCGGGACAATTCCTGCCCCCGCCCGAGATGCCAGGACCGGTCCCGCAAAAAGTGGATACGCCTGACCTAACGCCGGGCGCGGATGAGACCCACTAGAACTGGCACATTTGCCTATGTGGGACAGCCGCCCTCGGCTGTCCGCGGATCGAAGAGACGCCAGCCCGTATGGAATCAAGCTCCTGCCCGTTACCTGCAGTTGACTTGGGCGCATTGCCGTCTCATCGAACTATAATCTTTATCTCCGATGAAACCATTCTTTCGCTTTGCGATTCTGGGGCTGACCCTGGTGGTTGTAGCGCTAATGTCCGCATTGACGGCCATGCGATTTGCAATTCATGGACAGGAAGTTCAGGTGCCGGCGCTCGTCGGACTCACACCGTCGGAGGCGGGACGTTCTGCCGGCGGGCTTGGCCTGCTGCTGGAGGTGGAGCGGCAGTATTACAGCCCGCAAATTCCCGAAGGACGGATCATGTCACAGTTGCCGCTGCCGGGCGCGAAGGTGCGGCGCGGATGGCAGGTGCGCGTGGCACAGAGTCTGGGGCCGCAGCGAGTAGCGATTCCGGATGTGACACAACAGAGTGAGCGGGCGGCGGAGTGGAATATACGGCGGCGTGGCCTGGACCTGGCCTCCACTGCGGAGATGGCCTTACCCGGGATGCCTCCCGGACAAGTACTGGCACAGAGCCCTCCTGCGAATGCCGGTCAGGTAGCCGCTCCGAAGACAAGTCTTTTGGTAACGGCAGCTGCCGATCCGCCATCGTACGTCATGCCGAGTTTTCTCGGGCAGCCGTTGGGCAGTGCCAGCCGCATGCTCCAGGACGCAGGCTTCCAACTACGCAGCGTGAGCATGGCGCCTCTGCCGGCAAACGCGCCTTCGCCACCCAACGCGCCCCCGGCCAGTACCGCGCCCTCCGTGCCAGCCGTGTCGCCTCCACCTTCACCCGCCAGCATCGTCGTCACCCAAACCCCTCCCGCCGGCCAAAAAGTCCCGGCAGGAGCGGTAGTGAACTTCGAAGTGCGTTGACCGTCACTAAACTCGCTTCTGATGGGCGGGCGGCCGTCATGCCTTTTGCAAAACTGCGGCGAAGAATCCATCGCACGGATGCACGCCGGGCAGCGTGCGCAAGTAAGGGCCCCGCGTGAGCGATGAGGAATTGCTCCCGATGAACTCCCCTTGTTGTCGAAGACGGTCAAGCTCCGTACCACAGTCGACGAGGCGGAACGTCGAATCTTCCGCGAGGACGCTTTCGACGACTTCTTGATTTTCCTCTCGTTCCAACGAACATGAGGAATAAATCAACCGGCCTCCCGCAGCAACTTGCGCCAGAGCCGAGCGCAGAATGGCGATTTGGCGGGTTTGCAAGTCAGCGAAATCTTGGTGCGCGAGCCGCCACTTGATTTCGGGGTTGCGAGAGAGAGTACCGGTGCCGGAGCAAGGCACGTCAGCAAGCACGCGATCGAAGCCTGCCGCGAAGGGCAGATCTCGCGCATCGGCCGCGACGACGGTGATGTTTCCGGCTCCGATCGCGGTGACCGCACCGTGAGCTGACACCAATCTCCGCAGCCGACGTGCGCGGTGAGGATACAACTCAACCGCCGCAATCTCGCTAGTAGAGTTGCGGTCGGAGATGGCGAGAGTCTTTCCTCCGGGCGCCGCGCAACAGTCGAGCACATGCACGCCATTTCCCACAAGAACTGCGACCAGCTGCGACGCTTCGTCCTGAATTACACACATGCCGCTTTGGAAAACGGACGTCTTGGTGACGTCTCCATGTCGCACTCGTCGAGCCGAGGCGAGGAAAGCGCCGGGAGCCAGTTCGATTCCTTCGGATTGAAGCCGCCCTTCCGCTTCCAGATGGCGGAGACGGATTGCGGTCACGGGCACGGACTGATTGTGTCGGCAGATATGGCTCGCGGCTTCTAAACCATAGGCCTCCGTCCAGCGTTCGACCACCCACAACGGATGCGCGCTGCTGGCGGCAAGCGTTTCAGCAGACGCATCGTTGATTGCTGGCGGAGCAGCCTCAAGGCCAGGCGATAGTCCGGCAACGAGTTTACGCAACACGGCATTCACGTAGGGAGCAGCAGATCGCTTGCGGGCGCGCTTGACCAGTTCCACGCTCTCGTGGATGGCCGCGCGGGCGGGAATGCGGCTGAGCCATCGGAGTTGGTAAACCGCAAGTCGCAGTGCGATGAGAATTTCGAGATCAAGCCGGGACAGAGGTTGCGTGGACCTTTCCGAAATCTGCGAATCGAGCAACGATCTCCAGCGCAGGACGCCCATCACCAGCTCCGTTGTCAGGGAGTGGTCCGCCGTCGTGAACGAGGCGTAAGTGCCGGAATGAAGCAATTCCGATGCATACGAAGATTCCCGCTCGATGCGTAGGAGGATGTCGAAGGCGGCGGCGCGGGCGGGAGAAACTGTAGTACGCGACTCTCGAATTCTTGGCTTCACTTTGGCCAGTATGCCCGAAGCGGCGCCTCCAGAGAAGAAATTCGCTTTGCCTAAGAGCCAAGCCTCTCGCCGGGAAGGGGACGGTAACCGCGAATAAAGTCCGCGGCGGAGCTCCGCTTCTTCCCCTCCAGTTGAAGATCAACGATTTCGATTGCCGTGCCATGGCCGCATCCGACGAGAAGATGATCGCCGTCGACTTTTAATTCCGCGGATGGCAACGCTCGATCGAGTGCGGAAGCACGCCATAACTGTAGATTCTTGCCGCGAAACTTCGAGTACGCGCCCGGCCACGGTTGAAAACCCCGCAGCCGGTTCAAAATCTCAATCGCGGGACCAGAGAAATCGATGAGACCGTCCTCTTTTTTCAGGATGGGCGCGAGCGTGGCCTGGGAGTGATCTTGCGGGCGGGGATGAATGGTCCGGGCCTGCAGACCCTGCAGCGTTGCGATCACAAGCTCCGCTCCCACGCGCGCTAACTTCGGGGCTAAAGTTTCTGCCGTGTCGCCGGGATCGATTGCAATCTCTTGCTGCAACAGAATGTCACCTGTGTCCAGGCCCGCATCGATTCTCATCGTGGTCACCCCGGTTACGGTTTCCCCCCGCGCGATCGCCCATTGAAGGGGCGCCGCGCCGCGATATTTTGGCAAGAGCGAGGCATGCAGGTTGAGGTTACCGAACCGCGGTAGATCGAGCATCCATTGTGGAATGATCCGGCCGTAACCAACCACGATGATGGCATCGGGCTGGGGATCGGTCAGTTGAGTGCGAAAGTCACTGTTGTTCTTCAAGCTTTGCGGCTGCGTAATCGGCAATCCTAATTGCAACGCGCTCTGCTTCACTGGAGAGGCCACGAGTTCGAGGCCGCGTCCTTTAGGCCGATCAGGCTGGGTGACGACGAGGCTGACGTGGAATCCGGTCTCGACAAGGCCGGTGAGCGTGGGGACCGCGAAAGCAGGCGTCCCGCAAAAGACAAGGTTTAGGGATTGAATCATTGACACATTGAGTCATCGACTCAATCTCTCAAGGACTCCGTCGCCTACCATTCTCCCGCTTTGACCAGCTTGCGAATCTTGCGCTTGATCAGGTCACGCTTGAGCGCGCTGATGTGGCTGATGTAGAGCTTGCCATTCAGATGATCGGTTTCATGCTGAAACGCGCGCGCCAGCAAATCGTCGCCCGTCTCCTCGAAAATCTTTCCGGACAAATCCTGGGCGCGAATGGTGGCAACCTGAGCGCGGCTCACATTCTCGCGAAAGTCGGGAATGCTCAAACAGCCTTCACTCTGCGAATGCCGGCCTTCTTTATGGATAATTTCCGGGTTGATCAGTACGAGCTTAGCGTCCGGATCCTCCTTGAAGGTAATGTCAACCACGGCGATGCGGCGGGAAATTCCGATCTGAGGCGCAGCCAAGCCCACCCCGCGGGCGGCATACATCGATTCGAACATGTCATCGACCAGCTTCTTCAATTCCTCGTCGAAAACCGTAACTTTTTCGGCGGGCTTGTCGAGGACCGGATCTCCGAGCTTTACGATGGGATAAATCATCAGTAGCTTTCCAGTTGTTGGCGGTAACCGTGGAAGTTGCGCAAGGTTTCTCCCATGGAATCACCGCCAAACTTGTCGAGCGCGCAGCGAGCCAGAGTGAGTACGACCATCGCCTCGGCCGCGACTCCCGCGGCAGGTACTACACAAACATCGGAGCGCTCGTATGCGGCCTTGACAGGCTCGCGGGTGGCGAAGTCCACCGATTGCAGCGGCCGTCGAAGCGTCGAAATCGGCTTTAGATACCCACTTACCCGGATTTCTTCGCCATTGGAAACGCCGCCTTCAATTCCCCCGGCATGGTTGCGGGTGCGAGTGAACCCCGTAAAAGCCGCTAGCTTGCCGTAACCGATCTCGTCATGAACCGTGGAACCAAGAGCAGTTGCGGCAGAAATGCCGGAGCCGATCTCAACCGCCTTCACCGCTTGCAGCGACATAACGGCGGCTGCCAGCAAAGCATCCAGGCGTTCGTCCCACTGCGCGTACGTACCAAGTCCGGGAGGAACGCCGTGAGCAACCACTTCAAAAACTCCTCCGAGCGAGTCACCCGTTTTCAGTATCTTGTCGACTTCGTCTTTCATGCGCTGCTCAACTTCCGGCTCAGCACAATTCAGCAAGATTTCTTCTTGCCTGTAAAGAGCGTAAATCTGCTCCCAAGGAACGGTTTTTTCAATGGATACATTGCCCACGGAGACGACGTGGCTTAGAACTTCAATCCCTAGCTCGCGAAGGAAGGCTTTGGCGATTGCTCCGACCGCCACCCGTGCCGCCGATTCACGGGCCGATGCCCGCTCCAAAACGTACCGAGCCTCAGGAAAATTGTATTTCAGGGCTCCCGCCAAGTCTGCGTGTCCCGGCCGAGGAGACGCGACGCGCTTGTGACGGGCAGGGTCACCTTCAGCAACCGGCAAAGACTCCTGCCAATTTTTCCAGTCTTTGTTTTCCAGTTGCACGGAAATTGGCGAGCCGATGGTCATCCCGTGGCGGACGCCGGACAAAATATGCGCGGTGTCGCGTTCCATCTTCATGCGTCCGCCGCGGCCATAGCCCTGCTGCCGCCGCCAGAGTTCGCGGTCGAGAAACGACTGGTCTATTCTTAGCCCTGCGGGCAGACCCGAAAGGAATGCGACCAGAGCTTCGCCGTGGGATTCTCCAGCTGTGAAATAGCGCAGCATAAACGCTTGATTCTACCTGATGCCGTGTTCCCGCGGAGGGCCGCCGACAAAAGAGTTTGGCAGTTTTGATGATTTTCCGGCCACAGCTCGAGGAATGATTGCTACAATAAATGGACGCCTGTAGATTCTTTCTGGTGTCGCCTTTGCTGTTATCTTTATCGTTATCTTTATTCAACGCTCTGTGTCACTTCGTAGATTCTTTGGCCAAATGACTAAGGAGGAATTGTGCGCCCTCACGCACAGATGCGAAAAGAAATGTCCAACGCTAGAATTCGCTGTGTGCTTGTGCATGATCATGTGCTCTTGCGACAGGGCCTGCGGCGTTTATTGGAAGACAAACCTGATCTCGAGGTAGTCAGCGAAGCCCGTAATGCGGCCGAGTGCCTGCGCAAAGTTTTCGAGTTTCGTCCGGATGTGGTGATCGCGGATGCCGACGCCTTTGGCCTCGCTGTGTCGGAAGTGGAAATGTTGATTGCTCGTGAGTCTTCCTCTACCAGACTGGTACTCCTGAGCATGCAGGAGCAGGCCGCCTCCCCGGTCGATGAGTCGCATACTGTCATGGAATATGCCGCGGCCCGCCATACTTCCGTGGAAGAACTGGTCAAGATGGTGCGGCGCGCCTACAGCCGAGCCGCAGGAGATCCCGAGACGAGCTCGACGGAGGAACTGCAACGCTTCGTCGCACCGCCATCCTCGGAGGAGGACCCTTTGACGGCCCGCGAACGCGAAGTCGTCAAACTGCTGGCGGAAGGTAAAACCGTGCGGGCGGCGGCAACCGATCTGGGATTGAGCAGCAAGACCGTGGACGCGCACAAGTTCAATCTGATGCGGAAGCTCGGCATTCACAACAAGGCCGAACTGGTCATGTGGGCAATTCAGAAAAGAGTAGTGAAAATTCCCGCCTAGTCCTTAGGCTGAACGCTGGTCTGCGCAAGCCTCCGCCAGTTCCGCAAGGCTATGCACCTGCAAGTCTGGATGCGCCTCGGCTGGTCGTACGGCGCCAACGCCCTTTCTCGCCGACGGCCGGTTTACCCAAACCGTAGCCAGGCCGAGCGGTTGCGCCGGAATCACGTCGTGGTAGACGCTCTGCGCCACGTGCAGGATTCTGTGTACCGGAACGCGAAGACGTCCCAGTGCTAGCTCGAAAATTTTAACGGCTGGTTTGTAAGCTCTCGCCTGCTGGGCCGTGATGACCTGGCTGAATTCCACTCCCAGTTGAGGCCGAGTGGCGGCGAAAAGATCGTCGTCCACGTTAGAAATGATCGACAACTGGAAGTGATTCCGCAGTTCACGCAACGCCTCGACGGTATCAGGCCAAGGCTTCCACTCTGCAAGCGAATCCGCCAATGAGTTGACTTCCTGGATCGTGGGCGTGAACCCAAGTTGCTTTCCGAATTGCCCCACGACGGAGCGAAGGATCTCCCGATAGCAGCGATACTCGCCCTGCTCCGCACTTGCCTCAAACTCCCCATAGAGCTGCAGGATGGTGGCATCGTCCACGTCCTTTCCATGGGCTGCGAGGATATGGTGCAGGCAGCGCAGAATACCGTCTTCCCAATCGATGAGAGTTCCGTAGCAATCGAAAGTTAGAACTTCGAATCGGTTGAAGTCGAGCATGGTCGATCGCGACCTTTTTCCGCCGAACTACGTTTCCATTCCGGGCAGTGAGGGAGTCTTTTCCTGCGATCCACCAATCGGATCCGGTTCCGCCTCAGGGGAAGAAGAACTCCGGGGAGAGGAGGCAGCTTTCGGTGTAAGGAATTTCGCGCTGTTCAGCAGCGAACGGCCGAGTGAAGCGTTGTAGCTGGTCCAAGGGCTCTCCAGCTCCGCCTCGCGCTCAAAGTGCGCACGCATGGCCTCCATCTTTGAGTCCAAGTCATCCATATAGTGCAGAAGCAGCGCTTCGGGAAACATTGGCAACTTGGGCGAACCGAATTCGTATTCTCCATGATGGCTGATGATGAGGTGCTCCAGCAAGGTCTTGAGCTCGTCAGGAAATCCTGGAACCAACGCAATCTTAGCCTGCACCATTTCCAGTTCGATCACCATGTGCCCGAGCAGTTGGCCACGAGTCGTGTAGGAAAATGAGCGATTGTAGGCCAGTTCGTGGATCTTCCCGATATCATGCAGAAAAGCGCCGGTCAGCAACAGGTCCCGGTTGACCTGAGGATAATTCCTGCCGACCAGGTCGCATGACCGAAAAAGAGAGACTACGTGGTCGAGCAGTCCGCCGATAAAAGCATGGTGCAACGTCTTGGCGGCCGGAGCATTGCGGTAAGCGGCCGCGATCTCCGGGTCAGACATGAAGGCTTCGACCAGCGCTCGAAGATGAGGGTTCTGAAACGACCTGACAAAATCAGTCAGCGTCTGCCAGAGTTCATCGATATCTCGGGGGGTCTTAGGCAGGTAATCGGCGAATTCGATTTCCGAGTCGCCAAGCTTCCGCAGCTTGTGGATGGTGAGTTGGAAACGGTTCTTGTACTTATTGACCAAGCCCTTGATCTTGAGGAAGTCATCCTGCTCAAAGATATTGAGCACCTCTTCCACGTTGTCCCACATCTTCGCATCCAGTTGACCGCTGCGGTCGCCCAGGGTTAAAGCGAGGTATGGCTCACCGGTCTTCTTAGGCTTGATTTGCTTGGAGACCACTACAAAATTCGACGTAATGATTTTGTTTTCGTGCCGGGTACACTCGCAGATATAGAAATCTTTCATTCTGTCCATGAGTGTAAACCAGAAAGCAACGGCGGCGAAGCCGGCATAGGACCTTCCGTGCTAGGGCTAGAGAACGCCCAGGAACTTCTTTTTCTTCTTCTTTAGATTCTTGGCATCGGTCTCCTTGGCGGCGGCCGTTTCAATCGGCACTGTCTGGTTTGGGCTCTGGCCCGAATCCACATAGCCATCCTTGTATTTGATATAGGCCTCTTCGCGTAGCTTGGTGAGATAGGCGCGCAGAGCCGGCTGCAGCTTTTCGTAATACAAGGCGTCCTGGATTTTGGCTGACACATCCTTCATCGGCGGAATGCCCGCCATCTGATGATCGGTGACTTTCAAGATTATGTAGCCCTGCTTCGTGCGGGTTACGTCGCTGACTTCACCGGACTTCATGGCGAAGGTTTTGTCCTCAATTTCCTTGGCAAGTGTCCCGCGCTTGAACACGCCCAAGTCTCCCCCTTGTGCTGCCGAAGGACCGGAAGAATACTTTTTCGCGAGATCTTCGAAATTCGCCCCGGCGCGGATTTGTTTGAGCAGGCCGTTCGCCTTGGCTTCCGCTGCAGCCAAGGCTGCAGTCTCGTCCGTTGGTGTAGCGGCATCATTTGCCGCCTGGTTTTTCGGATTGTCCACTCCTGCAGCGTTGGGATCAGCGCTCGGATCCTCTCTGGCTTTGGCGGGAGTGGTTTTGTCAGCCGGCTTCTCTGGAGCGATCAATATCTCGCTTAGTTTGATCGATTCAGGTTGCTCCATCTCACTCTTGTGCTCGTCATAAAATTTCTGTTGCTCGTCGGTAGTGATGCTAAGGTGGGAGCCCACCTCCTCTCCGATCACCTTCTGCGTAATGATCTGGTTACGCATGTTTTGCTTGAAATCCTCATAGGAAATGCCTTGCGCCGTCGCGGCCTTTTCAAGGTCCTCCATGGTTTCCAGTTTCATATCCTTGCGCATCTGGTCCAGGCGCTTGATCAGGTCCGTGTCGCCAGTAATTCCCAGATCTTTGCCCTTTTCAAGCAGAAGCTGTTGGTCGATCAGGTCGCGCAGGATGTCTTTTTCACGCTGGCTGAAAAGCTTGTCCGCATTGGCCGCATCCTGCTGCTTGACATCATCTTTAAGCTGATCCTTACTGCGCTGAAACTCGGAAAGGGTAATGATCTGGCTGTTCACGCGAGCGACGACCTCTTCGATCACCTGGCCCGCAGCGAAGGCTGACAAACAGGTCACACTGGCAACGATCAGGAGCATTCTTTTCATAAGATTTTTCGGTGGGCCGCCACGCTGCCTGGGCTTGCGGGCGAAAGTGGGTCACGGCCTTTTCGGTATTTTACTACTTCAAGACAACTCTCAACGCCTGACAGGAGTGTTTTGATGCACTGGCCATTTTTCCAGGTTGCGATCCGTCACCCTTAGCCGCTCCGCGCCAATACGAGAGCAGTCATATCATCGCGTATCAGGGGTTCGCCGGTGAACTCGCCAACCGCAGCCAAAATAGCCCCGCCAACGGTTTGTAGATTCTGCAGAGTATCGGCCAGCAGACGTTCTTTCACGCGCTCCAAACCGAATTCCTGATCTTCCGCGTTCTCCTCTTTGCATTTGCCCTCAACCACTCCACGCGAGACCAGCAGGAGAATTGCTCCTTTCTCCATGCCCACTGTGGGAGCGTCACAAGTAGCATGGGAAAACAAGCCCAGCGGCAATCCCGTGGAAGCCAGTTCAGCAATCCCAGTTCTGTCGCGCAGCAGCCCCGGCGTGTGTCCGGCGTTGGTGTAGCAGAGAGTGCCGAATTTTTCATGATAGCAGCCGATGAATGCGGGGCACGCGCAGACGCCACCGGCAGCTTCCATTACCCCCCGATTGAGGCGAAGGCAGAGTTCGCTCATCGCTTCCGATTCATTGAAGTCGGGGGGCGAAAAAAGTTCGGCTCCAAGCGTGCGAAACATATCTTTGGCTGCCACGAGGATACCCTCGTTGCTCTCACGGCGGCCCGCAACATCGAGCAGGCCAAACAAAATGCGCTCCGGGCCGACTCGCACGCAATCGTAGAAATCTCCCGCAGTTCGTTTGCCGTAAGTGGTGGCAGCCATTTCCGCGCCCTCAATCCTGGGAAACTGGCTGTTGGTGGGCTCGAGCCGAGGCAGGGGTTCGGACTCACCGGGCTGGAATAAGGCGCACATTCAGGAAGATTGAAACTGAAGCTAGCACAAGCGCGGATGGCGGGCAATCGAGTCTTACCCTCATTCCAACTACCTCGGACTATTCGCCGTACTTTTCGCTGAGGTATTTAGCCAGATCCGACTCGAGTTGGCCATAATCTGAGTGGATGGTCGCTCGCAAGGCGGCTTCGGCGGAATTGCCCTCGCTGAGACGTTGCAGAATCCGCTGGATGTCGCCCATCCCGTAAACGTCATTGATGTAGGAGACGGCTGCCAACGATTCCGCGTAAGCCACGTAGGCCTGAGCGCCAGAGAAGCGCATGAAGCTCCCTTCCAGCGCGTTCAGCGGGATGTCGTTTTGCGATTTATAGAGCTGAGCCAATTGGCGTCCATCGCCTCCCAAAGATTTTGGTTCGAGGAGCTGGGCAATGCCTTCGTGCAACCATAGCGGACACCGTCCGGCCGAGAGCTGATTGATGAACGAGTGCGCCAGTTCGTGCTTCAGAACTCGCGCCAACTCGGGACTCATCGAGCTAAGGCCGCTGATCGGGATGCGCAGTTTTCCATCGTTGAGCGCTCCCGTCCATGAGGGCGCTCGGGTCACGTCGAAGAATGCTTGCTCGGTATATAAAGTCACTAAGATGTTGTCGCGCGAAGGCGTGCCCAAATCCCGCGTGAGATCGTCATAGTCCGATTCGAGCGCCGCCAGGATTTGTCCACGGAATCCTTCCGAGGTCTGCTTACCCTCGTAGTGCAGCACGAAGTGGTTGCTCTCTCGCTGTGCGAACTCACCCTCGACATTCTGCTCGCGCTGCGCCTTTGCTAAGAATTGCTGAACATTGGGGTCGGGACGAAGTTCGAGCGAACGCTTCCAGGAAGCGACCGCCTCTTTGGTGCGATCGGAAGCCTGCTGCGCATAGCCCAGCACCGTGTATGCATCCGCCGAATCGGGTGCACCGTTGACGGCTCGCTGGGCATAGGTTAAAGCCCTCGTCGGATTTCCCGTGCGCACCAGCAGGGCTGCGTAGTAAATAAGGACAGTGGAATTTTCCGGTTGGAAGCGCAGAGCGCTCTCGAAATAGCGGCCTGATTGCTCGACGTTGCCGTGGTCGAATTCGAACTTGCCGGCAATAAAATCAGCGGTGGCGCTCAACTCGGCATTTCCTTTGCCTTCCAGTTTCGCAAGCGCTTCGGAGTTGACCTTGCCATCTTGAATAACGATTTTTTGAAGATCACCCTCCATCGCAAGGCTATCGGCCGGGGTGAACGCGGGAAGCGCGTCGGCTTTATTGGCTGCGGATCGCACACTGGCGGGCATGCCGCCGGCCTCGACTCGTTGCACTGAGTTTTTGGGAATACCGTAAGTGTCGTCGCCGATTTCGTATTCGTAGCGGCTGCCATTTTCCCGAACATGATCCGCCAGGATCGTCCGGCCATTTTTCAAATAGATCGTGTCGGCGGACGCCGTCGCGGCAACCAGCAGAGTCATCCCTAACGTCGCGAAAGTAGTGACACGAAGCCCCATTGAAGCGCATTCTAGCAACTGTGGGCATTCTTCCCTACGTAACCAAGGTACCGTCTTCACTGTGCCGCGTAGCGATCATGCTGGTCGCTTGCACGACAGTTTCACCGTGTGCGCACGCAAACATAGTTCAGTCCCCATCAGTACAAACGCACCAGCCGGGCCCTGCAGAGTCGCTCTATCTGCAACTAAGCGGTGTCGGACTCGATGCCACGCGAGTTTTTCGGGTGCGCGACGGTTCTCTCGATCGTTCTGCGATCCATATCACTTTGGAAGATGGCACCATCGCCTTCACCAAAGACGTTCTGGGCAGGGTTACCGGAGCATTTTTTGAAGGGGACGGAGAAGTCCTGCTGATCCCTCCCCATGAAATGGAACGAAAGTCCATGAGCCTGTTCACCGGGATGGCAATCCTTGAAGAGCGGTTTTCCACCGCTTACTTTCGCTTCAATGACAATATGGCGGCCGAGTTGCAGCCAGCCCTCAGAGAACCGAAAGATGCAGAGGAGTTCGTGACTCGATGGGACCAAACAGCGCGCAATCTGGCAGCTGTGGATGCCATGAGATTGCTGGCCGATTTTAGTGCGATGCTTCCCTTCGAGGACCGCAGCGCTCGCCAAGCTTCTCCATCCATGAATGCGGCGGATCGCATGCTGCATGCGCGGATTCAGGGGAATACTCTGGGCGTGTTCGACGTGCTCTTCGATTCGACTGCGGCGGAACAAGTGGAGGCGGGACAGGCCAAAACTGGAGATGACGGAACCGTTTATTACGACGTCTGGACCTCTTTCTCAATCCGACACGATAGCCTGGAACGCACGGCGGGAGGACAAGGGCAGCAGGCTGAGCTTGTGGAAACAGACGGGCCTGAAGATCCTTTTTTAGTGCCCAGTTACACGATCGATGCTCAGGTCATCCCCCCCAAGGAGCTTGACGCAGAGGTGAAGCTGGATCTGCAAGTGCTGCGCAACGGATCGCGCTTCATCGTGTTCGAATTGTCGCGCTTTCTGAAGATCCAAAAAGTAGAGCAGGACGGACACCCGTTGGAGTTCATTCAAAATCCAGCGGTCGAGGGTACACGGCTGGCCCGCAGTGGGAACGATATGGTGGCCGTGATTCTGTTGGAGCCGGCCCGCATCGGACAAAAGATCAGCCTGCGCTTCGTCTACCGGGGAGAAGTCTTGGCCGAAGCTGGCAAGGGGCTGCTTTATGTGGGCGCGCGTGGCACATGGTATCCCAACCGCGGTTTGGCTATGGCCAATTTCGATCTTACTTTCCACTATCCTCCGGGATGGACTCTGGTTGCTACGGGCAGACCGGAGGCGTTGCCAAATGCGCCATCAATGCCGGCGCGCGATGGGGGTTCGCCGAACTCCGAAGGCTATCCAGTGTCCCGTTGGGTTTCGGAACGGCCCATTCCGGTCGCCGGATTCGACCTCGGCAAATATGTTCGAGTCACCGCACAAGCCGGCAACATCAACGTTGACACCTACGCCACAGTCGGCGTGGAACGGGACTTCGCCACGCCTCGGGCCTCCATTGACTCCGAGCCGGAGCCATCCCGCCATAAAATCCCATTGCCGCCGCCAATTACTTCGCCCGCGCCATCTCCCGCGCACAATGCAATGGCAGTCGCTGAATCTACTGCTCAGGCGATTCGCTACTACTCCGAGCGTTTCGGTCCCTTCCCGTACAGCAAGCTGGCCCTGACCCAGTTGCCGGGGCGGGAGAGCCAAGGGTGGCCGGGATTGGTCTTCCTTTCTTCCTATGCTTTCCTCACGCCGGAGGAGCGTGAAAGACTTCACATGGATGCTTCCCGCGAATTGATCGATCGGCAGATTCCCGCCCACGAAGCGGCGCACCAGTGGTGGGGCGACCTGGTCACATGGAAAACCTATCGTGATCAGTGGTTCTCGGAGGGGCTGGCGAATTATTGCGCATTGATGATTCTCCAGGGAAAAAATCCCGCAGGCTTCCAGCAGGTCCTCGAAAAGTATCGGCGAGCCTTGGTGGAGAAGAACAAAGACGGGAACCTTCGAAAAGATGCTGGACCCGTAACTTTGGGAAGCCGTCTCCTGTCCTCACATTTCCCGCAAGGCTACGAAGCCATCACTTATGGCCGAGGGACCTGGCTGTTTCATATGCTGCGTTCGATGTTGCAGGATGCGGCGGCAAATTCCGGGCAGAACAATTTGGGACGAGCTGGCGAGGAAGAAGCCTTCGTACGCTCTCTTCGTAAACTTCGCGAGCGCTATCAAGGGAAGGCAATCACCACGAGCGAATTGCTTGACGTTTTTGCGGAAGATCTGCCGCCATCGTTACGCTATGAAGGAAGGGCTTCGCTCGATTGGTTCCTGGATAGTTGGGTGAACGGGACCTCCCTGCCACGGCTGGAATTACAAAGCGTCAAATTCGTAGCAAAGCCGAACGGTTGGTCCGTGACCGGACTGATACGGCAAAAGGATGTCAGTGATAACTTCGTGACCTCCGTCCCGATTTACGCTTTACTACCCGGCAAAGCTACCGTGTTGCTGGGCCGCGTGTTTGCCGACGGTGCGGAAAGTTCGTTCCATTTCGCTGCACCTGCGGGAACCCGACGCCTGTTGCTTGACCCCAACGGAACGATCCTTACGGCTCCGAAGTAACAGTTGCGCAACTCTGTCATGATTCACTCCGCGGAATAATCCCGGACCAGGCATTGAACCTCTTCCATGTAGGAATCAAGCTCGAAGGTGAGACCAGCCCAGTCAAATCTCTTTGGGTCGTGAAATGCTCGGCCAAGAGGGCAAAGCCGGGCTCCGCGGCCAGGTCCATCTGCCGCTGTTCCACATAACCGTAATTCAGACCACTCATGCGACAAAGCAAATCGGCCAACGGTACCAGGGCGACGAATCCCGCGTGCTCCACGGATTTTTCTGGCACGTGGTGATGACTCATCACCTCGATCAATGCAGGGGCGAGTTGCCAACGTTCAGCGAGCAGACGCCCACTGTCACAATGGCTGAATCCCGTCGTGCTCTGCCCGGCTTGTGCAGCGGGATCCCGCTCGCCTTGCCGATTTCCCACGCCGCACGGAATTCCTTGGGCAAAACCCAGGGAGGGACGATGATTCCCAAATCGTGCAGCAGACCTGCAAGGTACGCTTTGCCGGATCGTCAAATTTAATTTCGCGTGCCAGCCGGCGGCAAACCCGGGCGCATCCCAGGGAGCGCTCCCAGAAGACAACTGGATTCGGGCTGTCTTATCGCCGGGACCAAGATTCAACACGCCACAGGACATGGCGATGTCGCTGACATGATGGAATCCCAGGCTCACCACCGCTCCCCGCAGGGACTGCACGTTCTGTGACCGTCCAAAGATATAGACATCCACCCCATTGGTGTTGGTATAGCTGTGAGGTTCCAGACTTGTTCGATGATCATGGCGCGCGGGACTTGCCTCCCGGGCATTCCGCATCGGATATTTCAGGAGCATAAACTCCTTCGATGAGCTCAATGCCGCGGCCGGCCCGCTCTACACGGTCTTCCACGCAATCCAGCTTGAGGTCTTCGACCACCAGCACGGACTCCGACGGCAGGTGGCGTTGCCGCAGCAGCGCCCGAATGCGCGCGGATCATTCACTGAATGAAAATGGCTTTGGCAGATAATCGGCGGCGCCTGTGTCCAGACACGGCGCCCGGTCTTCCACGGAGCTCCTCCAAGTCAGCACCAGCACCGACAGAGTCGGCCGTCGCAGCCGAAGGTGGCGCAACACCACCACTCCATCCAGACGGGCAGATTGAGATTTAGGATGACCAGATCGGAGTCAACTTCGCTTCCCATGTTGCGTGCCTGTTCCCCGTCCTCGGCCACGTCCACCGTGTAAGGTTCCCCCTGCGACCCGGGCCGCACAAAATTAGCCAGAGCTGCATCATCTTCTGCAATCAGAATTCTCATAAGGAGTTCTTAATGACAGAGCGACTCTAGTTAAAGCGCGCCGACATGCCCCGGAAACCATAGGGCACTAAGGGGAAGGTCTGCAGAAACGGAAATGGGATTCAAAAAGGGAAGGCTCAACCTTTTCTTACAACAGCCACCCGAGGTCACGACTGCGACAAAATTTTCAACCGGCAGTGTTCACTCCCACCTCAACGAAACTTCGCATATCATCGACACGTCAGAATTGGAGTCCGGATTCTTTGCGAAAGCTCGACAAGACAACGGTCGCCGCCATGCTTGCCGGCACGTGCACGTTCCTCAATGTCTACTGCACCCAGCCCTTACTCCCGCTTTTGCGAGAGACCTTCCATGCCTCCGAGCTGAAAGTCAGTCTCACCGTCAGCGCCACGATTTTTGCCACCGCACTCACGGCACCGTTCATCGGCATGATTGCCGAGCGCCGCGGCCGCAAGAAAGTGATTGTTCCTTCTTTGTTCCTGCTGACAATTCCAACTGCGCTTGCAGCCACTTCCTCCAGCCTGCGCGCGCTGATTTTCTGGCGCTTTGCCCAGGGCATTTTCGTACCTGGCGTCATCGCCGTCATGCTCGCTTACGTGAACGAGGAGTGGGCTGGACGCGGCGTGGGCAAGGCCATGTCCTCCTACATTGCGGGAACTGTGATCGGCGGATTTCTCGGACGATTTATCTCTGGCGTAATCGCCACTCACTGGCATTGGCGAGCCACCTTCGTCGTGCTCGCCCTCCTCAATCTGATCGGCGCCGTCATCGTCCGCGCATGGCTTCCGCTAGCGAAAAATTTTGTGCGAGCCGAAGGCCTTCGGCAGGTGCTGCATCATGCCCAGGAACACCTCCGCAATCCACGCCTGCTGGCCAACTTCGGCATGGGCGCCACCATCCTCTTCGCGTTAGTGGGATGCTTTACCTACGCCAACTTCTACCTCGCCGCGGCGCCGTTCCATCTGAACTCCGCGCAACTCGGTGGCATCTTCTTTGTTTACTTGCTGGGAGCGGTGATCACTCCGCAGTCCGGACGCTTCCTCGATCATTTCGGCTTTCGCCGAACCGCCGCCCTGTATTGCACCATGATGATCGCAGGACTGCTCCTCACCTTGTTGAAGTCGCTTCCCGTAGTCGTCTTTGGCCTCGCCATTTTCTCTTCCGGAGTCTTCGTGGCACAAGCTGCCGCCACGGTACAGACGGGCGCAATCGCAGGCCGCGCGCGCTCCTCCGCCGCCGGACTCTACGTTACCTTTTATTATTTGGGGGGAAGCCTCGGCGCTACCCTGACCGCCTGGTTCTGGCGTTCAGCAGCCTGGCCCGGCTGCGTTGCGCTGTTAGGAGTCGTTTCACTGGTGAGCGTGTGGCTTGCTGGAATCAGCAGCCGGTCTACGGATCAACTCGACTCCACCGAGATCGAATTCGTTGGCGACTGAACCGATTTGATTTTTCTCGGACCACAAACAATTGACGCACGGAAAACGCAAGCACTTTTCTGGCTCGTCCCGTCTCTATCCCTTGGCAAAACATCCGAAGAAATGTTTTGCGTTCTGCGATGACAAATGTGATCCTCGCAGACGGAGAAGACGAGCCATGTGTTTCTCAGCCACAGCGAACTTTGTTGGCAGCGGAGTTCTCGGCGCCATTGGCGTCGCTACAGTGACGAGGGTAAAGCATCGCCGTGAACTACTCTTCGCGGCCTTGCCTGCGCTGTTTGCCATTCATCAGTTCATCGAGGGATTCGTCTGGCTGGGACTGGATGGGATTCTTTCGCCCACGGTGGCGCACAACATGGGCGCGGCGTTCATGCTGTATGCTCAAGGCCTACTCCCGTTCCTGCTGCCGCTAAGCGTGCTGCTGTTCGAGCCCGACGCGAATAGCCGCAGCCGCATGCGGCCGTTGCTCGGCCTGGGCGCAGCAACAGCTCTCTACATACTTTGGGCGTTGACCGCTTACCCGTTGCAGGTCTATGTCAAGGGAAACAGTATCGTGTATATCAATCAAGCGACCAACAACACGGCGGTTGCCGTGCTGTACGTGATCGCAACTTGCGGATCGCTATTCTTCTCGAAGATCAGGATGATGGTAATCTTCGGTGCGGCAAACCTGGCGATTCTCCTGATTGTAATGGAGTACAAGCGCTATGCGTTCACCTCGCTGTGGTGTGCCTATGCCGCGGTCGCCAGCGTGATTATCCTCGTCTATTTCTGGCGAAGCATGGAAGAGCGGCCGTTCCTCTACGCACAGCGGGCGTGAGTTGAAGCTTCCTGGCGCGCAAAACGGCCTGTCATCCCTCTCGAATTAGGCGCGCGGCGGCGGGTGTCGCATCAGATTCCATGCTTCGCGGTAGACCTCGTAGAGATTAAAGATCGCGCCTGAGTTGGCGCGCGGGGCATAGCATCAGGTCGTGGCTTTTGGTTTCAGCACGACGGACGAAGGGAGAACATACCAGGCATTTTGCGGGATTACGTAGGCCGCGAAGAAGTCGACGTTTTCGTTGTATCGATCGCGCGCCCGCTGCCATTGCATAGTAAACGCAACGCGGCATTCGCCGCTCACTCTCGGCTTATGCAATGGAGTAGCGCGGCAGCCTGTGGTCTCAGACACGTCTATTTTTCCGCATTGGCATGCGCAAACCTGCTTTTGACAAACCCAACTAACTATTTGGCAAAACGAATAATTGAGCTGTGCCACATTGTTGTCAGGTCTTCCTCCAGAACCCGAAATCCTGATTGCACGACCATTTGCCTCATGCGTCCGGGGGTATTGTCGGAGAAAGCGGGATTCATTTGAGCTAGTATCTTTGTCTTATCTGAATAGTGGATGACAACATTGGCACTGGGTTTAAGAATCCTTCCCATGTTCTTCACGTATGCTTCAATTAGGTGTGCATCGAGATGCACAAAACAGCCAAAGCTGAATAGGAAATCGATCGAGCCGTCCGGGATTCCAGGGAAATCAGCTCCGTTGTTCTGGATGAATGTCATATTGGGGAGATTGAAATTCCTCTTCAATTCTTGCAGCAACTCAGGATGGTAATCTACTACATAGAGCCGCTGAAAGCCGCGAAGGTAGCGGGTCCACCGTCCCCCACCAGGTCCGATTTCCAGCGCCGCTTGTTCTGGGTTGACATAGCGAAGAACATATTGGTCCCGAATGAAGCCAAGCGGACTAACCGTCTCGGGGTCGCCCCATTCCATGCCGTACAACGGAGGAGCAGAGAAAAGCTCTCGCGCAGCTCTACGCAGGCGACCGAAGAACGAGTTCCGTTCTTTGTACTGCCGCCACATATCGAGATGAAGGGTCCCATTTAGGTCCGGCATTTCAAATCCTTTGCAAAACAGTATGCTTCACTTTGACGCAAATCGCATTCAACCCATTGGCTGCTGGCACAGTCCTGGAACAGCAACCCAACCTGTGCTCCGCTTTACCGCGTAGCCTGTTGCTCCTGATTCAACCCCCAATCGACGTGGCCCGCTCGGCGCTCAGTGGCGGAATCAGATTTCAACCGATCGACTGATTCCGTCGATGAATCCGCCGGAAACTTCGATGGCTCGTACACACCGCTTTGCAGCGAAAGATAAGTCCTCTTTTTTGTTTCACCGAGTGATCAAGACTAAGTCTCTTATTTTCCTGACGACTCGCATCAGGCGCGGAAACCGCTCCCACATTGTGAACTTGAGGAGCTTTTCTGGAGTGAATTGATTTCGAAGGCTCATGTCGTCGTATTTCCCGGTCAAATCGACAAAGGCGAATTGCGCACAATTGCCCTTTTGGATACAGAACTGGTCGTAGGGGAGCGCGTAGATCGTAGCACCTACCGCCTCTGCGAAGTAAACAGCAAACGGGAACACCAGCGTCGGCTCAAACATAGTCTTATGCTCCCATGCCGATCGATTAAAATCGTCGCCGCCCAGGAAGCCACCAGCACGCACTTTCGGGTATACCCGAATCAGATCAATTGCGATGCCCTTCAGGGTATGATCAGCGTCTATATATGCAAGATCTAATTCGCCGTCTGGTATCTGCTCGATCACTTCAGTAGTCTTCCCCCGCAAGATCACTCTTTTGGCTGCGGCGAAGTCGGTCTTAGCCTTTGTTTCTTGGAAGAACTCCTCGAGGGCAGCGTCATCGTGATTTGCTGGCTTGTTCCAGTCGTTCAAGTGTCTCCACGGGTCGATCATGTAATAGGCAGTCAAACCCTCGCAATGCCGCAACACGTCCTTCGCGAAATCCCCTCGGTAGACGCCTATCTCTGCCATCCTTTGCGCCCCGATGGACTGTATGAATTCGACCCACAATTCTACCCTGGTTTGAGACTTGGAAATACACGTGGTGAGAACCTGTTGCGGGAAATCAGGCTGTCTAGATGTAGCCGCCATGAACTGGTCCGTCTCCGTTTGCGATTGATAGGGTTGATTTCTGCTTTTAGCCCCTATTAGCCGCTACCTGCACCGCAGCAGCCGGTAGCATGCGCGCGTGCTTCTCGAAGTGTACAAGCCGAGCGCACTTTGACGAAACCGCCCGGGGCAAGGCATTGATTGTTGACGAGATCGCATTATAAGCGGAGTTCATGCTCGCCATCAGCGAGAGTTGCAGAACGATGATCCCTTTTATTGGGGAGTACTCGCTTGATCCCGCGTGGGCGCCCGCCGGCCAGTTCGTTGTCTACTCGGGACCCGACATTGGCACCACCTTCTCAGTGAAAGCCGTCACGGCCGAGGCCGCAGCGCATCACTTGCCGGCTTTGACCCTTACTCGGGGGGCTCGACACCTGGCATTCCTGCCCGATGGACGGGCACTCATTTAGCTGCGAGGAGACATTCAACATAAAAATCTCTGGCTCATCGATCTGAAGACGGGCGCCGAGCGGCAGTTGACCAACCTCGCTCCGGACTTCGACATTCAGGACTTTGACATCTCCCCAGACGGTCGCGAAGTTGTCCTCGAACGAGTGCAGGGGCACTCGGACGTGGTGCGGCTGGATCTCCCCCAGCCATAATCCGGTTGCAACCAGCAGCGCGGTCGGGAGCTCGCTCTGATGGTGGAAGGTTCACGGGCAAACGGAAAGGGACTGGATCGTTGGCGTGACCATGCCTTAGCTCAAAACCCCGCGAGTCCCCCACGCTTCAAAAATCACGAACTGTGGGGCAGCCTCAGCCGTGGTGATACGAGGGTGGGCCAGCCCCTATGGACAAGTATTCGACGCTCGACCGGACAGTGCGAAGAAGAAGAACAGCTCGGCGTCACGCGACAAATCGTGCATCGGGATAAAAACCCGCCCTGTCTCTGCAAAAAATACAGGGACAAGGACGGGGCACCCGCGGATGAATAGCAGGAAAAGGCCGGGACGTGCCTCTCCGAACCCTTTCCGTCAATCACTCTCCGCCCAATTCCAGATATAACCTGAACACAATAATCTGCAGAGGACTCCGCCTGCAACGTAAAGATTCCTGATGATAGTCAGGGCCAAACTCGAATGAAGTCTCTCCTGACTCCAGCCATCTGGCTTTTGGCTGTCGCGGTCCTTCTGCATACGGGACTGGTCACTCCCAACCTCGCGCTCATCAACTTCGCCCTTAACGCCGCTTTGATCGCCGGTCTATTGATCGCCTGGCGATTCCACTCCAGCCGCGTCTTTTTTGCGCTGCTCGTGATATTCCTCTCCGAACGCGCACTTTCTTATTTTTCTACCGTGGATGCCGCCAGCGGCGCGCCGGGAAAGACCGCTCTCGCGGCCATAGGCCTGCTCTTACCGCTGAACTTTGTTCTGCTTTCGCTGGCGCAGGAAAAGGGATTCACCTTCTCCGCCATCGCGCCTCCCGCCTTGATGCTGTTCGTCGAGTCGGTCGTGGTCGCCGTTCTCTGCCGTCCTGGTTCTCTGGCGCCGATCGCGCACCGCGCTTTGCACCATCCAGCAGTTCCGCAACCTTTACCTTTCGCCACGGTGATTGCATGCGCGCTCGCAGCACTTATGCTTCTCATTCGATTCCTGCTATTCCGCAAACCCGCGGAGAGCGGACTCCTCTGGGCTCTGGTGGCTTCCTTGCTGTCACTCCGCTTTGGCGGCGGCGGACGCATACCTGATGCCTACTTCGCCACCGCAGCCTCGATCCTTGCGGTCTCCATCATCGAAACTTCCTACCTCCTCGCCTATCATGATGAACTCACCGCCTTGCCCTCGCGCCGCGCCTTTCACGACTCCTTGCTTCGCCTGCAGGCGCCCTATTCCATCGCGATGGTCGACATCGATCACTTCAAACGCTGCAACGACACCTACGGCCATGACACGGGAGATCAGGTGCTCCGCCTGGTTGCATCGCGCCTTGCTCGCGTGAGCGGCGGAGGACAGGCTTACCGCTGCGGCGGAGAGGAATTTGCTGTCGTCTTTCCCGGCAAGTCGACGCGCGATGTGATGGATCATCTGGAACAGTTGCGCGCCGTCATCGAATCCAGCAGCTTTCGCCTCCGCGCCAAAGACCGCAGAGAGGAGGCGCGCGGCCCCGACCGCCGCAATCCGCCAGCGCCGGCTCCAGCTCGAGCGGGCCTCCGGCAACTCTCGCACGCAACTGTTCCCACCGAACTCTCGGTTACGGCCAGCATCGGAGTCGCTTCCGCCAACCGGGAGCCTTCGTCTGCGGAAGAAGTGATCAAAGCCGCCGACAAAGCGCTCTACCGCGCCAAAGCAGCGGGACGGAACAGAATTGAAACCGCTTCCGCGCCTCGACGACGGGTTCGCAGCAAGGCTGCAGGTATCGCCTAGCCGATCTCAGGGGCTGTTGATGACCGGGGCAGGAGTAGCGCCATCGCCATCATCACTCGAAATCGAGGGCGAAAACGTTGGGGCCCGGACCGTACCATCGCGGGGGAAGGGCATGACGGCTCCCCGGGCTCCTACGTTGTTCGCAAACACCACCGGCCCGCGGACAGCCCGTGGCTAGGTGGAATCGAGCTTTCCGCACTGCCAGCGCGACGCCGACGCTTCACTCGGAAAATTTGCCAGGCCCGGGACGCGCCACGGGTGTCCAAGGCTTCGGGCCACATTTCCGAAGTCGCCTCAGTGCGGGCAAATTTGCGGATGCACTCGTCCCTCTGTTGCCAACGAGTTTTTCACCAAATCGCGTTGGCCGCGCAAAAAACTAAATCGCGTTACAAAACCCGAACACGAAACGTCGACGGCACGCGTCTAATCCGGCTCGCTTCAATGCGGATCGTTTCTTGTCCGGATTCGTTTCTAGCCGGATCGGGGATCCGTTCATCCCCAAAATTTACGAGCCTGCGATCAGTTCCACGCCCAGCGTAGCCAGAGCGATGTCTTCATTCGACGACAGCCCGCTGACCGCAACCGCTCCCACCACTTCGCCGTCTTTCCAAACCGGGATGCCGCCGCCCCACCCCACATATTTTGGATCACCGTAGTAGGAGATATCGTGACCCTTCTCCGGATGCTTTACCTTTTCTCCGATCTCCCTGGTGGGCTTGCGCTCGCGCGCCGCTGTCCAAGCCTTGTTCGTCGCCACTTGAACGGATGACACTGGCGCTCCATCCATCCGTGCCAGGCAAATAAGGTCGCCATGAGCATCGGCGACCGCAACCACCGCCGCCTTCTGCATCTGCCCAGCTTTTTCGACGATTCGATCGATGGCCCTCTTCGCCTCGGGGTAGTCGATGCTGTGGATGGTTCTCATGTTTGCTGAAGGACACGATCAAAGCTTGATCGCGACCCATAGGGCAGCGGCAAACCCAAGGGATTCCGCAAGCAACTGTTTCGAAAAAACTTTGGGCGGGAAAGTTAAACTTTCCCGCCCGTAGGGTTGCCATTCGAATCTAGAAAATGAACTTCAATCCGAACTGCACGACCCGGAAGGTGTTGTTCACCGTGTTGGTCACTACCCCGAAAGTTGAACTGGTTGCAGTTCCGTTTGGCGGTCCAAACTGCGGGTGATTGAAGAGATCAAAGATCTCGGCGCGGAACTCGACGTTCAGTCTTTCCATGATCGTTGTCCGCTTGAACACCGCGAAGTCGAAATTCACCACTCCTTGCTGGCGAAGCGTAGCATCGACGCGGGGTTCGTTGCCGAAGCTCCAGGGATTAACCGGTGTACTAATCGTGGGGTTATTTCCGCTGGGCGCAGTAAAGCAAGCTGTGTTGAACCATTCGTGCACTCTAGAGAGCGAACTTCCACCGATGTTCTTGTCGCACCCGGCGACGTAGTCAGGTCGAAGTGTTCCAATCCCCAGGCCCGCTGAGGTGAGGGCATCACCACCGCCCCAACTGATCTTCACCGGGAACCCACGCTGGAAGGTCGTAATGCCATCGAAGCCCCAGCCGGAGACCACGGCATTGCTAAACCCGCTCAAGCCGGAGAGGAATTTCTTGCCGTGTCCAAAGGGAAGATCAAGCACATAACTGGCAATCAGGCGTTGCGAGACGTCTTGCGAGGAAAGAGAGCGCTCCCCATTCAGATTGTTCCAGTCCTGCACTGCTCCTACGCCTCCCGTGGTTCCGCCTTCCAGCCATGAGGTGAGAGTGTCAGTGTTGGACATCAGTTTCGAATTGGTATAGGCCACCAGCACAGTGCCACCGCTTTGGAAGCGCCGGGTCACAGTTGCCTGCAGAGCGTTGTAACTGCTGGTGCAGCAGCCGAGAGCGTTGAGGTTCAACCCCGCGTACTGGGGGAATGGCCGATCCAGTTGGCCCTGTATGAGCACGCCCGGCCCAAGGGAGCCCGGAAGGGCTTGGCTGAAGGGATACGTCGTAACTGTCTGCGCAATGGTCGGGGTAGCGGCTGGATTCGCCGCATATTGGCTGGCCGCCTGCGCGATGAAGCTGTCAGGAATCTGGTTGACGTTCGTATTGGACTGCTCAAGATGCACACCATGCGATCCGGCATACGCCACATCGGCGAAGAAACCGCCGGGCAGCTGACGCTGGAAGTCAAGATTATATTGCTCCAAGTATCCGTACTTCTGCACGGTATAACCGGTAGCCGAGAAATTGTTCTGGGTCAAAATGTACTGCGAGACATTCGGCTGCGGGTTGCGACCCGGCACGGGCGTTATATTGTCGGCTCCGGTTACGGGCACTCCCGACGTGGAATAGGTTCCCTGATTAAATGGTCCCACACCCGCGCAGACCAGGGTACCACCGCCCAGCGTAGGCTCGGCGCACGTATTTGTGTTGAGTGAGGCAGCGGGACTTACGCCGTGGTCATTGCTGGAGAAGAAGTTTGAAGTGGAACTGCTAACCGGATCCACATACGGATTGGCATTGAACGACACATAGTTCGGAATGAAGAATATGCCGTATCCGCCGCGAATTACAGTCTTGGAATCCAGCGCGTAGGCGAATCCAAATCGTGGCAAAACCTCTTTATAGGAAAGCGGCAAATTATTTCGGCTCGTATTCACACCGGTTCCCACCAGGAAGAGATCGCCTGGGCAAGAGCTACCAGGGGTCCCGTTGCACCCGGTTACAGACGCATTCGTAGCCGCCGGGTTGAAGTAAGTCATCTTGTCGTAGCGTTCCGACCAGGGACCTTGCAACTCGTAACGCACGCCCAGGTTCAAGGTCAGCTTGGGGGTCGCATGCCAGGTGTCGCCAAAGTAAAAGGCCCGGTAGGTCTGCTTGCCGGAAATTGGACCAGAAATTACCAGCGAACCGCTGGTCTGGTTGCCGAACGCGGCACCCTGCCCGTTGCCATACCCAAGCAGGAAATCCGCAAAGTCTTCGCCGTTACCCGCGCCAGCACCCTGTACGTTGCCCGCCCCTACGGTGCCAGGTGTGGCTGAAGTCCACGACCCGCCGAAGGAGATCAAGCCACCGCCTGTGTTGGTTTGGAGGTAATTGTCGTAACCCTCTTCGAGTTGCATGCCCCAAACGTAGTTGTGGTGCCCGCGGATCATCGTTACCTGAGGCGAAACATTGAACTGCGTGTTGAAGTCGCCGATCGCGCTCTGTCCTTGGCTGCAACCGACCAGCGAATCATTCTGCCCGAAGCATGGAGTCAGCGGGGTGCGTTCCTCATTTGGAACCAGAGCGTTGTAAGCACTCGGCCAGCCCTCTTGGGTCACATCAAAGCCGCTATTAATGGGGTCGCGCAGATAAATGAACCGGCTGATACTAGCGTTCAAGTTAAATATGGTGTTCGGACTGATGGCGTAGTTATAGCCGAGGGCCACACTCTTGCTCTTCGTGTTTTCCGCACAACGGTCTTTGCAAAGTCCGGTTGCGAACGGATCCTGCGCTAAGCTGAGCAGCTTCCAATACGTGAAGCGTCCGAAAATGGTCTGCTTGCTGTTGATTGTCTGGTCCACGCGGCCCACGTATTCGTCCGTGTCGCCGCCTGTGCTGGAGTCCTTCAGGAAGTTAAGAACAGTTCCTCCGGTCGTCGGATCTGCGATCAGTTTGTTTAGAAGATAAGCGGAGGTTGGATTGATCTGATTGCCAACGGCCGGAGCGTTCGTCTGGCAATACGTCGTCAGATCCGCTATGCAATTGAAGGGATAAGGCTTCCGCGTCGATGTGAGCGACGTCGCGGTAAGAGGGTTGTAAATCTGGTGCACCGGGACACCGGCATTCGTGTCGTTGCAAACTCCGCCTGTGAATCCCGTGAGGCAAAGGTCGGAAAAGTCTCCCTGGCGTTCTTGAAGGGTGGGAACCGTCGTGTTAAACGGTGTGCCCTGGCGCAGCCGGAAACCTTCATAGCTGAAGAATACGAAGGTTTTATTCTTGATGACCGCTCCGCCCACCGCGGCGCCAAACTGGTTCTGCGTGAAGGGCACCGGCTTGTTCGGGGTGCCAGCGTCAACTTCCGATTGCTTATTAAAGAACTCATTGGCATTCAGCACCTTGTTTCGCAGGTATTCATACCCTTCGCCATGCCAAGTGTTCGTTCCGGACTTGGTGCTCATGTTGATGACGCCACCGGCAAACTTTCCCCAGTCCGGTCCCAGGTTGTTGTCCTGAACCTTGAATTCAGAGATCGAGTCCTGGGTCGGTACCAGGAACGGCAGGTTGATGTAGCCGATGTTCAGGGGTTGACCATCCAGGTACTCCGCGCCCTCATTTGCGAAGGCGCCACCAATTTGGTAGTTCGCGAAATCGAATGGATTCTTGCCGACCACGTTCCCTTGCGTGCTGCCTTGCGGGATCACTGACGGAGTGATCGTCGTCAGGTTGAAGATGTTTCGACCATTCAGCGGGAGCTCGTTGGCTTCGCGCTGATCGACGACGGTGCCCAGCGAGGAGCTCTCCGTCTGCAGCAGCGGAGTTTGCGACGTCACTTCGACCACCTGGCTGACTTCGCCAACCTGGAGGGCCGCATCCACACGCGTATTCTGCGCCACGTCAACCGCGACATCGCCGCGGACAAAGTGCTTGAACCCTTGTTTTTCCACGTCGACCCGGTACTGCCCAGGGAACAAGTTCACAAAATTGAAAAGCCCGTCAGCCCCGCTCGATTGGGTGCGCTTTTCCTGTGTGCCCAGGTTGGTCAACGTCACTTTCGCGTCCGTGATTGACGCACCCGATGCGT